>NZ_JAGEMN010000005.1 GCF_017921835.1 Sporosarcina sp. 6E9 | reverse complement strand
TAGGCATGCCGCCAGCGTTCGTCCTGAGCCAGGATCAAACTCTCCATAATAGAGAAACTTGAATAGCTCGAGTTTCATTTTGCTGACTTTGAATCCGAAGATTCGTTTTGTTTCGATTTAACGAAACATTATATCTTGACGTTTTGCTGTTCAGTTTTCAAGGTTCATTATATAAGTATGAATTTCGCTTACATATTATCTTCTGCGTTACCATCTCTCGACAGCAACTCTTATATCATACCAAACTTGCTTGACTGTGTCAACAACTATTTATAATTTCTTTTTCGTCGTTTATGTGGTCTTTATATGGTCGGTTTGGCGACATTCATAACTATACCACCTTATTATTTTAATTACAATAGCAAAACAATAGAAAGTTAATTGAAATAACTTGTGGTCGATTTAATCATTAACTATTCTTAAGCTCTTTGTTGATTCCATAGAAGAAAAAATGCCAACGAGGCTAGGTTAGCCCGTTGGCAGAGTGTATTAAATCAACTTATTCTTCCCCGTCATTTGGATCTTCTTCTATTAAGGAGTCAGATTCATCTACTATAGAATCTTCTTCGTTAATCTGAGGTTCACCTATTGCGTTACTATCTTCTTCGATATTATCTTCTTCATCATCTTTTACAACTTTTGCAACAGTCGCAACGAGTTCATCTTCTCCAAGTCGAATTAAGCGAACCCCTTGCGTACTTCTTCCAATTACAGAAATATCGCTGATGTCCATTCGAATTAAGATGCCATGTATTGTAATAAGCATCAAGTCTTCTGATCCATCTACAGCTTTCATTGCAACAAGTGATCCGTTTCGTTCGGTTACATGAAGTGTTTTAAGTCCATAACCACCACGTGATTGAATACGATATTCTTCTTGTGGTGTACGTTTTCCAAACCCTTTTTCTGTTACGACCAGGATTTCTTTCCCTTCATCCACAACATCCATGCCAACTGCAATGTCACCTTTGCGTAAACGGATACCGCGAACACCGCCGGCTATACGACCCATTGATCGAATATCGGTTTCGTTGAATTTAATAAGCATGCCATCTCTTGTTCCGATGACAATTTCTTCCTCGCCACTCGTCATTTTAACGCCAATCAGTTCATCGTCATCGCGAAGTGTAAGTGCGATGAGTCCGTTCGATCTAATATTTGCAAATGCTGCAACAGGCGTCCTTTTAGCTATCCCATTTTGAGTAACAAAGAAGAAATACTTATCTTCTTCAAATTCGTCTACTGGAATCATTGCTGTTACTTTTTCTTCTTTATCTACACCAAGCAAGTTAATGATTGGAAGACCCTTCGCCGTACGGCTAAATTCTGGAACTTCATAGCCTTTTGTGCGGAAAACTCGTCCTTTGCTCGTAAAGAATAGAATTGTGTCGTGTGTTGACGTATTTAACAGATGTTCAACGAAATCATCATCATTTGTTCCCATTCCCTGAATTCCACGACCGCCTCGACGTTGACTACGGTATGTACTCGCAGGTAAACGTTTAATATAACCGTTATGGGTTAGTGTCAGTACAGAGTTCTCGACTGGAATAAGATCCTCATCCTCAATCATTTCCGCGCCACCTAGAGTAATTTCAGTTCGACGTTTATCGCCGTAACGTTCTTTTAACTCAAGTAATTCTTCGCGAATAATTTCTAACAACTTTACTTCGTCTGCAAGAATCGCTCGAAGTTCAGTAATTAGTACTTGAAGTGAATTATATTCATCTTCAATCTTATCTCGCTCTAAACCTGTCAAACGTTGTAGACGCATATCGAGTATCGCCTGAGCCTGGCGCTCAGATAAACTAAATTTATCAATTAAACCAGTCTTAGCTTCATCCGTATTCTTAGAACCACGAATGAGTGAGATGATTGCATCTATGTTATCTAGCGCAATACGCAAACCTTCTAAAATATGTGCGCGATCTTCTGCACGTTTTAAATCATATTGCGTACGTCTGCGAATAACGACTTTTTGATGTTCTAAGTAATGGTATAAGATTTCTTTTAATGCAAGTAGTTTCGGTTGACCGTCGACCAGTGCTAACATGTTAACACCGAAACTTGACTGTAACGCGGTTTGTTTATATAAATTATTTAATAATACATTGGCATTTGCATCACGACGAACCTCGATAACAATTCGCATTCCAGTACGATCTGATTCATCTCTTAAATCGGTAATACCGTCTATTTTTTTGTCTCGAACTAATTCGGCAATTTTCTCTATTAATCGTGCTTTGTTTACTTGAAAGGGTAATTCGTTAACGAGTATGGTTTCTCTACCATTTGCCTTTTGTTCAATCTCGACTTTTCCTCGAATAATCACTGATCCACGACCAGTTTCATAGGCTCGTCTAATTCCGCTACGGCCTAAAATAATACCACCTGTCGGAAAATCAGGACCAGGCATTATCTCCATTAATTCTTCAGTCGTGATTTCTGGGTTTTCCGATAGCGCCAATACTGCGTCTATTGATTCTCCGAGATGATGCGGTGGAATATTTGTTGCCATTCCAACAGCAATCCCGGAAGATCCATTGACGAGCAAATTAGGATAACGGCTCGGTAAAACGATAGGTTCTCTTTCCTGACCATCATAGTTATCTTGATAATCAATTGTATCTTTGTTGATATCTCTTAAAAGTTCCATTGCAATTCTGGACATTCTAGATTCTGTATAACGCATTGCGGCTGCAGAGTCACCATCGACAGAACCAAAGTTCCCATGTCCATCAACAAGCATATACCGATAGTTAAAGTCTTGTGCCATACGTACCATCGTATCGTAAACAGCGCTATCACCATGCGGGTGATACTTACCGATTACATCCCCGACAATACGTGCAGACTTTTTATGCGGTTTATCTGCAGTGTTCCCTAAATCCTGCATTGCGTATAAAATACGGCGGTGAACCGGTTTTAGTCCATCTCTTACGTCTGGAAGTGCACGAGAAACGATAACACTCATTGCATAATCGAGGAATGAAGTTTTCATTTCCGTACTAATGTTAATCCCTTGGACACCACGATTCGGCATATCTGCCATGTTGGTAAACTCCTTTCAATACCTTCTGTTATTACGTGTCTATATTTTGCACATATTGAGCGTTTGCTTCGATAAATTTTCGACGCGGTTCGACATCATCGCCCATTAATTGCTGGAATGTCTCGTCAGCGGTAATCGTATCTTCTAGTTCTACTTGTAACAATGTTCTTTGATCTGGATCCATTGTTGTATCCCATAATTGTTCCGCATCCATTTCACCTAACCCTTTATAGCGGGTAATGACAGGTTTAGGAGTCTGCGGAAGACCTTCTAATATTTCGTTTAACTGCTCTTCTGTATAACAATATTGCTCAGACCTGCCTTGCTTCACTCTGTAAAGCGGTGGCTGGGCAATATAAATATATCCTGCTTCTACTAACGGACGCATAAATCTGAAAAAGAACGTTAGTAATAGTGTTCGAATATGAGCACCGTCAACGTCGGCATCCGTCATAATAACAACTTTATGATAACGCGCCTTTTCGAGCGCAAACTCTTCACCGATTCCCGTACCTAGTGCAGTAATCATCATACGGATCTCAGCGTTCCCCAAAATTCGATCTAACCGTGCTTTTTCAACGTTAAGAATCTTTCCTCGGAGTGGCAGAATTGCTTGGAAGTGTCGATCACGACCATTTTTAGCAGAACCGCCGGCTGAATCACCCTCAACAATATATAATTCACTTATTGCTGGATCCCGAGAAGAACAGTCGGATAGTTTACCCGGTAAACTTGAAACTTCCAATGCAGATTTTCTACGTGTAAATTCACGCGCATTTTTTGCAGCTAATCGTGCTTGTGCTGCAATTAAACTTTTATCAATAATTTTATGGGCAGTCGATGGATTTTCAAGTAAAAATCTTTGCAGTCCTTCTGAAAACAATGAGTTTGTAATGGTACTTACTTCAGAGTTACCCAGTTTAGTTTTCGTTTGGCCTTCAAATTGCGGATCTGGATGTTTTATCGAAATAATCGCTGTTAGACCTTCTCGAACGTCATCTCCCGATAAGTTCGGGTCGGCTTCTTTAAGTGCACCATTTTTACGCGCATAGTCATTTACAACACGTGTTAATGCGGTCTTGAAACCTGACTCGTGCGTTCCGCCTTCGTACGTATTAATGTTATTCGCGAATGAATGGATATTTTCTGAAAAACCGCTATTGTATTGCATCGCAATTTCAACAGCTATATCATCCCGTTCACCTTCAATAAAAATAGGTTCTTCATGAATCGGTTCTTTTTTCTTATTTAAATGCTCTACGTAAGATTTAATACCGCCCTCATAGTGGTATGAGTTAGTTCTTTCTTCGTCATCACGTTCATCGAAAATAGAAACACGAAGACCGCGGTTTAAATAAGCTAGCTCACGTAAACGATTTGCAAGAATATCATATTCAAATGTCGTTGATTCTTTAAAAATTTCAGGGTCGGCCTTGAATCGCACACTTGTACCGTTTTCTTCAGAGGTACCTATTTCTTTCAATTCAACTACAGGTACACCTTTTTCGAACTTAATATAATACCTTTTCCCGTTTCGGTTAACGTAAACTTCAGTAGTTTCGGATAATGCGTTAACTACAGCAGCACCAACACCGTGTAATCCACCTGAAACTTTATACCCACCACCGCCAAATTTACCTCCGGCATGAAGAACTGTAAAAATTACTTCAACAGCAGGTCTTCCTGTAGATTCTTGAATCCCGACCGGAATCCCACGACCATTATCATCGACGCGAATCCAATTATCTTTCTCCATTACTACTTCAATGTGATCACAATGACCAGCCAGCGCTTCATCAATACTATTATCAACTATCTCCCATACAAGATGGTGAAGGCCTCTTGAACTTGTTGTCCCAATATACATGCCGGGACGTTTTCGTACAGCTTCTAATCCTTCTAGTACTTGAATCTGGGCTTCATCATAGGCCTGTAAATTCTTTTCTTCCATTGCCAAGCTTGTTCACCTTTCCTTTCTGAACGTATACCACCTAGCATGATACGTGCGTGCATATGCACAAAACCTAACTTTTACTCTTTGTTAACTACTGATCCTGCATTTACTTCAAAAATATTGGCTTGGCGAATTGTTTCATGATCAATCCCAGCTATATTCGTCGTTGTAACAAAGGTTTGAACTTCTCCTTGAATCGTGTTTAATAAATGAGATTGTCGATAATCATCTAGCTCAGATAACACATCATCCAAAAGTAATACGGGTGATTCCCCGACTTCTTGCTTCACAAGTTCAATTTCAGCGAGTTTCAAAGACAAAGCTGTTGTTCGTTGTTGACCTTGCGAACCGAAAGTTTGGATATCATATCCGTTGACGAAAAAATGCAGGTCATCACGATGAGGACCGATGAGTGTTAAACCTCTATCCAATTCGCGTTGCCGCATTTCAAGTAGTCTTTGTTCAAGCACGGATTCCATTTCTTCTTGAGTCTGCCCCGATTCAATGCCTTTTAGTGTTCCATATGATACTTTAAGTGATTCCATTCCGCGGGAAATACCTTGGTGAATCGGTTCCGCCCATTTTTGAAGAAGTTCCATGAAATAAAATCTTTTACGAATAATTTGTACAGCCACTTGAATATACTGCTCTGTATATACATCAAACATGACATCATTAAAATTAGATTTACCGCGATTATCTCTCAATATCGCGTTTCGTTGCCTTAATATTTTTTGGAACGTTAAAAGATCATGAAGATATACCGGAGATATTTGGCCAATCTCCATGTCAAGGAATCGTCTTCTTACGGACGGGCTTCCTTTCACGAGATTTAAATCCTCAGGTGCGAACATCACAACATTTAATTGCCCGATATAAAGGCTTAAACGATTTTGCTCGAGATGGTTGACTCGCGCTTTCTTTCCTTTTTTAGAAATAATAAGTTCTAGCGGAAGTCTCCCATATTTACGCTGGACGCTACCTTCTATTTTACCATATTCTTCGTCCCAACGTATTAAATCACGATCATTTGATGTCCTGTGCGATTTTGCCATTGAAAGTACATAGATTGCTTCCATGATATTCGTCTTTCCTTGTGCGTTTTCGCCGATTAATACGTTGATTTGCGGGGAAAAAGATAAATCAAGGGTTTTATAGTTTCGGTAATTAGTTAAAGCAAGTTGCTCAATAAACATCCGATGAGCCATTTGTCTCTTCAATAATTTTAAAAGTGCCGACCTCGGGCAGTTTTATAACATCATCATTGCGTAGTTTTTTTCCACGACGCTGCTCCTCTTCACCGTTCACATAAACAATATGTTCATCGAGATACCATTTAGCCATGCCACCGGAACTAATAGCGTTCGTCATCTTGAGTAGCTGGCCAAGCGTTATGAATTCTGTATTTATTTTTAAATCATTCAATTCGCGTTCAACCTTTCATAATTTAATGGTTCTTTCTATTTTACAAGAAGTTCGGCAATAAGTAAAAAAGGATAGTCTTTTATCGACTATCCTTTTTTATTAATATGTTCGAACCGGAAGAATCAGTTGAAGAATTGAGTCATCGTTCACTGATTTTAAAATGAATGGTCGCATTGCGCCGGTAAATTGTATTTCTACATCTTGCCCGTCAATTGCACGTAAAGCATCCATCATGTATTTAGCACTAAATGAAATTTTTAGTTCTTCACCTGTTACGTTAATGGCTTCAACCATTTCTTCAACATTTCCTACTTCAGGTGAATTTGAAGAAACTTCAATGACTTTGCCTTCATCTGTTGAAAAACGAACGATATTATTACGTTCTTCCCTTGCTAGTAATGATGCACGATCAATCGCTTGTAGTAAAGAACGACCGTTAACTATCACCGATGTTTTATTTTCATTTGGGATTAATCTAGATGTATCGGGATAATTTCCTTCAAGTAATCGGGAATAAAACAATACGTTAGCCGTTTTAAATAGTATTTGTTGTTCAGTGATTAGAATTTCAATCGGATCATTATTATCAGGCAATATTTTATTTAATTCCTGAAGGCTTTTACCTGGAATAACAATGCTTAATGGATCTGTCGGCATTTCTTCTGGAGAAGTAAGCCTTCTTGCAAGTCTGTGACTGTCTGTAGCTACGCAAGAAAGTTTTCCGTTTTCAGCTACCCATTGTACGCCTGTTAAAATTGGCCGCGTTTCTTGTTGAGATACGGCGAATACCGTTTCACGAATAATTGATTTCATGAGATCGGCAGGAAGTGAAAAACTATGTTCGTCCTTTACATCCGGAAGAACAGGGTAATCATCAGGATTTGAACCGATTAATTTAAATTCAGATTTACCTGAGCGAATTAATGTTTGGAAACCATCTTTAATTTCGATTTTCACTTCATTGGTCGGTAGTTTACGAACAATTTCACTAAAGACTCTTGCTTGTAAAACGATGTTACCAGTTTCGATTACTTTAATTAATGATTCTCCGTCACGTTCCGCTGGAATGAATGTACAGATTGTAATGTCAGAATCACTACCTGTCATCGTCATTCCTTTTTCATTCACTTCGATTTTTATACCTGTCAAAATTGGAATGGCTACTTTTTGACTGATTGCTTTCATTACATCATTTAAGCCATCGAGAAGTTCATCTCTTTTAATTTCAAATTTCATGTCATACCCCTCGCCTATATATTTATATTAGTTATTAAAAATAGTAGTAATAGTAATAGGGCCTGTGGATACGTGGATAAGTCCTATTTCATTACTAGTCTCACGTTTTCCACATGTTCATAACTAGTTTATAAGTATGCACTAGTTATTCTAGGTTACTAACAGTCTAACCGCGCCCAAGTAGTTTCTTTATATCTTGAATATCTTGTTGTAGTAATTGATCATCTTTTAGCATTGATCGAATTTTGTCATGCGCGTGTATAACAGTTGAGTGATCTCGTCCACCAAACTCAGAACCAATCTTCGGTAAAGAAAAATCAGTAAGCTCTCGTGATAAATACATAGCGATTTGACGCGGAAATGCAACAGCACGCGTACGTTTCTTCGCAGAAAAGTCTTCTAAACGCATGTTAAAGTGACTACCAACTGTTTTTTGGATATCTAAGATTGTCACAGTACGCGGCGTGTCATTTGGAATAATATCTTTTAAAGCATCTGCTGCCAAATCCATTGTTATGTCGCTATTAACCAATGAGGAATAAGCGACGACTCGAATAAGAGCGCCTTCTAATTCACGTATATTCGTGTCGATTTGATTTGCGATATACATCATGACTTCGTTTGGAATATCCAGTAGACCATCTGCTTTAGCTTTTTTCCGTAAAATCGCAATCCTCGTTTCCAAATCTGGCGGCGTTATATCTGTGATAAGCCCCCATTCAAAGCGGGATCTGAGGCGATCTTCTAAAGTTGGAATCTCTTTTGGCGGCCGATCACTGGATATGACGATTTGCTTGAATTCTTCATGCAACGTATTGAATGTATGGAAGAATTCTTCTTGTGTTTGTTCTTTTCCAGCAAGGAACTGAATATCATCAATTAATAGGACATCTACATTCCGGTACTTATTTCGGAATTCAACGGCTTTATTGTCACGAATTGAATTAATAAATTCATTGGTGAACTTTTCAGATGTTAAATAAACGACCTTTGCATCTGGTTTTTGATCAATTACATAATGACCAATCGCATGCATCAAGTGCGTTTTTCCTAAACCAACGCCTCCATATATGAAGAGAGGGTTATAAGCCTTGGCTGGTGCCTCTGCAACAGCTAGCGAAGCAGCATGCGCGAAACGGTTACCCGAGCCAATAACGAATGTGTCAAACGTGTATTTGGAATTCAACATGCCAGCCCTTGAATTTGAATTCACCGTTTCGACAGTTTTTTCAATCGGTTTCGGTAACATAAAGTCATTTTCTTGCATGTCTTTAGGCACGATAAATCGAATTAACCGATCCTCCCCAGTTAATTCGGATAAAATGCCAGTTATTAAATGGACATAATGATTTTCAAGCCAATCTTTAGAGAACGTATTTGGAGCGGCGATTGTAACAACCTCTTCTTCATAAGAGATTAATTTCGTCGATTTGAGCCACGTTTCAAAACTAGGCCTTGAAATTCTTTCTTCTATTTGCGACAACACTTTTGTCCATAATTCTTCTAAGTGCTTCAACTAGTTACCTCCTTTACTATGTAATCTACATATGCGGAAATATGTATTATACACATAATTCACTCGTGTGGATAACAATTATGCAAAAGTGGGGAAAAAATTATCCACAACGTATCAACAATTGTGGATAACAAATTTGGTTTTTAGATTGTGCACAATTAAATCTTTCTCAT
Source organism: Sporosarcina sp. 6E9 (assembly GCF_017921835.1). Taxonomy (NCBI): domain Bacteria; kingdom Bacillati; phylum Bacillota; class Bacilli; order Caryophanales; family Caryophanaceae; genus Sporosarcina; species Sporosarcina sp. 6E9. The sequence continues at coordinate 153,487 of NZ_JAGEMN010000005.1, read as the reverse complement.
TGTAACAGGCAACGTCGATTATTACAAGGAGTCTAAGGCCTTATCCACAATCTAATTCGTTGTTGATAAAACCCTTATCCACAGGCGTTTATATGTGAAAATCTTGTCGATAACTGTCGACAGAGAAAAAAATAATTAAATTTGTATGCACAAGGATTTTCAGATTTTTGATTTCGGTATGTGGATAACTAATCTTGGAAAGAATAAATGTGGAGAGTACTTTGTTAAAATAAATGATTGACATCTTATAAGAATTTCATTATACTTATTAGGACTGTCACGCGGTTTCAATGACAATCAAGCAGGAGGTGTCTTAATATGACAAAACGTACATTCCAACCAAATACAAGAAAACGTAGTAAAGTTCACGGCTTCCGTGCAAGAATGAGCACGAAAAGCGGGCGCAGAATTATCGCAGCTCGTAGGCTCAAAGGAAGAAAAAAACTTTCAGCATAAGGCCACTGACATCCAGTGGTCTTTTTTTTGTAGAACTTGTTGTTTCGAAAAGGTTGATCTGGAACATGATATTATGAAGCCAGACAGCCTTTTCGAAATTTTATATAAAACCAATACTAGTAACGGAGCAGGTGTAAGTTTAATGAATAAGCGCCAGCGAATTAAAAAAGATAAAGAATTTCAATTTGTTTTTAAAAGAGGAAAATCATTTGCGAATCGACAATTTGTCGTTTATTGTTACCGAAAAGAGGGACAAGCCGAATTTCGTATTGGACTCTCTGTTAGCAAAAAAATTGGCAATGCGGTGACAAGAAATCGCATAAAACGCTATATTAGACAATCTTTTTTGGAAATGAAAGATGAAATTCAAAATGATATGGATTACATTATTATTGCAAGGCATCAAGCGGCATCAAAGGACTTTCATGAAACGAAGAAAAGTTTGCAGCATGTTTTGCGTATTGCACGTGTGATAAAAAAAAATGGTAAGTAGAAACATACATATGAAAATGATAAACTTAATGTAAGAAGATACGATTTGGGGGAGCCGATTTGAACAAAAGAATAGGATTAGTCCTAATGTTGACGATGCTGACATTATTTTTGGCTGGATGTACTGAATTTAGTGAACCAATTTATGAAAACAGTGATGGGTTTTGGAATAAATACATTGTTTGGCCGTTAGTTTCTCTAATTACACTATTTAAAGACCTATTGGGTACTTACGGTTATGGAATTGTCGCGGTAACAATCATTATTCGACTTGTCTTACTACCATTAATGATTAAACAAACACAAAGCTCGAAAAAAATGCAAGAGTTGCAACCTGAACTAAATGCTTTAAAAGAAAAATACAAATCAAAAGATGCAGTGACGCAAGAAAAGTATCGTACTGAAATGCAACAATTAATGTCGGAACGAAAAATCAATCCAGCAGCAGGTTGTTTACCGATATTTGTTCAAATGCCGATTCTGATTGGTTTCTATCATGCAATTAGCCGTATGAATAATACGCCGGAAATTGAACTTGGATCGATTCTTTGGTTCGAACTAGCCGTGCCGAGTATTACACTTGCAGTTATTGCAGGAATCATGCAATTCATTGTTCTCCGTACTGGTCCTGCAATGGGCAATCCGCAGATGAAAATGATGATGTATATTATGCCTTTATTTATTATCGGAATCGGTACTGTATTACCAGCAGCACTATCACTTTATTGGGTAATCGGTAATATTATTTCTGTCATTCAAAACTATTTCATTTATAAACCAGCGAAAAAAGATGAAGTGATACCTGCAAAAGTAGGAGGGAAAAGAAAATGACAATGATGACGCAAAGGGGAGCCACTGTTGAAGAGGCGATCAAAGCGGCATTACAAACACTCGATGTCTCCCGTGATAAAGTAAAAGTTGAAGTACTTGATCAAGGAAGAAAAGGTTTTTTTGGTATCGGATCAAAAGAAGCAGAAGTGAAAATTACTGTCATTGACAAAGTTATTCCTATTCACACGAATGAAAAAGAGACGCCCGAAACGAAAAGTATAGCGCTTGACGACGAATCTATTGAATCAATAGAAGATGTTGTAAAAGAAGGTAGAAATTTATCAAATGATGTAGATGTAGATTCAGATGAAGATGCAATAAAGGAAACTAAGCAGTATTTATCCAGTGTAGCAGAAGAAATGAAAATCGATGATCTTGATATTTCTTATGAAATAGATGGGAAGTATGTTAATTTTCAATTGGAAAGTGAAAAAGCTGCTTTATTAATTGGTAAACGTGGTCAAACATTGAATGCGTTGCAACAGTTAGGTCAACTGGTGGCAAATAAAAATTCAAGTCAATTTAAAGTTGTTCGAATCGACGTTGGCGATTATCGCGGACGACGTGAACAATCATTGGAACAATTAGCGGAAAGAATGGCAGACCGAGCAGTTCGAACAGGACGAAAAGTTCAACTTGAACCGATGCCGGCTTATGAAAGAAAAGTCATTCATCATTCTTTGTCGAGCCGATTGGATATTGAAACTTATTCAGAAGGATCTGATCCATACCGCTATCTAGTCATTGAACCAATTCGATAATAGTAAAAAACCGTAAAGCAGTTCAACGCTTTACGGTTTTTTTATGTTCAAAAATTTGATTTATCCACAAAAATGCGATGTAGGACTATGACGTTCGACGTATTTATGTTATTATACTATGTTAGGAAGTCATGTCCGGAATCACTTTATCCACATGTGAGTAACTAACCAGGAAGGTGAGAACTTTGCATTTTGATACGATAGCTGCAATTTCAACTCCGATGGGAGAAGGAGCAATTGCCATTGTTAGATTGAGCGGAGACGAAGCAGTACAAATAGCTGATCGTGTATTTCAATCCCCAAGCGGAAAAAAGTTAATAGAAGAACCATCACATACAATTCATTACGGACATTTAGTCGATCCAGTTTCAGGTGAAACTGTAGAAGAAGTAATGGTCTCTTTGATGAAAGCACCAAAAACTTTCACTAGGGAAGACGTTGTTGAAGTGAACTGTCATGGTGGGATTGTGGCGGTGAATCGAGTATTAACGCTCATTTTAAATGAAGGGGCTCGTCTTGCAGAACCTGGTGAATTTACAAAGCGTGCATTTCTAAACGGTCGTATTGACTTGTCGCAATCTGAGGCCGTCATGGATTTAATCCGTGCGAAGACCGATCGCGCGATGAATGTCGCATTGGGTCAAATGGAAGGAAAACTTTCAAAACTCATTGGCGAACTTAGAAATGCCCTCGTTGAAACACTTGCTCAAGTTGAGGTAACAATTGATTACCCTGAATATGATGACGTTGAAGAAATGACAATACCTCATATGTTGGAAAAATGTACATGGGTTAAAGAAGAAATCAACAAATTACTTCTGACTTCTTCTCAGGGAAAAATATTAAGGGAAGGCTTATCTACGGTAATTATCGGTAGACCGAACGTAGGGAAATCTTCGCTTTTAAATAGCTTGGTGCAAGAAAACAAAGCGATTGTTACCGACATAGCAGGGACAACGCGTGATATAATTGAGGAATATGTGAATGTGCGGGGTGTCCCATTGCGTTTGGTTGACACTGCGGGTATTCGCGATACGGAAGATATTGTCGAGCGGATCGGTGTAGAACGGTCAAGACAAGTCTTAAAAGAAGCTGATTTAATTCTTCTGGTGATAAATAGCGCTGAAGAGTTATCGGTGGAAGATGAACGACTTTTTGAAGCAGTATCTGGAATGGATACAATAGTTGTGAGTAATAAAACGGATCTTCCTCAAAAAGTCGATTTGAAAAAGGTAGAAAGCCTCGTTGAAGAGGGCAAAATCGTTACAACATCCCTTCTTAAAGATGAAGGAATTGACGAACTAGAAGAAGCGATTGCAACGCTCTTTTTTGAAGGGAACCTTGAATCAGAGGATTTGACATATGTCTCAAACGCAAGACATATTGCATTGCTGCAAAAAGCACATAAAACGATTGAAGATGCACTTGGAGCTGCTGAAGCAGGCGTTCCAGTCGATATGATTCAAATCGATGTTACACGTACGTGGGAAATTCTCGGAGAAATTGTTGGGGATACTGTACAAGAAGGTTTAATAAATGAATTATTTTCTCGTTTTTGCCTTGGAAAATAACTTATAGAAGGAAGGAAAAGAACATGCCAAACAAATTTGAAGCCGGCACGTTCGATTGTATTGTCATCGGAGCCGGTCATGCTGGCGTAGAAGCAGCATTAGCATCAGCTCGTATGGGCGCATCAACGCTCGTATTAACGTTAAATATAGATATGGTAGCTTTTATGCCGTGTAATCCATCCATTGGAGGACCCGCTAAAGGAATTGTTGTGCGAGAAATCGATGCACTTGGCGGCGCAATGGGTAAAGTCATCGACAAAACACATATTCAAATGAGAATGTTAAACACCGGTAAAGGCCCAGCAGTTCGTGCGCTTCGTGCACAACTAGATAAAGTGCTTTACCAACAAGAAATGAAACGTATTATGGAAGAAGAGGAAAACTTAATTTTACGTCAAGCTTCAGTAGATGAGTTAATCATAGAAGACGACGAAGTAAAAGGTGTTATTACACAAGTCGGCGCAATTTACCGCGCTAAAACTGTTATTATCACGACGGGTACTTTTTTACGCGGTGAAATTGTGATCGGAGATATAAGGTATTCAAGCGGTCCGAATAATCAAATGCCATCCATTAAACTTGCAGACAATCTTCGCGAATTAGGTTTTGATATGGTTCGTTTCAAAACAGGAACTCCGCCACGTGTTAATAGCCGCACGATTGATTATAGTAAAACTGAAATTCAACCGGGCGATGAAGAACCTCGTGCATTTAGTTTTGAAACGACAGAGTATATTTTAGATCAATTACCTTGTTGGCTCACGCATACATCACCACTGACACATGAAATCATAAATGAAAATCTTCATTTGTCGCCTATGTATTCTGGAGAGAAGATTGGTCCCGGACCACGTTATTGTCCATCAATCGAAGATAAAATTGTCCGATTTAACGATAAATCTCGTCATCAAATCTTCCTTGAACCTGAAGGTCGAAATACAGAAGAAGTCTACGTTCAAGGCTTATCGACGAGTTTGCCTGAACATATTCAAAAAAGACTCATCGAAAGTGTTCCAGGACTGGAAAAAGCTGAAATGATGCGTGCGGGCTATGCGATTGAATATGATTCAATTGTGCCTACACAACTCAAGCCGACACTGGAAACTAAGAAAATCCGTAATTTATACACGGCTGGACAACTAAATGGAACATCCGGTTATGAAGAAGCGGCAGGTCAGGGGATAATGGCTGGTATTAACGCAGCCGCTCGAGCACTCGGAAAAGATGAACTTATCCTTGGTCGTTCCGATGGCTATATTGGCGTTCTCATTGACGATTTAGTAACGAAAGGTACGAATGAGCCTTATCGACTTCTAACATCACGTGCAGAATATCGTTTGCTTCTCCGTCATGACAATGCGGATCTTCGTCTTACTGAAATCGGCTATAAGCTTGGACTTGTTAGTGACGAACGTTATGCAAAATATACGTTAAAACAAGAACAAATTAGAGGAGAAGTTGATCGACTTCGAAAAGTTACTGTAAAACCTGCAGCACATGTAGATGAAGTTATGCAAGAAACAACAAGTTCTGAGTTAAAAGAACCGATGAAAGCTGCTAATCTATTAAAACGTCCAGAAATTAGTTATGAGCAAATTTCAAGAATCGTTCCACCGGAAGAGAAATTATCGAGCGAAGTTGCTGAACAAGTAGAAATCTTTATTAAATATGAAGGTTATATTGAGAAATCCATGCAACAAGTTGAAAGAATGAACAAAATGGAAGATAAAAAAATTCCTGAAAACATCGATTATGATGCAATTTCCGGTATTGCATCAGAAGCGAAAGGTATGTTGAATAAAGTTAGACCACTTTCAATAGCTCAAGCATCACGTATGCCGGGCGTAAACCCAGCGGATATATCAATTTTACTTGTCTATATTGAACAAGGTAGAATTGCAAAAGTATCCGGTTAAAGGGTGCGTTGAGCCTGCTGGTGCGGAGATATATGTTATCCGCGCCAGCTTTTTGTACATAAGGAGGAATGTATGTGAATAAAGATCAATTTCTAGTCGCTTTACAAGAACATGGTATTGAATTATCCGAAAAGCAGCAGCGTCAATTTGATATCTATTTCAATCAACTTGTTGAATGGAATGAAAAAATGAATCTTACGGCGATTACTGATGAGCCTGATGTTTATTTGAAACACTTTTACGACTCTATATCAGCCGCGTTTTATATAGATTTCGATAAAAAAACTACACTTTGCGATGTCGGTGCTGGTGCGGGATTTCCGAGTATTCCCATCAAAATCTGTTATCCTGAGCTAGAATTGACAATCGTGGACTCATTAAATAAACGTATTGGTTTTTTGGAACATTTAGCAAAAGAACTTGAACTCGAAAATGTGAACTTTGTCCATTCTAGAGCAGAAGACTTCGGACAAAATAAACAATACCGTGAGAAATTTGACATTGTTACTGCTAGGGCGGTGGCAAGATTATCCGTGTTATCGGAATTATGTGTTCCACTCGTTAAAAAAGGCGGTCAATTCATTGCGATGAAAGGTGCAGCAGCGAAAGATGAATTAATAGATGCTGAAAAACCACTTGCTGTTCTCGGCGCAAAGATTAAGGAAAAACATTCATTTTTATTGCCGATCGAAGAAAGTGAACGTAATATATTTGTATTTACTAAGGTGAAAAACACTCCAGGAAAATATCCTCGTAAACCTGGTATTCCAAATAAAGCACCAATTCAATAAAATGTTTCACGTGGAACGTTTTATTGATAGAAGGTTTATTAATAGATTTGTCGAATTAGTAATATAGTACGGGGAAGTTTGAAAAGGTGGTGCAATGAATGAAAAGTCCTTTTTCACGTTTTTTTGGTGGAGAAAAAGAAACTGAAGCTGATATTGAACCAAGTGGGGAACGTCAAGAACAGATAGAAAAAATTGCAATTGACGCGATAAAACCTAACAAATATCAGCCTAGATCTGTATTTTCTGAAGAGAAAATTGAGGAACTTGCAAGAACAATTCATACACATGGCGTCATTCAACCAATTGTTATTCGTTCTGTCGGTAATGGTGAGTATGAAATTATTGCAGGTGAACGAAGATATCGAGCGATGAAATTTTTAGAATGGACAGAAGTTCCGGCCATTGTCCGGGACTTAGATGATAGGGAAACTGCCTCCATTGCTTTAATAGAAAACTTGCAACGGGAGGAATTAACACCGATAGAAGAGGCCTATGCCTACGAACAATTATTGGGGTTACACTCATTGACGCAAGAAGCTTTAGCGCAAAGGTTGGGCAAAGGGCAATCCACAATTGCAAATAAGTTACGACTACTAAAATTGCCTGAAGAAGTTAAAGCGGCAATTATGAGCAAAAAACTATCTGAACGACATGCACGTGCTTTGATGCCATTAAAAGATCCTGAACTTCAAATAGCCTTGCATGAAGAAGCCATTGCGAACCAATTAAACGTGAAGCAATTGGAAGAAAGAGTTTATAAAGTTTTACATCCAAAAAAAGAAGATCCAAAGAATAAAACACCAAAGAGAAAATCAGTAAGCCGCGATGTTAGAATAGCACTTAATACCATTAAACAATCTCTAAGTCTTGTATCCAAAAGTGGAATCGATGTAGAAACAGAGGAAGAAGATTCAGAGGATTTTTACACGATTACAGTTAAAATACCTAAGAAAAAATAAAATACTCTTGCTAAGTCATGGCAGGAGTATTTTTATGACTTATTTAATTTCATCTAGGAAAGCAGGTGCAAGCGTGGGAAGAATTATAGCGATCGCCAACCAAAAGGGGGGCGTCGGGAAAACGACAACATCTGTAAATCTAAGTGCTTGCCTTGCCCATATAGGCAAAAAGGTCTTACTAATTGATACAGATCCACAAGGTAATGCGACAAGTGGGGTAGGTATCAATAAAGGAGACGTCCAAAACTGCATTTATGATATTTTGATTGATGATGTTGATATGAATGACGTTATTTTACAAACGAAAGTAGATAACTTAGATATTATCCCGGCTACAATTTCATTAGCAGGGGCAGAGATTGAACTGGTTTCAACAATTTCAAGAGAAGTTCGAATGAAACATGCCATTCATGAGGCTAAGGATATCTATGATTATATCATTATAGATTGTCCACCTTCGCTCGGTTTATTGACAATCAACGCGTTAACGGCATCAGATGCAATAATAATACCGGTGCAGTGTGAATATTATGCACTTGAAGGATTAAGTCAATTATTAAGTACAATTCGTCTTGTTCAAAAACATCTGAATGAAGAATTATCAATCGACGGCGTTTTACTGACAATGTTTGATGCGAGAACAAATTTAGGGATTCAAGTAATTGATGAAGTTAAAAAGTATTTTCAAGACAAAGTATACAGAACAATTATTCCGAGAAACGTAAGACTGAGCGAGGCACCGAGTCACGGAGAACCAATCATTGTTTATGATTCAAGATCACGTGGTGCAGAAGTGTATTTAGAGCTTGCAAAGGAAGTGGTGCACAATGGCTAGAGGTCTTGGGAAAGGAATTAATGCATTATTTCCAGGCGAATCATTATTGAAAGCAGATAAAGCAGGTAAAGCAGAAACTGTTGAAAAAGTACATGTGAAAAGTATAAAGCCGAATCCATACCAACCACGGAAAGTGTTTGATGAGGTTGCGATCAAAGAATTAAGTGACTCGATTAAAGAACATGGAATTCTTCAACCTATCATTGTAAGGAAAACTGGAATGACATATGAAATTGTAGTTGGCGAGAGAAGATTTCGAGCAGCCAAACTCGCAGGATTGGACGAAATACCGGCTGTCGTTCGTGAATTAACGGATGAAGAGACAATGGAATTGGCGATACTTGAGAACCTTCAAAGGGAAGATTTGACGCCAATTGAAGAAGCAGAAGCGTATCACAATCTTATGGAAAACTTAAAACTCACGCAAGAGCAATTAGCATTTCGACTTGGGAAAAGTAGATCACATATCGCAAACCATGTTCGTCTACTATCTCTTCCAAAGAAAATTAGAGATACAATTACTGAAGGTAAATTGTCAATGGGACATGGACGAACATTACTCGGTCTAAGAACAAAAGAGCAAATGCATGTAGTTGCGGAAAGAGTGCTTAAAGAAGGATTAAACGTACGACAGCTAGAAAGACTTGTACAAAAAATAAACGAAAATGTTCCACGTGAAACAAAAAAGAAGGAAACTGAAGATTTGTTTTTAATGGAACGTGAATCAACGTTAAGAGATTATTTTGGGACGAATGTAGTCATTAAAAAGAACAAAAATAAAGGTAAAATTGAAATTGAATTCTTCTCGGAAGATGATTTAGAAAGAATACTAGATTTATTGAATGAGTAATATAGTACCTATTTTGCAGCTATGCAGAATAGGTATCTTTTTAATTTATTAATTGGAAGTGATAAGTTGATTTTATTCGGGTCGGTCTTAAACGCTTTGTTAATTATTATCGGGGCAGTAATTGGTAGATTCCTACATAATATACCTGAACGTATGAAAGAAACTGTCATGTACGGCATCGGCTTGGCGGTTTCAGTTATAGGGATTCAAATGACCTTTGAAAGTACTCAAGTTCTCATAGTCATCGTAAGTATTGTAGTAGGTGCTGTCATTGGGGAATGGATTGATCTGGATGAAAAGATAAACAAGTTAGGCCATTGGATTGAAAGTAAAATGCCGAAAAAAACAGAAGGTCCCGGAGTTGCACAGGGATTCGTAACGGCTACGCTTATTTTTGTTATCGGATCAATGGCAATTATAGGCGCTATCGATAGCGGTTTAAGAAATGATCATGACGTATTATTGATGAAAGGCATTATCGATGGTTTTACGTCAATCATATTAAGTTCAACGCTTGGAATCGGCGTTGCGATTGCAGCGGTTCCAGTACTTTTATATCAAGGTATTATCACACTATTTTCAACACAAATTAGTAAGTACATACCCGATGAACTGTTAAGTTTTTTTATCTCGGAAATGACAGCAACGGGCGGTCTTATGATTTTGGCGATTGGGTTAAATTTAATCGGACTAACTAAAATTAGAGTTGCTAATTTAATCCCGGGAATTTTAGTCGTAGCCATTGTTGTTTCAGTTGTTTTTGTTCTATAATTTAGAACGATTATAGGCAAGCTGTAAAGCACGTGCGATTGTTCGGCTCATTTCAAATGGAAGGTGAAGTCGGGTGCTTTGCAGAACCGCAAATTCCATGAACCCGCCAATGTTAACAATTCCTTTAATCGAAACATGACCGACCGCGGGTAAAATTTTACCAACAGCTAGTCCAGGCTGCATTGAACCATCTTGAACGATAAGTTGTCCAATCGCGCTGTCCTTTCCGAGGCATGCGTCAATTGCAACTATGTAGGCGTTCGGATTTTCATTTATGACATCGCTATTCCTTTGCTCTAGATTAAGTGCGTGTAGCGGGCTTTCAAGTGTCCCGAATACGGGAAAGGGGAAAGCCTGAAACTCCGTTAATCTTGACCCTGTGAGAGGGCCAAAAGAATCTCCCGTGGAGCGATCGGTACCAATACAGAAAAAAACCAGGTCGGGGCTATGGAATGGAATATGTTCAAGAAAATGCGTACTTAATTTCCAAATAGCACCGGAATCTTTATAATGAATACGGTAATCATATGTTGTTGTGACTGTAGCCCTCATGTGAACACTCCATTTCATTTTTTAAATTAGTATATGCAAACTGAATGGTGATTATACGAGAGGAGGAGTAATGTGGAAAGTATAGGAGAGACAACTAAGAAAGTCGAAAAGATTTTATTCAATCAGGAAACTTGGATTGAATTAGGGCTCTTAGCTATTAAAATTGCAACAATTGTGTTGGCCGCGATGATTGTCGTTGCGATTGGAAAAATGATCATTCGGCGAATGTTTACACTGAAAATTAAATCTAGATTAAGACCGTCTGAGCGGCGGGAAAAAACGCTGTTAAAGTTATTGGAAAACACGCTTGCCTATGTTGTTTATTTCTCGGCAATTCTTGCGATTTTGTCGGAGTTTATGAATGTTAGCGGATTGTTAGCAAGTGCAGGGGTCCTTGGGTTGGCTGTGGGATTTGGTGCTCAGAGCTTGGTGAAGGATATCATTTCAGGATTTTTCATTATTTTTGAAGACCAGTTTTCAGTCGGGGATTATGTAGAAATCGGGACGACCGTTGGAACAGTCGAAGAAATCGGGCTGCGCACAACAAAAGTCAGTGCCTATGGTGGTGAAATCCATATTCTTCCGAATGGTGAAATCACCCAGGTTATCAATTATTCGATTAATAACTCGCTCGCAATCATTGATGTGCGAATTGGTTATGAAGTAGATATTAACCGAGCTGAAACGTTATTAGAAGAATTTTTGACTACCTTGCCGATAGGCTATGGAGGATTAATCGATAGTCCGACTTTGATCGGAGTTCAAGATCTGGCCGTGTCGGAAATTGTTTTTAGGGTTACGGCTGAGACCGAACCTGTTATGCAATGGGCTTTTGCTCGTAAGTTCAGAAAGGATTTAAAGGTCTTTTTAGATAAGCATGGCATCGAAATTCCATATCCTAAAATTATGACTTATCAAAGGAAAGAGGGGATCAGTCAAGATGAACAATAAAGAATTTGCTTTAAATGATATTGTTGAAATGAAAAAACAACACCCTTGCGGAACGAATGCGTGGAAAATTATTCGCATGGGCGCTGATATTCGCATTAAATGTGAAGGTTGCGGACATAGTATTATGATGCCGCGAAATGAGTTTGCAAAGAAAATGAAAAAGGTCATTGAAAAAGCTGTCTGAAACTTGAGGAAATGGACATTTACAACCCTAGTCTTTATACTAGAAGGGTTGCATTATATAAACTAATAAGAATTCATATAGATGAAAGGTAGTTGACTTGAATGTCATTAACAGCAGGAATTGTTGGTCTTCCGAACGTTGGAAAATCCACATTATTTAACGCAATTACAAAAGCCGGGGCAGAAGCCGCTAACTATCCGTTTTGTACGATTGACCCAAACGTCGGAATTGTTGAAGTACCGGATGAAAGACTCGCGAAACTAACGGAACTTGTAACACCTAAAAAGACCGTCCCAACGGCATTTGAATTTACAGATATCGCTGGAATTGTAGAAGGTGCGAGCAAGGGTGAAGGATTGGGGAATAAATTTTTATCACATATTCGTGAAGTGGATGCGATCTGTCAGGTTGTTCGTTGTTTTGCGGATGAAAACATTACTCATGTTTCAGGAAAAGTTAACCCGATTAATGACATCGAGGTGATTAATCTTGAACTAATCCTTGCCGACATGGAAAGTGTCGACAAAAGATTAGAGCGCGTGTCTAAGATGGCAAAGCAAAAAGATAAAGAAGCGATGTTAGAAGAGCCAGTACTGTTGAAGTTGAAAGAAGCATTTGAAGAAGAACGTCCAGCACGTTCAGTCGAATTTACTGACGATGAGTTTTCTCTTATAAAAGGCATGCATTTATTGACAATCAAGCCAATGTTATATGTAGCAAACGTTGATGAAGATGAAATTGCGAATACTGAAGAAAATGAATATGTAAAAGCAGTGCGTGATTTTGCGAAATCAGATAACGCAGAAGTGATTGTTGTTTGTGCAAAAATTGAAGAAGAAATGGCTGAGCTTGATGACGAGGATAAAGAAATGTTCCTCGAGGAACTTGGCATTCAAGAATCCGGTTTGGATCAATTAATCAGAGCGACCTATAATCTACTCGGCTACGCCACTTACTTTACAGCGGGCGTTCAAGAAGTTCGTGCATGGACATTCCGTAAAGGGATGAAGGCACCGCAATGTGCTGCAATTATTCATACGGACTTCGAAAGAGGATTCATACGCGCGGAAACAGTTGCTTATGATGACTTAGTCGAAGCGGGTTCGATGACTGTTGCAAAAGAAAATGGGAAAGTTCGACAAGAAGGAAAAGAATACGTTGTCCAGGACGGGGACGTAATCCTCTTCCGTTTTAACGTTTAATCGTAAAAAAGAACACTTTACGTCAGCTACCGCTGCGTAGAGTGTTCTTTTTAATTCTATCAGGAGAATAAACATATAAACGGGGCAATTGCGGATCGTCTTTAATGAGCCAATCGTCGGGTAACCTCTTTAGTTGGTTATACATAGCGAAATCACCGACAGCTCCGCCAATTAAGAGCGCGGATAATATTACAAGCACACCACTGCCGATATAAAGGCCAATGAGGGCTGGCAGGATACCTGTTAACCAGAATGGCAGTAGGAGAGCTTTGCGTATCGCACGGTTCGTCATAAGCTGATCTGTTGTGGCATAGGCAATGCCTGCTTTTATGTCAATACCCACTTTCATTTTCTTCCACGGAACATTTGCGAATACGCGGAACCCGAATAAATGAAAAAATTCATGCAAAACGACCAATAGGATATAACCGACAGAAAACAGTAGCAAGGTATAGCCAGTAACTTTGAAATAAAGTCCCGCTTCAATTATAAAATGAATAAGCAGTAAAATGGCTAATGGGATAGTTGTAAGGTAAATTCCTTTCTTGGCAATCGTGCTTAAATCGACATCTACGATTTCATCTGGTGCCGGAAGTTCATTCATAATGATCACCTCAATTCAATTATAGTATAAAAGGTTGTATATTAGATAGAAACATGGTAGTATGTATTGATGTGAGTAATACAATTACTTGCTCCTTGCCCACTGTCATCAGTAGGGCCAAAGTCCATAAGGAGGTGACTGAAGATGAGAAAATACGAAATTATGTACATTGTGCAACCAACAATTGAAGAAGATGCAAAAAAAGCGCTAATCGAACGTTTCGATGAGGTTCTTACATCAAACGGTGCAGAAATCATCGAGTCGAAAGAGTGGGGTAAACGTCGTCTCGCTTACGAGATCAACGACTTCCGTGAAGGTTATTACCAACTTGTAACGCTTAACGCTGAAGAAAATGCACTTGAAGAATTTAAACGTCTTGCGAATATCAACGAAAACATTATTCGCCATATGGCTATTCGCCTTGATGCTTAATCTATTTATAGATGACGTAACAGTTGAAACCTACAAGATGATGAGGGAGGTCGAATTCTGATGATTAATAGTGTCGTTTTAGTTGGCCGCTTAACTAAAGACCCTGAGCTTAAGTATACCCAAGGTGGTGTTGCGGTCACTCGTTTCACACTTGCTGTGAACAGACCATTCACTAACCAACAAGGCCAGCGTGAAGCTGATTTTGTAAACTGTGTAACTTGGCGCAAGCAAGCAGAAAACACGGCGAACTTTTTAAGGAAAGGCAGCCTTACTGGAATTGAAGGTCGTATACAGACGAGTAACTTTGAAGGTAAGGATGGCAACCGTGTCTTTATGACAGAGGTTGTAGCTGATAGCGTGCAATTCCTTGAACCGCGTGGTGCAAATGCTGGAAGGTCCGAAGAAGGTTCGAATGCGCCTTATCAAGGAGCATCGTTCCAAGGTGGCAACCAACAACAACAACAACCATCGTATCAGCAATCGAATCACCAACCAAATCAGCAAAACTATACACGTACAAACGATGATCCATTTTCGACAGGAGGAGGTCCGATAGAAGTGTCGGACGACGACTTGCCGTTCTAAATGATTAGCGATTTTGTACCAAAATTAAAACGAGGAATAAGCGATTATTCCTTTTACCAAGGAGGTAAATGATATGGGACAACGCCGTGGAGGCCGCAAACGCCGTAAAGTATGTTATTTCAACTCAAATAATATTACACACATCGATTATAAAGATACAGACCTACTTAGAAAATTCGTTTCTGAGCGTGGAAAAATCTTACCTCGTCGTGTAACTGGAACTAGCGCTAAATATCAACGTAAACTTACAGTTGCAATTAAACGTTCACGTACGATGGCACTTCTTCCGTTTAGCTCGGAAGAAAGATAATCTTACACTATATATAGACCGTCTTACACTGGCTTAATCCAGTCTAGGGCGGTTTTTTAACTTTATAGCGGGCGAATCATTATAGGAACGTATATTCTTCTTTGGTTTATAAACAATAATCATGATATAATTAAAGTTATGACACGGATTTATAAATCGGAATCCGTTTGCGCTGAATAGAGACAGAAACGAGCATTCGAATTATCGGAGGAATTACAACTATGCAAGATAACACCAAACGACTTATAGACGGAATGTTGATGATTGCGTTATTTACAATCTTACTGACCGTTTCAATTTTTATTCCGCTAGTAGGCGGATTAACGGCACTTTTCATTCCACTACCCATTATTCTCTTCAGGTTGCGTTATGACCGTAATGCATCTCTTCTCATACTAGGAATCAGTATAATTTTATCACTCGTCGTAGGTGGCGTATTATTAGCGTCTTTTGCCTTAATATGCGGCGTTATCGGATTTGTCATTGGAGATACAGTTAGCCTGAAAAAAACCAAATTGTATACGTTCATGGCAACTGGTCTAACACTATTATTAGGCCTAGTTTTGGCATACGTTGGCGCTGTATTAATTTTCGGGGTAAATGTTATCGACAAAATGGTGAACCAGCTACAGCAAACGCAAGACTTTATCTCAACAACTTTAGTGGAATTCGGGGAACTGCCTGAAAGTTTTCAAACACAAATGGACGAAATAATTGCGTTCTACGAACTTGCGATTCCATCGTTTATTATTCTTGTTTCCTTTTGTTTAGCCTTGCTCATCGTTGTTCTTAACCTGTTCGTCGTAAAACGTTTTGGATTTGATCCGCCTAAATTCCCGTTATTTAGAAACATGAAATTACCATTAATTCTTTTATGGTGTTATTTAGTTGTCATGTTATTGCCGCTATTTTCAACGCCAGAACCGGGATCTACTATGGAGCTGTCTATCGTGAATGCTTCCGTGATTTTAAGGTTTCTATTTTTCATCCAAGGGATTTCATTCCTTCATTATTATTTGAATGAAGTGAAATCAAAAAAATGGTTGGTTGTCATTTCAACTATTGTTGCCATATTATTAAGTCAACTAACTGTTTTACTTGGCGTACTTGATGTAGGTATGAACATTCGGGCATGGATCGGAAGAAAGAAATCGAAATAACTAGGAGATGACAACAATGACTTCTTTTTTCAGGAAAAGATCAATACGCTATCCATTGGCAGTGTTGTCGCTTCTGGGATTGATGGCGGCAGTGTTTTTACTTATGTTTCAATTTTGGCCAGGGCTAATATTCGCTGTTCTGTTTACTTTGGCGATTGGAATTGCGTGGAAGGTAGAAGAGCAAACCTATCTTGAAACTGAAAAACATATTCAAACACTTTCCTATCGTATGAAAAAGGTTGGGGAAGAAGCACTTCTCGAACTACCAATCGGGATTATACTTATAAATGATAAAAAAGGCATTGAGTGGGCAAACCCTTATGCATCTAATATATTCGATTTGAATTCGCTGATTGGTATGGAACTAGAAGACCTATCAAATCAGTTATATTCGATTGTTGACCTTGAAAATGGCGAGCAGGATATTCTGTCTGTGAACGAAAAATCATATAAAGTTTCTTATAATGCAGCAGAAAAATTGATTTATTTATTTGATGTCACAAAACAACTGGCGATTGAAACACTGTATCATGCAGATCGAACCGTCCTAGGAATTTTACTCGTCGATAACTACGACGAACTTTCCCAGGCAATGGATGATCAGACAAGAAGCCAGTTAAATTCACTCGTAACGTCACTTGTTACAAAGTGGGGGAAAGAAAACGGGATTTACGTAAAACGCATTGCATCCGACCGGTTTTTAACGGTTTTCAACGAGGCTTCTCTTCGACTTCTAGAAAAAGCTAGATTTTCAATCCTGGATGATATACGCGAGGCAACAGAAGAACAAAGCACAGCGCTGACATTAAGTATTGGTGTTGGTACAGGCTCCACGTCGCTGATTGAACTTGGTGAACTTGCGCAGTCAAGTCTAGACTTAGTATTAGGACGCGGTGGCGACCAAGTGGCGATTAAGCAACTGGATGGAAAAGTTAAGTTTTACGGAGGGAAAACAAATCCTGCCGAAAAACGAACGAGAGTCCGTGCTAGGGTCATCTCGCATGCACTACGAGATTTAATACAAGATAGTGATAAAGTGTTTATCATGGGGCATAAGTTCCCTGACATGGATGCGATTGGGGCTTCAATTGGGGTCAGAAAAATGGCGCGCATGAATAACGTGGATGGTTACGTCGTTATTAACTACGATGAACTCGATGCAAGCGTTACACGCTTAATGCACGAAATACGCCAAGATGAGGAATTGTATTCTCAATTTATCGAACCGGATGATGCCTTATCATTGCTTACCGAGCAATCACTTGTGATAGTTGTAGATACACATAAACCAAGTATGGTCATTGATGAACGGATACTGGATAAGACAGAAAAAGTTGTTGTAATTGATCACCATAGGCGCGGTGAGGAATTTATCAATAATACAATGCTAGTCTATATGGAGCCGTATGCATCATCGACTGCAGAACTGGTCACGGAATTGCTTGAATATCAACCAAAGCATGAAAAATTATCGATGCTAGAATCCACAGCGTTACTTGCAGGCATCATTGTCGATACAAAAAGCTTCACCCTTCGGACTGGCTCTAGGACGTTCGAGGCAGCGTCATTCCTTCGTACGAACCGTGCGGATACCGTTCTCGTTCAACGCTTGTTAAAAGAAGATATAAATACTTATATGGAACGAGCTAAAATTATTGAAACCGTTGAATGGTTGGAAAAAGGAATTGTCATTGCAAAAGGAGAAGAAGGTGCAGTGTATGGATCTGTTCTGATTGCGCAGACCGCTGACATATTACTGTCCATGCAAGATGTTTCTGCTTCATTTGTTGTTGCATCACGTGCTGATGGAAAAATTGGCATTAGCGCACGTTCTCTTGGCGAGGTCAACGTTCAAGTCATAATGGAAGAACTCGGCGGCGGAGGACACTTGACGAATGCGGCATGCCAATTAGATGTAGATACGATAGCAGAAGCTATTGAAAAATTAAAGCAAATAATCGAAAACATAATGGAAATGGAAAGGGGATAATTATAATGAAAGTAATTTTTATAAAAGATGTTAAAGGTAAAGGGAATAAAGGCGAAATAAAAGATGTTTCAGTCGGTTATGCTCAAAACTTCTTACTAAAAAATAACCTTGCAATTGAGGCAACGCCTGCAAATTTAAGCAAATTAAAAGGGCAACAAAAACGAGAAGAGAAAAATGCAGCTGAAGAATTAGCAGAAGCCAAAGTTTTGAAAGAGCAAATCGAGAAAGTGACTGTTGAAATGAAGGCTAAATCTGGTGAAGGCGGTCGTTTGTTTGGTTCAATCACGTCAAAACAAATTGCAGATGAACTAAGTAAAGAAAATGGCATTAAAGTCGATCGCCGCCGTATGGACCTACCTGATCCAATTCGCTCCCTTGGATATACAAATATTCCAATTAAAATTCATCAGGAAGTCACGGCAACATTAAAGGTCCATGTAACTGAGGAATCTTAAGGAGATATGAGAAATGAATGAGATGATCGATCGAATCCCACCACATAACAACGAAGCGGAACAGTCGGTCATCGGGGCAATATTCCTGGAACCGCAGGCATTATTAACCGCATCTGAAGTGTTAATGCCAGAGGACTTTTACCGGATGGCGCATCAAAAAATATTTTCGACGATGCTGAATCTTAGCGACCAGGGCCAAGCAATCGATGTTGTCACAGTCACAGAAGAACTTTCCGCGAAAAAAGAACTAGAAGACGTCGGTGGAATTTCTTATTTAACGGAAATTGCAAACTCAGTTCCAACTGCAGCAAATATTGTCCATTACGCTAATATTGTAGAGGAAAAGGCACTACTGCGCAGACTCATACGCGTTGCTACGACAATTGTCGAAGACGGATATACGCGCGAGGATGAAGTAGAAGCACTTCTTTCCGAAGCTGAGAAAAATATGATGGAAGTCTCAAATCGTAAAAATGCAGGGGACTTCAAGCATATAAAAGACGTACTTGTACAGACGTATGACAATATCGAACTTCTGCATACGCAACAAGGCGATGTTACGGGAATTCCAACGGGTTTTACAGACTTAGATAAGATCACCGCTGGATTCCAGCGAAATGATTTAATTATTGTTGCAGCACGTCCGTCAGTTGGTAAGACAGCATTTGCATTAAACATTGCTCAAAATGTCGCAACAAAAACAACGGAAAACGTGGCAATCTTCAGTTTGGAGATGGGTGCTGACCAACTAGTTATGCGGATGCTCTGCGCAGAGGGTAATATTGATGCACAAGTAATGCGTACAGGTGCCCTTCAGGCAGAAGATTGGCGTAAACTGACGATGGCAATGGGTAGTCTTTCGAACGCCGGTATTTTCATAGATGATTCATCAGGTATTAAAGTTAACGAAATTCGTTCAAAGTGTCGCCGTCTTCAACAAGAACACGGTCTGGGAATGGTTATCATCGATTACATGCAACTAATCTCAGGAAGCGGAAAAACCGGCGAAAACCGGCAACAAGAAGTTTCCGAGATTTCGCGTTCATTAAAAGGATTAGCGAGAGAATTAGAAATACCAGTAATCGCACTATCGCAGCTTTCACGTGGAGTTGAGCAAAGACAAGACAAGCGTCCAATGATGTCAGACTTGAGAGAATCGGGAAGTATTGAGCAAGATGCGGACATTGTTTCGTTCTTATATCGTGAAGATTATTACGATAAAGAAACAGAAAATGAAAATATGATAGAAATTATTATAGCAAAGCAACGTAATGGTCCAACAGGAACGGTTACGCTGGCCTTTGCCAAAGAGTACAACAAGTTTGTGAACGTTGATTGGAGTCAACATTCACCAGCAGGTTTTTAATTACTCTCTGATTAATCTACTATACAAATAAAAAGCCCCCTCATTAACAATGGAATTTCCGTTCAATGAGGGGGCTTTTTTAATATAAAATACTAGTCGGGAATATGACAAAAAGACAAGGAAATAGATTAAAATATACATAATTCAAAAAGAAAGGACGCAATACACTCTCCATTGCCTACAATTTTCAAGAAAATGGATGCTATTATACATTCTTATTACAAAGCTCGACAATTCAACTATTAGTCAAAAAGGTGTGATAAATTATAGGAGGTGTAAAAAATACGTAATTACTAGAGTTATATATTGTTGGCAGGATGGAAGGAGATTTATATGTTTTCGAACAGAATAAAGGATAATAAGATTTCACCCTCTATTTTTGGAAAGTCATTGTTAAAAGTAGTCGGAAAAATTCTTATTATTTTGTTGCTGCTTACAGGATTAAGCACTGAAGCAACATTCGCAAAAGAAGATCAATCAGAAATAGAAACGATTTACCATGTGTATTGGGACGGGGAGTATATTGGTGGCCTCTCAGATAAGGCCAAGTTAGACGAATTGAAAGCTTTAAAACTAGATGAAGCAGCTAAAGAATTCAGAGGTTTATCGCTTAGGATAACAACGGATCTATCAATCGTTCCTGAACGGGTTTTCAAAATAGAGATTAACGATAGTGTAGTCATTGAAAAACTTCAAAAGCTATTATCCGTAGAAGCGGAAGCGGTCGGGATTGAAGTTGACGGAGAGCGGCAACTCAACGTCAAAGATAAAACCGCCTATGATGAAGTCGTTCGCACGTTAAAACTACAATCGGTTACCGAACAGGAACTGATTGAATTTGAAGAATCTACTACAGATATACCACCATTAAAAGAAAATGAAACAAGAGTTACTAAAATAGATATGAATGCAGACTTAAAAGCAGTCGAGTCAGTTGTGCCTCCGAAAGAAGTATTGACTGTAGAGGAAGCAGTTAAACTTTTAAACAAAGGAACGCTAGAAGAAAAGGAATATACTGTGCAAAAAGGCGATGTACTCGGTAAAATTGCTAATAAGCATGGTATGGCAACAGCTAAATTGCTTAAAATTAATCCAGGTTTGAGTGACAAGTCAGTCATAAAGCCAGGAGATAAATTAAACGTAACAATCTTAGAACCACTTGTGGAAGTTGAAGTGTACTTTGAGTCTAAAAAAAGAGAAACGATTTCTTTTAAAAAGGTTTCCAAAAATGACAAATCGCTCAATAAGGGCGATAAAAAGGTAATACAAAAAGGTTCTGATGGAGAAAAAGTTGTTACTGAAGAAATCGTTAAACTGAATGGAAAAGTGATTGGTAAAAAAGAAATTGATAAGAAAATAGTTATTGAACCGAAAGATGAAATAACTGTCGTTGGAACGAAGGTAATGCCGTCAAGAGGTGAAGGTTCGTTCGCATGGCCGGCTGTTGGCGGTTATATTTCTAGCAAAATGGGAACGCGTTGGGGTAGAATGCATCGCGGAATAGACATTGCCCGACCGTCATCCCGTTCAATTTTAGCGTCGGATAATGGCGTGGTTGTTTCTGCTGGTTAGAGCGGAGCTTATGGTAATCGCATCGAAATCGATCATAATAATGGATACAGAACGCTGTATGCGCACTTATCTTCGATTAATGTTAGCGTAGGTCAAACAGTCTCAAGAGGATCTAAGATTGGTGTAATGGGCTCAACGGGTCGTTCAACAGGCGTTCACCTTCATTTTGAAGTGACGAAAAATGGTTCGCTTGTGAATCCTTTGAGTGTGTTAAAATAAATGTTTAAGTACAGGAAGAGATGCTTAATGCTCTTTCTGTACTTTTTTTGTTTGCAAAAAATATTATTCAAGTACTCATGTTATACACTTTGTCCGTTAACCATTCCCATTAAATGACTACGTGTTACTGCGCTTTAGAACGTGCGAAAGCTTGTAAAGAGTGATAGAGTAGTAGGAACGAATAAGAGGCGCTAGTAGAGCGGGAAAGGGGTTAAACATGCAAGATAAAACAATTCTCGTTGTTGATGATGAGAAACCGATTGCTGATATACTCGAATTTAATTTGAAAAAAGAAGGTTTTAATGTTTATTGTGCATATGACGGTGAGGAAGCCCTTAAGAAAGTTGAAGAGGTTTCGCCAGATTTAATGCTTCTTGATATAATGTTACCCAAGGTAGATGGTATGGAAGTCTGTCGTGAAGTTCGAAAAAAATATGATTTTCCAATCATTATGTTAACTGCCAAAGACTCTGAAATTGATAAAGTTCTCGGTCTCGAACTAGGGGCAGATGATTATGTTACAAAACCATTTGGCACCCGTGAACTTATTGCGCGCGTGAAGGCGAATTTACGCAGACATATGAAAGTTGAATCAGAAGAAAACGAAAATGAGACCAACAATATTACAGTTGGGAATTTGATTATTCAGCCCGATGCGTATTTAGTGTTAAAGCGCGGAGAAACGATTGAGTTGACCCATCGTGAATTTGAATTGCTACATTAT
This sequence comes from Sporosarcina sp. 6E9, assembly GCF_017921835.1. Lineage (NCBI taxonomy): Bacteria > Bacillati > Bacillota > Bacilli > Caryophanales > Caryophanaceae > Sporosarcina > Sporosarcina sp. 6E9. The sequence continues at coordinate 130,948 of NZ_JAGEMN010000005.1, read as the reverse complement.
CTATCCAAGCATGTCGGACAAGTAATGACCCGTGAACACCTTCTTCAAACTGTTTGGGGTTATGACTATTTTGGTGATGTGCGCACTGTAGATGTTACAATTCGCCGGCTTCGCGAAAAGATTGAAGATAATCCGAGCCATCCAGGTTGGATTGTAACTAGACGTGGCGTTGGTTATTACTTACGAGACCCAGAACAGGAGTAACTAGCATGCAAAAAGTTAGTTTTTTTCGGTCCATTCACGTAAAACTTGTGCTCATCTATGTCTTGCTCATATTAATTGCCATGCAAATTATTGGACTTTATTTTGCTAGAGAGCTTGAGGAAACATTGAAAACAAACTTTACAACTTCTATTGCAGACAGGATGAAACTTGTTGAATTTAGCGTGCGAGAAGAAATGCAAAAAGATCGATCTGAGGACGATCCGAAACTCGAAGAGAGTTTACGGACCGTCCTTTCAGGGTTCCCTTCAGATGATATTATTGAAATCCGTGTCATCAATTCGCGTAATCGAATTCTAGCGTCTTCAGCGTTGGATAATCAAGTGATGGTTGGGCAGCGTTCAATGGATGACTCAGTAAGACGGTCTATTGCATCTGGGGCACCGAGTGATAACACTTATCTTGATGAACATACGAGGAATCGAATTTTGGTCTGGGTAACCCCTATTAAAGTCGAGGATGAAGTAATTGGAACACTTTATCTAAAATCAAATATCGAAAAAGTATATAAACAAATGGACGAAATCAATCAAATTCTTGCAGGTGGGGCATTCGTTTCTTTAACAATTACAGTTATTTTAGGCATTTTTATTGCTCAGACAATAACGAGACCCGTTTCTGATATGCGAAGGCAAGCGCAGGAAATGGCAAAAGGTAACTTCCTTCGCAAAGTACGTGTATACGGAAATGATGAAATGGGACAACTTGCTGTCGCCTTTAACCATTTAACGAATCGCTTGCAGGAATCACAGGCTTCGACTGAAGGAGAACGAAAAAAGCTTGAATCGGTCCTTGAAAATATGACTGATGGCGTAATTTCTACAGATCGTAAAGGTCGTGTCGTGCTCATAAACGATGCAGCACTTCAAATGTTGAAAGTAACTGCAGATAATGTATTGAACAGGCCTATAACATCCGTACTTGGCCTTGAAGCCGACTATACCTTTGAGGATTTGGTACAGCTTAAAGAGTCTCTAGCGCTAGACTTCAGCACGATTGAAAGATCCTATGTTTTACGCGCAAGTTTTTCAGTAACGCAAAAGGAAACTGGGTTCGTCAATGGGCTCATCGTCGTTCTTCATGATAATACAGAGCAAGAAAAAATAGATATGGAACGTCGTGAATTTGTTTCCAATGTTTCGCATGAATTACGCACGCCTCTAACAACGATGCGTAGTTATTTGGAAGCTCTTGCGGACGGTGCTTGGAAAGATAAAGAAATTGCACCATCATTTTTACACGTTACACAAACTGAAACAGAGAGAATGATACGACTTGTCGAGGATTTGCTGAAATTATCGCGAATGGATAGTCAGGATTATGATTTGCATAAGGAATGGGTCGAGTTTAATGTGTTTTTCAACTTTATCATTGATCGATTTGAATTATCTAAATCGCAAAATGTAAGTTTTAGGCGGATTCTTCCTGATGTCGAGTTATTTGTCGAAATTGATACCGATAAAATGACACAAGTCATCGATAATATTATCTCAAATGCTTTAAAATATTCTCCAGAAGGTGGAGATGTCTACTTTGGTGTCTCCATTTTGGATAAATACATTAAAGTAATGATTTCAGATGATGGCATGGGAATTCCTCATGAAAACGTTAACCGAATTTTCGACAGGTTTTTCCGTGCCGATCGCGCACGCTCCAGAGCCATGGGGGGCACGGGTTTAGGACTTGCGATTGCCCGGGAAATGATAGCGGCGCACGGAGGGGAAATATGGGCGGAGAGCCAAGAAGGACAAGGAACGACAATATTCTTCACATTGCCGTTCGAACTTGATGAAGGCGGTGAGTGGGAATGAAACAAGTAGAAATCATTAAGTCGGTTGTTCTTTTCTTGCTCGTTGCCTTGAGTATTACCTTAACTTTTTCCATCTGGACATATACGCCAAACTTAAAAACACTAGAACAAAAACCGACCGTCGATATCTCCATTTCCAAGAGAGCTACCATTGACGATGTTATTAAACCGTACAAGTCAACATTCCGTTTTGAAGACAGTTTAACTGGAACGACGGATTCGACTGAAATTGAACATATATTAAAGGCGATGAAGAATTGGACGATATCAGACGTCGTATCAAAAGACCAAAACTTTGACGCTGGAAAATTGAATTTGTTATTGAATAAAAGAAATAGCTTTACATTGTTTTATCACACTGAAATACCACTGGGGGTCTTTGAAGACCTTGTAAACATTGATGAGATGAAAGGACCTGATACGTCATTTGACCGAGTAATTATTGAATGGAATTCATTAAATACAAGATTGGATATGCATCTTGTAAGTAGTTTGCATAAATGGCGCTATAGTGCGCAAGTTCATGTTCCAGATATGCAGAAGTTTAACCAAACGATATTGCTAAGAGGTAAAAACTTCTCACCATATACCCAAGTAAAAACGAATGAGGAAAGTTTACTAATGATACCCGTAAACTCATTGGAGATTATTCGAAATACGTATTATCAAGACGCGATAAGTCCATCACGTTTCAGGGATGCGCTATTTAATGATCCAAATGCAGTGCGTCGCAGTCAAGTTGGACAAAATGTAGAAGAGTTTCAAGACGATAATGCGCTTATGACGATCAATACGGACAAGAAAATTCTTGATTATGTTCATCCAACAACACCGAAAACGAGTGATGTATCCATTCCTTCTGAATTATTTCTGGACGTGTTTGATTATATTAATGAACATGGCGGATGGTCGAATGAATATAGGTTAGCAAATTTGAATCCTTTGTCGCGTACGGTAAAGTTTCAACTGCATGTTCATGGATTACCAGTCTTTAGTGATTCTACTTCAACAATGATTGAACAAGTATGGGGAGTTGACCGGGTTTTTCGTTATAAACGCCCCTATTATATATTAGATTCCAATTTACCATCTGAAACTGAAACGGTCTCCCTGCCATCGGGTGTAGATGTTGTAAAAATGTTGCTGGAATCAGATGACGTTACGGGTAGTCTAGTCGATGAAATTATTCCAGGGTATTATATGAAACACGATACGAATCCGAACCTGTTTATGCTAGAGCCTTCATGGTTCTATCGAATTAAAGGCAATTGGACCCGCTTTTCACCGGAAAACTTTGGGGGTGAAATGATTGGATTGGAATAAAACAAAAACGATTCTGATTGTCGTGTTTTCTATTTTAAATGTTTTTCTATACTCGCTTTATTTGGACCGTCATAATGATGCCCAGAGCCTGAAAGTAATGGGCGAAACATCGATTGAAGAGTCTTTGAAACTAGATGATATATCTTATGGCGAACTTCCAATCTTTACTGATGAATCTTATTATGTATCAGCGGATATAGCCGAATTTCCAGAAGAAAAACTTAAGAAGTTTGACGACCAAAGTTTTACGTTCGAAGACGAGGCTCATCTCATTTCGATGTTGGAAGTCCCTTATCCATTGAAAAATGCCAAAGGTGAAGAACAGTTTTCACAATTTCTTGCAACACATGTGTTGAACGGCAAAGAATATGTTCTGTGGAATCGTGATAAGGAAAAAAAACAGGCGATATTTTTTCAAAAGGTTGATGACTATCCAATCTTTTTCAACAAAAATGCGATGCTAACAATTAATTGGGATGAAGACGAGAATATTATCAGTTACGAGCAAAGTATGTTTGGAGAGTTTATTAATTTCAATAAGAAAAAAGACATTTTATTGCCGATTGAAGCCATAAACGCATTGTATTCGAAGGATTACTTGGAAAGAGGTTCAACTGTCATAGATATCTCGCTTGGGTATTCAACACATATTCAATTAACCAAAACTCAAGTGTTTGCACCGACATGGCATGTTCGTGTAAAATTAAAGGATGATGAAATTGTAGACTATTTTATCAATGCGACAGATGGTAAAGTGATTGAGTTTACAGATGAACTAGAGGAACCAGAAATAGATGAGAATGTTGAAGACTTGGAAATAGAAAATCAAGGAGATTTTTGATATGCGTTTTAGTGTACTCGCAAGCGGAAGTAGCGGGAATGCAATATATATAGAGAATGATGAACATAGATTTTTAGTAGATGCCGGTTTTAGTGGAAAAAAACTAGAAAGCCTTTTTGCAAATATCAATCGTTCAATGGATGATTTGGATGGAATATTTGTTACGCATGAACATAGCGACCATATAAAAGGCCTTGGTGTGATTGCCAGAAAGTACGGAACACCGATCTATGCGAATGAAAAGACGTGGAAAGCGATGGATGGACTCATTGGGAAAATCCCGCTTGATCAACGTTTTCAATTCGATATGGAAACCGTTCAATCATTTGGAAGTTTAGATGTCGAGTCTTTTGCAGTGTCGCATGATGCAGCAGATCCTATGTTTTATACCTTTCATCAAAACGATCGAAAGCTGGCGATAATAACGGATACCGGTTATGTGAGCGATCGCATGAAAGGCATCATTAGCGGGGCTGATACATTTGTGTTCGAAAGTAATCACGATGTTAGCATGTTGCAAATGGGTCGTTATCCATGGTCCGTCAAAAGACGAATTTTAAGCGATGTTGGTCATGTATCAAACGAAGATGCGGCAGTGGCTATGAGTGAGGTTGTATTTGAGAAAGAAACAAAAATTTACCTATCTCATTTAAGTAAGGATAATAATATGAAGGACTTGGCGAGGATGAGTGTTACGCAAACGTTGGAAACTTGCGGCATCATTACGGGTGAATACGTTCATCTATTTGACACGGATGCAGACGCGCCAACTGAATTAGTTAGAGTATGAGGGAAAACCTTGCCTGAAGAGTTGTTGTCAACGCTCTAATTGGTGAGGTTTTTTCGTTATACTGAACGAAATAAGGGTATGTTTAAGTAAAGAAAGAATAGAAAGGATGAAGCGTATGGATGAATACAATAAACCGACTGAATCCGAATCGATTGAGTCGAAAACACCATTGAACAATACCGAAACACATTCACCTGAAATAGAAAAAACGGATTATGATCGGCCTATAAAGCGAGAAACTCGACCTCCCAGAAAAGGCGGCGGGTTTATCTATGGATTACTTGGCGTTGTTGTAGGTGCGCTACTTGTATGGTTTCTACTTCCCAATGAAACCACATCGAATAAAGTGCTAAATAATACGGGTGAAAAAAATAATATCGGCATGCAAGAAGAGCGATTATCGATTGATATTAACACAGACATTACAGATGTTGTTCAATCAGTTACTGACGCAGTCGTTGGTGTGACAAATTTACAAACGGTTCGTGACTTCTGGTCATCATCTGAAACGACGCAAGAAACTGGAACAGGATCAGGCGTAATTTATAAAAAACAGAATGGAAAAGCATACATTGTGACAAATCATCATGTTGTTGAAGGCGCGCAAGAAATCGATGTCACATTTGATGATGGTAAAAAAGCACAAGGACGTCTTGTTGGAAGCGATATGTGGACGGACCTAGCTGTTATTGAAATCGATGCCGCTGATGTAAAAGCGGTTGCGGAGTTTGGAGATTCTGATGCGCTAAAACGGGGTGAAACGGTCATCGCGATTGGAAATCCGTTGGGGTTAGGATTCGCAGGTTCTGTAACACAAGGTGTTGTATCTGGTAAGGACAGATCGATTCCAGTAGATTTCAATGAAGATGGGATTGTTGACTGGTATTCAGATGTATTGCAAACCGATGCGGCGATAAATCCAGGAAACTCTGGCGGTGCACTTATTAATATGGCGGGTCAGTTAATCGGCATAAATTCGATGAAAATATCTCAGGAAACAGTTGAAGGCATCGGCCTTGCCATTCCTATAAATTTAGCGATTCCCATAATAGAAAAGCTTGAACAGCACGGCGAAGTGATTCGTCCGACAATGGGTGTTACATTAATCGATCTTTCGAGTATTCCTGCGCAACAACAGATTGTATTAAAGTTACCGAATGATGTTACAGAAGGCGTTGTCATTAATGAAGTTGTTCCGAATTCTCCAGCATCCAAAGCCGATATTCAACGTTATGATGTCATTGTTGAAATGGATGGCGAAAAAATAGAGGATATGGTTGCCTTGCGGAAACATCTATATAATGTAAAAGAAGTTGGCGACAAGATGACGATGAAAGTATATCGTGAGGGACAATTGCTTGAAGTTGAAATGACGCTAGAAAATGGCAATTCGTTTTAAAGGTTAAATAACTTATCCACAAATAGGCGGAGTAGCGAAAATGATGGCTGTTCCGCTTATTTATTTGTCAATTCTCACAGTTGTGGATAGTTCTCAGAATTTGTGAATAAGTATGTTTAAAAGAAAATGAACGAAAGTAGGGTTATTAATGAAAATTTATAGCTGTCAAATGCATATAGATCAAGCACTTGACGAATTAATTGAAAAAGAAGAAGTTTATCCGGTAATGAAAGCGGTACCGGAATCCGAGAAGTTATCCACAAAGTGTACATACTGTAATGAGTCTGCATTGTATGTTGTGGCGAACAAATAGTCGGACACAATATGTAGATAACTTCTGTGGATATGTGCATAAGATGTGTTTGTAACGATAAAAAAAGGGTGGATAACTTATGAACATCACGATTGCGACTGTGGGCAAGGTAAAAGATAAATATATGAAAATGGGTATTGAAGAATTTAGTAAAAGGTTAAAACCTTATGCCAAAATAAATATTGTTGAGGTGGCTGACGAAAAAGCTCCCGAAACATTAAGTGAAGCAGATATGGAAATTGTAAAGAAAAATGAGGCTGAACGACTGCTGGCTAAAATCGGTGATAATGATTATGTCATTGCGCTGGCAATTGAAGGGAAGATGAAGTCTTCGGAAGAGTTGGCGGCCGGATTAGAATCACTTGCGACATATGGTCGAAGTAAGGTTTCGTTTATTATCGGTGGATCACTCGGTTTGCATGAGTCTATTTATAGTAGATCAGACGAACTCTTGTCGTTTTCGAAAATGACTTTTCCGCATCAACTGATGAAACTGATTTTGATGGAGCAGGTGTATCGGGCGTTTAAAATTATGAAAAATGAACCTTATCATAAATAGGGCCAAGCATGTTGAAATGCGGCGGTAATTCCAAGTTTTTTTAAAAGTATATAAGTTTTCTTAACAGAAAAACCCCCGATTGGGTCAACTTTTTAAAGTGTCCACTTATCGGGGGTTTAAATCATCGAGGAGAGCATAACCTTTTTAGTTCACCCTTGTTTCATACGTACCAGTATTTATTACGGATAGGGATGCATCTAGTCCGCCTTCCACCAAGTTTTTAACTGCGATATCCGTATAAAAAGCGATATGTGGTGTTAAGATAACATCTTGGCGCATCATTAATTCCTCTAGTATCGGATCAGAAATTTCTTTGTCACGGAAATCTTTGGGGAAATAGGTGCTCTCATTTTCGTACGTATCTAACGCAGCCCCAGAAAGCTTACCGCTATCCAATGCTTGAAGTAGCGCCTTTGTATCTACAATGGAACCCCTTGCCGTATTGATAAAGACTGCACCGTCTTTAAATTGATTAAATAATACTTCGTTAAATAAATGATGATTATCCGCTGTCGCAGGCATATGAATGGAAACGATGTCTGCATTTGCAACTGCCTCTTCAATACTTTCCTTATATTCAAGGTATTGCTTCGCTTGTTCGTTTGGATATAAATCGTAGCCGACAACTTTAGAACCAAAACCATTAAAGATTTTCGCTGTTATTTGGCCGATTTGCCCCGTACCAATAATGGCCACTTCTAGGCTTTTAATCTCTTTCGCCATAATAGGAACTTGCCATCTAAAGTCTCTCTTCATAACCTTTTGTTCTATTAAATGGGTTTTACGCACAAGTTGTAAAGCTGATGTTACAGCATACTCTGCTATGGAGTTTGGTGAATAGCTCGGTACGTTGGAGATAATAATGTTATTTTTTGATGCTTTTTCAAGATTGTACATATCATATCCCGCGCTTCGTTGGGCAATCTGCTTTATTCCTAACTCATTTAACCTTTCATAAATACGATCATCTAATTTCCCTGTTTGTTGTGTAGTAACACCGTCGTATCCTTTTAATTGTTCAACGGTCTCCATGTTTAATACATCCTCAGACAATGTAACTTCTACTTGGTTGTTTTTTGCCCAAGCTTTTGCAGCTTCTCTTTCATGTTCCCGAATAGTAAACATCATTATTTTTTTCATTTTTCATTCCCACTTTCTTCTGTAATAAATTTAAATACTGAAGGATCGTAAAGCTTGAAAACTTTTGTACATAAATGATGAATAATAAACGCAGCGACAAACGGTAGGATAAAATAAACAGTGGCTAAGGTGAAAACATTCCCTAACATGCTACCTTCCATAAATTTAATCGCATTGATCGGGCCAACTAAACCGGAAAAACCAAATCCTGCAGACTCCTTTGTACCTTGGATTCCAAAAAAGTTTGCGGTAATAGCTGTCACTACCGCCGTTAATCCAATTGGTACTGTAATGATTGGATGTCTTAATAAGTTTGGCATCATCATTTTCATAGCCCCTAAAAAGACAGCAATCGGAACGCCGCTATTATTAACCCTTACCGTTCCAATAACAAGCATGCATGCTGCCGCGGCAATACCAATGTTCGCAGCACCGGCAGCTAAACCCGAAAGTCCAATGGCCATGGAAATAGCTACGGTTGAAATTGGAGAAACAATCAAAACGCTGAACGCTACTGCAATGAGAATATACATGACTAATGGTTGTAAAGTTGTAAAACTATTAATGACATGTCCGATTCCTGTGGTAAGTAATTGCACATATGGTAGCAATAAAATTCCTATAAAACCTGCAATACCTCCGGCAATAATGGGTAGAAAGATAATCGTTAGACTTTGGAGTTTATCTTTAATAAGGAGAATAATTAGTACAGCAATACTGGCTGTAATCATCGTATTAATCAAATCCCCGATACCAGTTAAAACCCACATGTTTTCTTGGAAGCTGGCTGCCCCACTACCAACGAATGCTGCAGTACCTACAATAACTGTTTGAAGCGGGTTCATTTTAAATTGGATAGCTATTAGTACCCCGACAATTACCGGTACTGTGAATTGGATACCCACAACAACACTTTGCAAGGTAGCAAATATTTCATGGTATTGGGATAGGTATTTAAACAATTCACCTAATATAGCGTTGGGAATTAAGCCAACAACTATTCCCATCGCAACGCCTGCTAATACTTTATTAATAAATTCCTTTACGTTGACTTTTTCCATAGATGTTCAACTCCTCTTGTTTGGCTATCTAAAACATAACACCTTGTGAAATACTTCACAAGGGTTTGTGAAATGTTTCACAAAGTGTTCATTTTTGATCAATATTTTAGAATTCAAGTAGTTATGTTTTTAGACGAGCCCTGAGGTGATTTCCGTGTATTCCCAGAAATCATTATTCGAAATGGACTGTGTTCCTGTCATCATTAAAAAACATTGCTATAATAAAGGAACGTCTAAAGTGAAAGAGTAGCTTTGGATGCTCTTTTTGATTTTATAGTCAATATGGCTACTCATTCTAGTATGGGAGTTGGAATTATATATGAACAAGAAGGATATTGCTGCGATTCGCAAGCAGTTTAAGTTAGACAATGATTTACTAAAAATCGCGGATATTTACAAGGTGTATATTAGGCAGGAAAGCAGTGAAATCTATCATGAGGAAAGTCAGTCATTTTCTCTATTGGATATGGAGCAGCAGGAGTTATTTCTTACAAACTTTAAAAAGGTCTTAGGCGGGAAATTGGGTGTGAAACTGTTTGAGGTGAAGTTCAAGCGTCCAGAGGAAGAGCAAACAGATCATACACAGCAGCTTTTATATGAAAGCCTCCATTCGAAAGATGTAGAAGAATGGAAAGCGGCTATGCAACGAATCGCTGAAAAGATGTTCGAAGACGTTCAATATGAAAAGGACGTGGTGATTACTTTCATTCGCGGGGACTACTTCAAACCAACGAAACGCCGTAGTGATGAAAGGGAAGTGGCTGATCGGGATGAAGTGTACACCACGCCTTTTATCCTTTGTAGTATGAACCAGACTGTATTGCCGAAACGGTCACTGGTATTTGATTTCACCGAGAAGGAATTTAGGTCGCCTACGATGCTTGATCCGGTCGTCAACTTAACGTCGCCAATTGGCGGATTCTTGTTCCCCTGCTTCACAGATAACGCGGCAGATGTTAATCACATCCTTTATGCTGCTGGTAAAGCGAATAAGCCGGATTACCAATTTATTGAGAATGTGCTGAACGGGGAAGAAATCATGACAGCCGACGATGATAAAGCTGTTTTTGAAGAAATTGTGAAATCGGTTGTTGGTGATGAGATGGATACAAAAACTCTGGCAGGTGTGTATGATGAAATCCAACGCATGTTGGAGGTGGAAGACGATGAAGAGGTAGGGGAAAGCATTCCTACTTTGGATACGGTAGAGGTTACCCGGGTGCTGAAGGCGAGCGGTGTGGAAGAAGTGAATTCGGAAAAAGTGGAAAGAGCTTTCCAACAAGTGATTGAAGATGAAACATACGAACTGAAAGCAAGCCACGTTGTTCCGAGTTATACGTCGAAATCGATTAAAATCCAAACGAAAGTCGCAAATATCGCCATTAGCCCGCAGGATTTGAGATATGTCAGACAGGTCAATGTCAATGGTAAGCGCTGCTTATTGATTGAGGTAGAAGAAGATACGATGATTGAAGGGTTTACGCTACTTTCAGAAGAGCTGCTGGAGTAGTTTAACGATAATTACCTTATTACAAATATAAATCAGAAAGGTTTTGATGATAAAAATGAATAATAATGATATTTTAACTAGATTGCGCTATGCATTGAATCTAAAAGATGCTGAAATGGTTGAGATTTTTGGATTGGGCGGTATTGAAATCGCAAAAGATGATATTCAAGCGATTTTATCCAAAGTAAAAAAAGATGGTCATGAAGTAGATGAAGAGGAATTCCAGGCGAATGACTATAAGAAAAAACTCGATAACAACATGTTAGAATCCTTTTTAAATGGTTTAATCACATTTAAAAGAGGGGCATCTGATTCTGAAAAACCAGTTCCAATGACAATGAATGATCGAAACGTGAATAATATCCTGTTAAAGAAAGTAAAAATTGCACTTACACTTACCAGTGAAGATATGCTTGATATCTTAAGTGACACAGGAACCATTCTGTCCAATAGCGAATTGAGTGCTGTACTCAGAAAAGAAGGGCACCGAAATTACAAGGAATGCGGCGATCGGTATGCCAGAAATTTCTTGAAGGGATTGGCAATGCGCTACCGGGATTGATTTAAAGAAGATGAATTTTTGTCTACAATTCTATTCTTCTTCACTCATAATTAGTGATACGCTATTACTAATATAATCATTGAAATGAGGAGAATTCTTTGTTCTTAGATAAACTGAAAAACCAGCTGAACAAAGGTCAGCCTCTATTTATAGGGGAGGACACTGCTTTCCGTTCAGCTGTTTTAATACCATTAGTTGAAGTGAACGGGGAATGGCATATTCTTTTCGAAGTGCGTTCAGCCACAATGAGAAGGCAACCTGGCGACATTAGTTTTCCAGGTGGTCGGATTGACGCCTCGGATCCAACTCCTTTAGCGGCTGCTTTGCGGGAAACGCATGAAGAGTTGGGGATAGACCCGAAGACGGTCTCGCATACACGCGGGTTAAGCCCTTATATTGCCTCCCCGACATTTGTTGTCTATCCATTTGTCGCTATCATAGATTATGATCAAATTATTCCTTCTTATAACACAGATGAGGTTGAAGAGGTATTTACTGTTCCGGTCGAATGGCTATTGAATTATGAGCCTTATATGCATTCGGTATCTGTTGAACCTGTACCTTCAGCAAACTTTCCCTTTGAAAAGATAGCGAATGGTGCCGAATATCAATGGAGAACGCATTCAATTGAAGAATGGTTCTTTGACTATGAGCAGTACACAATCTGGGGGCTAACGGCTCGGATATTAAAACATTTTATTGAAGTCATAAAGTAAGCGATAAAAGGAAATACAAGTCTTCTATAGCTAATCCGTTAACGTAAATACAGTGAGAAACGATAATAAAACACCACCAACAATTTTCCATGTTGGTGGTGTTTTCGCATGTATTATTTTGTGAAGTTATCGAAATAACCTTGTATGAAGACAATCGGCGTGCCTTTATCCCCGCTACCTGAAGTTAAGTCAGCTAATGAACCAATTAGATCCGTTAGTTTTCGAGGTGTTGTTCCTAAAGACTCTTTGGAATCTGTAAGGTCGTCATTTTTGGTATCGATGAACTCCGAGATTGCTTGTTTTAGCTCGTCGCCTCTTAAGTCAGCGAAATTATTATCTGCAAGGTATTTCAGTTTTACTTCGTTTGGCGTCCCGTCAAGTCCTGCAGTGTAAGCAGGGGATACGACTGGATCCGCTAATTCCCAAATCTTTCCGATAGGGTCTTTAAATGCGCCGTCTCCGTAAACCATTACTTCTATCGTTTTACCAGTTTTGTCTTTTAACATTTGTTGAATATTGTCGACAACGGGTTGGCAATCACGCGGGAATAATTTCATTCCGTCATCAGTTGAGGTGTTTGAACCTAAAAGGCCAAACTCTTTGTTATAACCGCTGCCATCGATTGATTCATTTAACAGGTTATCAAGGCTGTACACCTTTTTTGCACCATTGGCTTTCAAGATTTTCTTTGTGCGAATTCTTGAATGGATATCACAAGCGAGAACGCTTTTTGTATATTCCAAAATCGTTTCTGGTTTATTGGAGAAGATGACTTCGCACTCAGTGCCAAATTCAGCAGCTAATGATTTATAGTACTCGATATAATCAATACCCGTAAATGCATGTTTATTAATACCGAAAAGATCACGGAACTCTTTTTCCGTCAGCACATCGGTCCAAGGGTTGATGCCTTTTTCATCAAGCATGTCAAGATCAACTAAGTGGTTACCGACTTCATCTGAAGGATAGCTAAGCATTAACACAATCTTTTTCGCACCTTTGGCAATCCCACGTAAACAATTCCCGAAACGGTTACGGCTCAAAATGGGGAAAATGACGCCAATCGTATCGTCTTCAAATTTAGCTTGAATATCTGTAGCAATATGATCAATCGTCGCATAGTTCCCTTGTGCACGTGCAACAATCGATTCAGTTATGGACACAATGTCTTTATCATTAATGGTTAGTTTTTCAATTTCAGCAGCTTTTAAAACGCTGTCTACAACGATTTCTTCAATGTTATCGCCTTCGTTAATAATCGGGCAGCGAAGCCCTCTCGCAACTGTTCCTACAACTCTTTCCACACAAATCGCTCCTTACTAACATAAACGTCACTGTCAGTTATGATAAGTATCTACTTGTAATATACACTAGGTTAATGGTATAAGTAAAATTAATATAACGAATGGTAGGTATAAGGGGTGCTTATATGGTTAGCAAATTAGATTTATACAAGGTGTTTTGTCAGGTCGGAAAAAGTGAAAGTTTTTCCGAAGCGGCTAAAGATATGTATATGACTCAACCGGCAGTCAGTCAAGCGATTATGCAGTTGGAAAGGGAACTAGACGTGCGTCTGTTTAATCGTACGCCCAAGGGTGTGACGCTCACTCATGAAGGCCAGCTTCTCTTTGAGTATGCCAATTCAGCAATTAACCTGTTGCATGTTGGTGAAGATAAGATTTTGGAATTCAAAAACTTAACCGCCGGTGAATTAAGAATCGGCGTTGGCGACACCATCTCTAGGTATTATTTACTTCCTTATTTAGAAGTATTCCACAATCGATATCCAAATATTAAATATAAAATTGAAAATGGTACGACATTAGAATTGATTTCAATCCTAAAAGCGGGAGAAGTGGATATTGTCATTTGTAATTTTCCATTAGATGATCCGACGCTGGAGCTTCGACCCTTTACGGATGTTCACGACGTTTTTGTCTGTGGAGAGAAATACAAAAGTATATTATCTAAACCCATTAGCTTCGATAAATTAGTGAAGTTGCCCTTAATATTTCTAGAATCGAAATCGAATTCACGGAAATATGTAGAAGACTTTATACTTTCAAAAGGTATACGGATAGCACCAGAATTCGAATTAGGTTCGCATGACTTGTTATTGGAGTTTGCAAAAATCAATTTAGGAATAGCTTGTGTAACGAAAGAATTCTCTCAGGAATACTTAACCAATGGTTTATTGAATGAAGTAGAGCTCGTTGAAAAGATTCCAAAAAGGAGTATCGGCGCCTGTTCGTTAAAAAGTGTTCCACTGACGAGAGCTGCAGCTCGTTTTGTTGAGATTATTGAGCATAAAATGCTGTAATAGTTTTTACTAGGATGGTTTATCTTCATAGAATCATGCTATTCTAAATTTATAAAGTAACGAACGGGGGGATCTAAATGGCGTCGATTACACTACTATTTATCGGGATATTTCTAGCAAGTATAATTTATTTGTTGTTGTGGTTAAGTATGCCCAAAGTCTTTCTGAAATTCCACGGTAAACCCTCGAAGAGAAAAAAGTTTTTAAAAGTGTATTCATGTTATTTAGCCCTACTATTGGTTATTTCCATCATTCTAATGGTCAACGAATCAGAAGTTCATGAAAATGAGCCCGTTGTTTCAGACAATCAACAGATAGATAAAGAGATAGGTTCCGCGATTGCCAAGGAAGAAGCTGAAGAGAAAAGGAAAGCTGCTCAGGCGAAAGCAAAAGAAGCGTTGGAAAAGAAACAAATAGAACAAAGCAATCCTGATTTAGCGTTTATTAACGTGGCCGTTGCAACGCTTTGGTCAGAACCGGAGAATACGCGGCCGATTGATAGCCCTTCTGCTGAGAATCCTGTAGACCTATGGAAATGGACGACGAGCATGTCGATAGATCAAAGAAAATGGCTTGTTGGAAGATTGGAAACGCAAGCGCTTTTAGGTCAATCAGTCACTATTGTAGAAGAATCAGGCGAGTGGGCGAAAGTAGCAGTTCACGGCCAACTGACTCCGAAAAGTGAGCTCGGTTATCTGGGATGGATGCCCAAAACACAACTAACTACAAGCTATGACTTCGCTGTGGTAAAAGAACAAAACGATTTCGTCGTTATCATGAAACCGACCAGTTGGCTATACGTTGATGAACAATTGCAAAAGAAATTCATGGAAGTCAGCTATAATACTAGACTCCCTGTAATTTCGCTGGAAGGCGGAGTCACGCGGATTATGACGCCCGGCGATGGTGAAAAGTGGATTTTATCTGAAGAAGTGGCTGTTTTTCAATCTGAACAGGATATTCCAAAGCCAACCGGGGAAACATTAGTTCAAGCAGGTGAACAGTTTTTATCTTTGCCGTATCTCTGGGCGGGCACGTCAGGATTCGGGTTTGACTGCTCCGGTTTCACTTATACAATCTATCAAGCAAATGGAATCACAATACCAAGGGATTCATCCGTACAAGCGACACATGGGTCAGCTGTAAATAAAGATGATTTGCAAAAGGGTGACCTGTTGTTTTTTGCGTATGAGCAAGGAAAAGGTGCCGTTCACCATGTTGGCATGTATATCGGTGACGGAAAAATGATTCATGCACCGAACCCAGCTAGCACTGTAGAAATGGTGGATGTATTTGAATCAAAACATTGGACTTCTGAATATGCAGGGGCAAGACGATACCTCGATTGATGAAGTAAGTAATGCTATACTTAATAGAGAGATTTGATTTCCGGAAGGAGTAAAAAAGTTATGAAGTACTATAAATCGCAAATGAAGCAACTTGTTAAAGAGAATGAATATCTGCAAGTGCGCTTAAACCAAATTATGAAAGAAATGGATATAGAAAAAAGTTTCGCCCTTAAAGCTTTGTTTCACGCTGAAGTTGCTGAAGACGGCGAATATCGCATATTGTATCAGGAACTAGACTTGCCTAAAAGGTAAGTCTTTTTTTTCGAAATAGATGGAGGAAAAAATGAGGGTAAATCAATTTATTGCATCATCCGGATATTGTTCAAGACGACGGGCGGATGTGTTGATTAGAGAACAAAAGGTGACTGTAAACGATGTTACAGTTGGGATTGGTTGTATGATCAGTGAAGGGGATAAGGTTGAAGTAGAAGGTCAACTTCTATTAGCGAAAGAAAACGACATTTACATCATGCTCAATAAACCACCTGGAATAACCTGTACAACCGCCGGAAATATAGATGGAAATATTATCGACTATCTTAATTATCCTGAACGTATTTTTCCGGTGGGTCGGCTCGACAAATTATCTGAAGGGCTAATTCTACTAACCGATGATGGTAGCATCGTGAATGAACTCTTACGAGAAGAACATAATGAAGAAAAAGATTATATCGTAACGGTTGATAAAGAAATAACCGCGGCATTTATAGCCAGCATGGCAGGCGGCGTGGAAATTTATAATCCGAGAAAAAAAGCAATCATCACAACTAAAAAATGTACAGTCATTCAACTAGATGATTATCGATTCAAAATTACCTTATCACAAGGATTAAACCGTCAAATTAGAAGAATGTGCAGGCGTTTCCAATTCACGGTTACAAAACTACAACGCGTGCGGATTAAAGATCTCTTATTGGGTCAATTGGAACTCGGTCATTGGCGGTATTTAACGGATGAAGAAGTAAGCGGGTTAAAAAAATAGGTTGACCACGTTCGAATGTGAACGTGGTTTTTTAATTTGGCACAAATGGTATTGCAATAATTAGTATTATCTGACATTATTAAAGTGGGATATATTTTCAATAAAGGGGATGATAGAAATGTACGCGACATTGGGGAAAATTTTTGATCAAACCGTTCGTAATTATCCTGAAAGAGAAGCGCTTGTAGATATAAAGAAAAATAAAAGATGGACCTATGAAGAGTGGGCGGTCGATGTGAATCGCCTCGCAAACGCGCTGCAATCAGCTGGCGTGAAAAAAGGGGATCGGGTTTCTACATTTTTATTCAACACGAGCGAACTAATCACGACGCTTTTTGCGACGGCTAAAATAGGGGCAGTGTTTAATCCCATCAATTTTCGTTTAAAATCAGAAGAACTTTCCTATATATTAAAAGATGCAAGTCCAAAAGTTGTCTTGTTTGAAAAAGCCTTGGCGGAGGTTGTAGCTTCTGTGCAAGCAAAGTTCCCAGAAATTCAATTTTGGTTCATTGAAGAAGATGCGCCTGACTATGCTAAAAGCTATGCAGCGGAAGTCGCGAAGGCATCTACTGCGAGTCCCCAGGTGGACGTGAGCGAAACGGATATGTATGCCATCATGTATACGAGCGGGACGACAGGCAGACCGAAAGGCGTCATTCACCGCCATCGTGCAATGGCTGAGCAGAGTCTGATATGCATTACTGCTTTAACATGCACGAAAAACGATATCGGGCTTGTTGCCGCACCGATGTTTCATTGTGCTGAATTGCATTGCAACGTGATTCCTCGCGTACAAGCCGGTGCGAAAAGCGTTATTATGCATCAGTTTAACCCCGCAAAAGCGTTAAAAACAATTGAAGAAGAAAAGGTGACGATTATGTTTTCGGCACCGACGATGTGGAATATGATGCTTCAAGAAGATGTTGCTGCCTATAATACGCAATCAATGAGGTTAGGCTTATACGGTGCAGCTCCAATGGCGCCAGTACTTGTGAATGAAGTGAATAAAGTGTTGAAAATTGATTTGGTTCAGGCGTATGGCCAAACGGAAATGGGACCTGCCATTACGTTTTTAATGGAGGACGAGCAGTTAACGAAAGCCGGATCTGCAGGAAAAGCTTGCTACAATCATGAGATTCGAGTGGTGCGTGCAAATGCGGATGGTCCCTCGAATCCTGAAGATGTATTGCCGCCCGGTGAAGTTGGCGAAATTATTGTCAAAGGTCCTTGCATGATGGTCGGGTATTATAACCGCGCGGAAGATACGAACGAGGCATTAAGTCAAGGTTGGTATCACTCAAGTGATCTCGGTTATATGGATGAGGATGGCTATTTATATATTGCGGACCGCGTTGACGATATGATAATTAGCGGTGGTGAAAATATTTATCCGCGTGAAGTAGAAGATGTTTTACATGAGCATGCGGCGGTTCTTGATGTTGCCGTTTTAGGTGCACCAGATGAAAAGTGGGGCGAGCAAGTGGTTGCATTCATTGTCAGTAAAGACCCGTCGCTAACGGCAGATGAGCTGGATCAATTTTGCAAAAATCATGAAAAACTGGCGGGGTATAAACGACCAAAAACTTATCACATCGTGGATGAACTTCCTCGAAATGCGAGTGGAAAAATCCAAAAATTCATGATGCGTGAGCAAGCGAAAGAACTGCTCTCCTCAATGAAATAAAAATTAGTATTAAAAATTTGAAAAGGTTCATCCTAGTTATTAGGAGGAACCTTTTTATTTTGATTTACATTCGTGAAATAGTTTGTTAAAATTCCTAGGTCACCTATTGATAAAGCTTGTCATTAATGCAATTTTGTGCATTTTCGTAATGGTTTTTCATGTGGGAAAAATGAATTTTATGAGGTGGAATAATTGAATTTACTATGGGGACTTTTCGGGATATTTGTTGTGCTCGGAATTGCATTTCTTTTGTCAAATGCGAAAAGGTCTATAAATTTCAGAACCATTTTAGTCGGTTTGGCGATACAAGTATCATTTGCGTTTATTGTGTTGGAGTGGGAAACGGGAAGGAAATTGTTGAAAAAGTTATCAGACAAAGTTCAAAATGTGATTGACTACGCAGGTGAAGGGATTGGATTTCTATTTGGTCCCGTTGCGGATACGAAAAATTTTGGGTTTGTTTTCGCTTTCCAAGTATTAACGATTATCATTTTCTTTTCGGCTTTAATTTCTGTTCTATACTACCTCGGTATTATGCAAATGATCATTAAATTGATCGGTGGTGGCTTGTCAAAACTGCTTGGAACGAGTCGGGCGGAATCGGTATCTGCTGCAGCGAATATCTTTGTTGGGCAAACAGAGGCGCCACTCGTGATTCGACCATTCTTGGCAAATATGACAAAGTCGGAACTATTTGCTGTTATGACGGGTGGACTGGCTTCTATTGCAGGTTCTGTTCTGGCGGGTTACGCCTTGTTAGGTGTACCACTTGAATATCTGCTTGCTGCAAGTTTCATGGCGGCACCCGCGGGATTGATCATTGCGAAAATGATGATACCAGAGAAAGAAGAATCAGCCATTACAGAATTTACAATGGAAAAGGACAGCGATTCCGTAAACGTGATTGATGCAGCGGCGCGCGGGGCGAGCGATGGATTAAAACTCGCGTTAAATGTCGGTGCGATGTTATTAGCGTTTATTGCGTTAATCGCTATGATTAACGGGCTGTTAGGCGGTATTGGCGGCTGGTTTGGATATGGTTCTATTACGCTTGAAGGAATCTTAGGCGTTCTGTTTTCTCCGCTTGCTTTTGCAATTGGCGTTCCGTGGTCAGAAGCGATTACGGCAGGAAGTTTTATCGGTCAAAAGCTTGTGTTAAATGAGTTTGTAGCTTATGCTGCTTTTGCGCCTCAAATTCCCGAGTTACTACCTAAAACCGTAATTATCGTCAGTTTTGCGTTATGTGGATTTGCGAATTTAAGTTCATTGGCAATTCTTCTAGGTGGATTAGGTGAAATGGCGCCGAGTCGACGTCCCGATATAGCAAAAATGGGAATTCGAGCGGTTGCCGGCGGTATGTTGGCTTCATTATTAAGCGCGGCCATTGCGGGTATGTTTATATAATTAAATAGGTTCATCTAGACGAAAGAAAAATTATTTCTTTCGTCTTTTCGTATTTGAAAATTGTGGTAATATAATGACAACGGGGGGATGAATATGAAGTCTGAAAAAGTGTTGTCACTTACCAATCTATCCATGAATTACGGTCCTAAGCGCATATTAAACGGCGTGGATTTAGAAGTTTTCAAAGGACAAATTATTGGCTATATTGGTCCGAACGGCGCGGGGAAAAGTACAACGGTTAAGATCATGCTTGGGTTAATCGATGGTTATGAGGGGAAAGTTGAACTTTTCGGGTATGACATTTCAGAAGGTAATCCCGATTATAAACGAAGAATTGGTTATGTTCCTGAGAATGCAGAAGCGTATGATACGCTCACTGCACTTGAATATTTACAATTTACAGGTGAATTATATGGGCTGGATCCAAACATTGCACAGGATAAAGCGTTAAGATTGCTGAATGAATTTGATTTGGAAGATGTTGCTCATAAAAGACTTTCTTCGTTTTCAAAAGGCATGAAACAAAAAATGTTGATTATTTCCAGTTTATTGCATGATCCAGATTTGCTATTTTTGGATGAGCCATTAAGCGGTCTTGATGCGAATAGCATTATGATTATTCAAGCGTTATTAACGCAATTGGCAGCGCAAGGTAAAACGATATTTTATTCGTCACATATTATGGATCTTGTCGAGAAGATTAGTAATCGGATAGTCTTGCTAGTTGAAGGAAAAGTTGTTGCTGATGGTAGTTTCGAAGAATTGCAGATATTAAGTGAAAAAGGAACGCTTTCGGATATTTTCAATCAATTAACGGGCTTTACAAAGCATAATACGATTGCAGAACGAGTCGTATCGATTGTTGGTGAGGGTTCTCGCGATGCAGAACTTTAAATCATTGCAGTTCCTCAGACTATTTAAAGGCTTATTTGAGAAGTTTGGCATTGATTTTGAAGCGATGCAAAAAATCCTAATGATTAAATTGACGATGGACCAAAGAAGAGTGCCAACCATTTTTAATGAATCTAAAAAGAAGGAAGGCAATCACTTTTTCAAGTCATTATGGATTTATGCATTATATGGGCTTATCCTAGTGCCGTTTATGCTATTGGGAACGAATTATATTTTTCAAATGAGTCTTGTGTTCGGCATGATTATTTTTATCATTATGACGTCTATGATTTCAGATTTCTCAACTGTACTTTTAGATGTGCGCGATAAAAACATTTTAAACACGAAGCCGATTAACGGCCGGACGATTAGCGCAGCGAAGATTATCCACGTGATGATTTATATGACAGTTATTACGGGTGCTTTCGTGGCGATTCCGCTACTTGTCAGCGTATTTAAACATGGGGTTATATTTTCAATCGTATTTTTTATAGACTTGATATTTACATTGCTTTTTATAGTTGTATTGACGGCGTTATTTTATTTATTCGTTCTACGCTTTTTCGATGGTGAAAGGCTAAAAGATATGATCAACTATTTTCAAATCCTGTTATCTGTCGGTGTCATCGTCGGTTATCAAATCATGATTCGCGCATTTAATGTGGTTGATTTTGATGTTATTTACTCGTTTAGCTGGTGGCATGTATTCATTCCACCGTTATGGTACGGGGCAACATTCGATCTTGTGATGTATCAAAACTTTAAGGGGCCGTTGATGACCTTAGCCATACTTGGGTTTGTCATTCCGGTAATTGCTATCTTCCTTTATGCACGTCTGATGCCTTCATTTGAACGCAACTTGGAGAAATTATTAAGTGATTCGGGAAAAGAACGGAATAGCAATCGGCTTGTGAATTTATGGGCTACGCTAACGTGTCGTAACAAAGAGGAACGATTATTTTTTCGATTTGCGATGACAATGATGAAAAAAGAGCGCGAGTTTAAGTTGAAAGTGTATCCCGGCATAGGGATTGCGCTTGTTTTTCCGTTCATCTTTATTTTTACAGAGTTGAGTGAACGGAGTTTGGCGGATATTTCAACAGGGCGGACGTTTTTATTCATTTATTTTTGTAATTTCCTCATTCCGATGACGGTTCATATGTTAAAGTTTTCGGGAAGCTATAAAGGTAGTTGGCTGTTAAAAGCAGCTCCGATTAAAAATCAATCTGCCGCCTATAGTGGCGCCTTAAAAGCATTTTTGGTGAAGTTATATCTTCCAGTTTTTCTTCTCTTAGGCGGTGTTTTCACCTGGATATTTACACTAAACGTGATTCCAGAACTGCTTGCGGTGCTATTGGGCGGAATCTTGCAGACGTTGATTACGTATAAGATGATCAATAATGAAACCTATCCTTTTTCGAATTCATTTGAGTTTGCACAAGAGACGGATGGCTTTAAAATGTTTTTGTTAAGCATATTCACCGGTGTTTTTGTGGTTGCCCATTTGATTTCAACATTCATCAACTATGGGGCGTATATATATAGTGCTGTTCTGCTCATTTTTATTTCAGTGGGTTGGCGCATTGTGTTTCCAAAAACACTTCCCAAGTAATTTAGGGAAGTGTTTTTTTATTCGAATAAAACCAGATGGGTGTTTCCTCCTGGAATGTATTTATTACCTAGGTTCAAAGTGTTGAATGGATAATATATACATTTTAGGGTATTGAATAGTGGTAGGATGAATATTTAATACACAAAAGGGGAGAAATTGTCTATGAAATGGAAGAATTGGTTCATTGTTGGCCTGCTGTCATTGATATTACTAGTAGGGGCTTGTAGCAATCCGAAGAAAGAAGATGCGGTGGAGGCGGAAGAAAAACCCGAAGACATCGAAGAAACTGAAACTGAGGTAGAAGAAGAGGAAGAAGTTGAAAATGAAGAAGTCGCGGCTAGTTCAGATGGTGAGATGTTAAATACCTATCTTGAAGAAGAAACTGGCGGTGATATTGAAATTATTATGACAAACACAAACCCAGGTTTAACGCATGCTTATAGCGACGATGTCACCATTACAATCGACGAATATCAAGTCGTGCATGTGACGAATATGAACGAATCTGCGAAAGCTAGTTTCGCTGAAGAAGATGAAGGTTATGTTTTAACATATAAACTGACACTCGAGAATAAAAGCGATAAAGATATATCGTTCAATCAAGGGGTATTATTTTATTCGGATGATGCAACGGAACATCTGCCAGGTAGAAGTCATTTTGTGTCACGGGATGAATGGATGAATGATGATTCAAATGATACAGTCAGTCTTTATTCAAAAGGTTCCTTTACTGGACTGTCCGCGCATATGATTACGAAGGCACAATTTGAAAAGTTGGAATCTCCAAGAATGACGATTTCTACACCGTACTTGGAAGAAGATACAAGTAAACCATTCGGAGAAGAAGCAGTTTTTTTCTTTCCAATTACTGAAGAAGGCACAAAAAAAGCTGAAGCGACTTCCAAATTGTATGCAGACAAGATGGTCACGGAGAGCATTGCAGACAAAGAATTGTTCTTTTCTGAAGAAGATATTAGCAAAGAACAATCGATTGATGACGTGAAGGTTACGCTGGAAGGTGTTCAATATGCTAATATAACACCGACAACCGCGCATGCAGACCGATTCAGTAATTTCGGGGAAGGACCACTTGTCGCATTAACGATTAAGCTTTCTGTAGAAAATGGAAGTGATGCGTTAGTTTCCAAGTCGATAAAAACGAATCTTCATTTAGATCAAAACCGTGGTACGATGCTTTCAAATGGTATGCTCGAGCCAACTGTACGTGGAGAGATTGCACCCGGCGAGGCGCATGAGGCGCTATTTGTTTACCTGTTTAGAGAAGATGAATTTAATTTACTGAAAGAGTTGGAATTCCAAGTAGGGCCATTAGTAGATGAAAACGTAAAGACTTTATTTAAAGAAAAGTCTGTTCTTTTCGATTTGCCAATGAAATAATGGGGAAAACTGGTCACCGAGGAGACATAATCCTTTGGTGACCAGTTTTTTTGTCTGGTAGAATGAAAAGACTATATTGGGACGGGTGTGAGTTTGTTTGCAACGATTAACGGATCATTTAATTGTCATTTCTTTCGATTGTTTATCTGCACAGGACATTCGAAAGTTGAAGGCGTTACCAAACTTCAAAGCGCTTTTAAGGTCTGCCTCGATTTGCGAAAATGTCGAAACGATTTATCCTTCTGTCACGTATCCTTGTCATGCTAGTATCGTGACTGGAAATTACCCCAATCAACATGGGGTTCCAACAAATACGCTGCTTCAGCCGGGAAGGGAATCGCCTGATTGGTATTGGGGGCGGCGTTATATTCAAGGCACGACATTATATGATGAAGCGAAAAGAGCGGGTATGTCTACAGCGGCATTGTTGTGGCCTGTAACAGCAAAAGCAAAAATCGATTATCATATGCCGGAAATTTTTGCGAATCGACCATGGCATCATCAAATTGTAACTTCTTTGTGGAATGGCAGCAAAAGGTATCAATTTGACATGAATAAACGATTTGGCCATCTTCGTAAAGGGACTGAACAACCGGAACTTGATGATTTCGTGACCGCATCGGCTGTTCATACGATTAAAACGAAAAAACCGAATCTCATGCTGATTCATTTGGTGGATTTGGATTCACAACGTCATCGTCATGGCTTTTCATCTGCGGAAGCGGATGCGGCTATTCTTCGTCATGATGCACGTCTCGGTCAGATTTTAACGGCTTTGAAGGACAGCGGTCTGTATGAAAAATCCACAATTGTGGCGTTAGGCGATCATAGTTCGCTGGATCATTCTAAGGCCGTGAAATTGAATGTTTTATTGATAGAAAGTGGTTTGATAGAAGTGACGAAACGAGGAAAAGTGAAGCGTTGGAAAGCGTACTGTAAAAGTAATGATGGTTCGGCTTATATTTATTTGAAAGATAAAAGCGATACCGGGACGAAAGAGCGCGTGCGAGCCTTATTGAACTCATTGGTGATGAATGAAGAAAATGGCGTTGAGTTTGTGATCGACGGTGAGGAAGCGGGTCGACGCGGCGCTGATGAAAATGCAACCTTTATGGTCGAGGCACGTCGGGGATATTATTTTACAGAGCATTTGGATGGGGATTCAATTGATGTGATTACAGAGGACGATGTGGCTAGCGGGAAGTATACGTTTGCCTCACATGGGTATTCGCCGACAAAGGGCAACTATGAAACGATTTTCATAGCGACTGGTAAAGGCATCAAGCCGAATGTTGAAATTCCTGTTATGAGATTGATCGATGAAGGGCCGACTTTTGCGCGTCTTCTCGGTCTTGATTTGGGAAAGACGGATGGGAAAGTGATTGAACAAGTTTTGGAAATAGAATAGTTAGTAAAAGTTAGAATACTATATATATTCTCATCTCTATTGTTGTACACTAGATAGTAGAAGTGTGGGAGGGGGGAATTGAAGTGAAGAAGTTTAATAAGACAGAGACTGGTTGGATGATGTACGACTGGGGAAATTCAGCGTACTCGATCATAATTACGACGGCGGTTTTTCCTTTATTTTATAAATCTGTTGCTTCGAATGCTGGGATCTCAAACGCGGATTCAACGGCCTATTTAGGCTATGCGGTCGCTTTCGCAACGTTTATTATCGCGATGATTGGACCTGTTTTAGGGGCGCTTGCGGATTATCAAGGAATGAAAAAGAAGTTTTTCTTTACTTTCTTTGCAATCGGTTCTTTATCGACGGCAGCATTGGCTTTCGTTCCAGAAGGAAATGGCACGTTATTATTAGTTTTTTATGCGATAACAGCGGTTGGGTTTCACGGGGCAAATATATTTTACGATGCATTTTTAGTCGATGTGACACCGGAGAAAAGGATGGACCAAGTGTCGGCTCGCGGTTTTGGATTGGGGTACATCGGGAGTACGATTCCGTTCATTATCAGTATCGCGTTAATAATGTTGGCTGATAAAGGGGTTATTCCGCTTGCGACAGGATTTGCGATGAAGCTTGCGTTTGTTATTACGGCGATTTGGTGGATTGTTTTCACGGTGCCGATGCTTAAATATGTAGTTCAGATTCATTCAATCCCACGAGAACCTAATGTTAGCCTTATTAAAGGAAGTTTTATAAGGTTGGGACGTACGTTTAAAGACATTCGAAAATATCGTCATGTGTTTTTATTTTTAGTTGCTTATTTCTTTTATATTGACGGGGTCGGAACGATTATTTCGATGTCGACAGCGTATGGAACTGACTTGGGCATTAGTGCGACGTCGCTCCTTATCATTTTGTTTGTTACGCAAGTCGTCGCTGCGCCGTTTGCGATTATTTACGGTCGTTTATCGCAAAAGTTCACGGGGAAAAAGATGTTGTATGTTGGGATTTTCGTATATATTATTGTCTGTATTTATGCGTTTTTCATGAAAACAGAGACGGATTTTTGGATTCTTGCTATGTTGGTTGCAACTTCGCAAGGTGGGATTCAAGCACTCAGTCGTTCCTATTTCGCTAAACTAGTTCCGAAAGAAAAAGCGAACGAGTTCTTCGGCTTTTATAATATTTTCGGGAAGTTTGCGTCAGTTATGGGTCCGTTGCTTGTTGGTGTGACGTCACAATTGACGGGTCATTCATCATACGGGGTATTCAGTTTGGTAATTCTGTTCATTATCGGGATTGTCGTTCTGCGCTTTGTGCCTGAGCCAGATGCAGTGCGTATGTCATGATAGAATGCGGGACTCATAATTTACCGAGCGTCTGAACGATTCATTGTTCATGGCCTCGGTTTTTTGTTTTTTACTCGTGGTGAACCGATAGATTGGTTGTAGTATAATGAGTAGACATGACGGAGTTATTTAAAGGAGCTCAGAAATGAAAAGTTTTACAATCGATTCACTTTTAGATGTGATGGGTGAATTATTTTCAGATGAAATATCAATCGCCATTTCAGATACGAAAAAATATATTTATTATCGTCCGAGTAAACGAATTGACTTGAAAATTAGTGCGGGGGATCCAGTGAAAGCGGGAACGATTGCTTATAAAGCGCTTGCTCAGAAACAAAAAGTGTCTGAGTTTATTGACCGGGATGTTTTTGGGGTGCCTTATCACGGCATGGCGGTTCCTTTTCATCATGATGGTGAATTGCAAGGGTGCGTGATGGCGATTTACCCTGCTTATACGGATGGGAAGTCGGTTGTGACGGTAAAAACACCTGATGGTTGGAATCCGGTTTCATTTACAGATGTAAAATATGTTGAAGTGAAGGATCGTAAAACCATTGTCGTGGCGGATGGTTTTTCAGGAACACATAAGAATACTTTGCAGGAGTTTGAGTATTTATTGCCCAGAGATTCCTTTGTCCGATGCCATCGTTCGTTTATCGTAAATGTCCATCACATAAAAGAAATCTTCCCAGATACGCACTCGACTTTTGTTTTAGCGATGGATGACGAAACGAAAATACCGGTCAGTCAATCGTATGCCAGTTATTTTCGAAAGCTATTAGGGTTTTGATTTATACTGTTTCAGACGTGATTTTAAGTACTTTAGGCAGTAATTCTTTATTCAAAACCGAAACCGCCCATCGACTATTTCCATCCTGTAGAATTAACTAAAAGTTATGAAAAGGGGTATAAATCGATGGGTAAACCTATGAATCGTATTAAACATCATCAATTGAAAGAGGCTGTTGTGACGCCAGAAGAGGCGGCATCTTGGATTGAAGACGGTATGACATTGGGGTTAAGTGGATTTACCCGGGCTGGTGACGCGAAAGCTGTTCCATTGGCATTGGTG
This sequence comes from Sporosarcina sp. 6E9, assembly GCF_017921835.1. Classification (NCBI taxonomy): domain Bacteria; kingdom Bacillati; phylum Bacillota; class Bacilli; order Caryophanales; family Caryophanaceae; genus Sporosarcina; species Sporosarcina sp. 6E9. Next base: position 103,233 of record NZ_JAGEMN010000005.1, on the reverse strand, counting down.
AAACGTGCAGAACAGGAAAAGTTTAAAGTGAATGTGTTTACTGGGGCATCTTTGGGATCGGATATTGACCGGTTATTTGCAGAAGCAGGCATTGTGAACAAACGACTGCCATTTCAAGCCGAACCAACGATGAGAAAGAAAATTAATGACGGTGAACATCTCTTTGTCGATCACCATTTATCGCATACTGCGGAACTGATTCGAGCAGAAGTCATCGAACCAATTGATTTCGCAATTTTGGAAGCGGTTTCAATAACAGAAGACGGTATGATCATTCCGACAACATCTGTTGGAAACTCATTAACATTCGCAGCGCATGCAAAGTCGATTATTATTGAAATCAATATGGCGCAGCCAACTGAGCTTGAAGGATTACATGATTTGTATGATCCAGGAAAACAAGGCGAGCGTCAGCCGATTCAGTTAACAAACGCCGATGACCGTATCGGCACAATCGGGATTCCGATTGACGTGGAAAAGGTGAAAGGCATTGTTTTCACCAATCAACTAGACTCTCCGTCAACGATTGTGGCACCAGACCAAGAAACAGAAATCATGGCGGAACATCTATTGACTTTTTTACGTTCGGAAGTACAAGCAGGTAGGTTAACAAATAAGTTAGCGCCGTTGCAGTCGGGAATCGGGTCGGTTGCCAATGCGGTGTTGCACGGCATGATTAACGCTGAATTTGAGGACTTGGAAGTGTATTCGGAAGTACTGCAAGATGCAGTGTTTGATTTGATTGATGCGGGGAAGGTGCGTTTCGCGTCTTGTGCGTCGATTACATTGTCTGAAGACAAGATGGCGCAAGTATTTGGTGAGTTTGATAAGTACCGCGACAAGCTCATTATGCGCCCGCAAGAAATTTCGAATCACCCGGAAATCATTCGCCGTCTCGGTTTAATATCGATTAATACGGCGCTGGAGCTGGATATTTACGGCAATGTCAATTCGACGCATGTTTCTGGAACGAAGATGATGAACGGGATTGGCGGTTCCGGTGACTTTGCACGGAATGCGCGCCTTGCGATTTTTGTGACCAAGTCGGTTGCAAAGGGTGGCGATATTTCAAGCATCGTTCCTTTCGTTTCGCATGTTGATCATACAGAACATGATGTTGATGTGATTGTAACGGAACAGGGCTATGCAGATCTCCGCGGACTCGCGCCGAGAGAACGTGTAGGATTGATCATCGAGAATTGCGTACATCCAATGTATCGCGACCAACTACGCGCGTATTACAGCGAAGCGCTTGAAAGAGGCGGGCAGACTCCGCATGTTTTGGAAAAAGCACTTTCCTGGCACACGAATTTGGCGAAGCACGGGACAATGCGTGAACTGGTGGAAGAGTTTGCATAATTACTAACATAAAAAAGGTTGCCATGTGATGTGGCAACCTTTTTCTATGTGGAAATAGTAATAATTTGGGTAAACGACTAATACCCATCTTTAACCGACTAAAGCCGCTGATTTGCAAACGTCGTACTTTCATCCCTTAAAATCACTCCGCCTTCGCAGCCAATCCCCTTTCAAATTCCTGCTTCACACGATGAAGCAATTCAAAATCCGTCAATAAACGATACCCTGTTGACGCTAAAGCTTTTGCTCCTGTAATCAAAGCTTCATCTCCGATTTCCGACTTCGAGGCCTCTCTAAACTCGTCTGTATGCGCAACGAGATTATCTGGCCCGATCTTGATATACGGATGTGCAGTTGGCACTTCGTAACTAATATTCCCAGCGTCCGTGGAACCTTTGCCTTCTCTCTTTTCGGTATGGACCACTTCGCCGAGTGCAGAAAGTTCTTCAACCAAGACCTGATCAAGAACTGCGTTTAGGACAAGATCTTTTACTTCATTTTGGAAGCGTTCGATTTTGACGGTTGCCCCTGTCGCAAGCGCAGCTCCTTCAGCGATATTTCGTACTTTATCCGAAACTTCCACTGTTTTTTTCCACGATGCGGCGCGAATATAGAAACGTGCCGATGCATATTCCGGAATGATATTCGGTGCATCCCCGCCGTGTGTAATAATTCCGTGAATCCGGACGTCAGACGGCAACTGTTGGCGAAGTGCATTAATGCCATTGAATAATTGAATAACAGCATCTAACGCGTTAATGCCATGATGCGGTGAACCAGATGCATGCGCTGGTTTTCCGAAAAAGTGGAAGTCAAGTGGATCTACAGCGAGCGATTCTCCGGTAGTTGCAGTCTTACCAGATGGGTGAATCATCAGTGCCACATCCACATCTTTTAAGTAGCCATGTTTAACGAAACTACCTTTCGCACTCCCATTCGGGCCGCCTTCTTCAGCAGGGGTCCCGAGAACGACGACGCGTCCTCCGGTTTCAGGAAGTGCTTCAGCGAGTGCAATACCCGCAGCGACACTTGTTGTACCGATAATATTATGTCCGCATGCATGCCCCAATCCTGGAAGTGCATCATATTCAGCAAGATAGGCGACTGTCGGGCCTTCTTTTCCACTGTCTTTCACGGCATAAAAGGATGTTTCATGACCAGCAACCGCTGTTGTTACTTTAAAACCCGCATTTTCCAGTATGGCAACGTGTTTAGCACTGGCAAACACTTCTTTATTTCCGATTTCGGGATTCGCATGGATATCCTGACTCGTTTGAATATATAACCCGCGGTTATTTTCAATTGATTGGAATAATGTGTTCGTCTCTTCTTTTACAATGCTCATTATAAATACCCCCCAGTATTATTTTATAAGTCCTTCAAACACTTTATCAATCTCATCCTGCGTTAAATTAATCAGATAAGATCCACCTTTTGTATCTTCTTCTACAGCTTGTGCAATATCTTCTTCTTGATATAATTCAACGATTCGTTTGAATGTTTTATTGTCTTTTTCCTTCGCGCTTGCCGCAATAATATTCACATACGGGTGAATACTTTCATCGTCGCCAGTTTCTCTAAAGATTGGATCTTCGCCTGGTGAAAAACCTGCTTGTCCTGCAATTCCGTTGTTAATAATCGCTGCGGTTACATCCGGCAATACACGTGGTGTTTGTTGAGCGACCATCGGAATAATGTCTAATTTCAAAGGGTTTTCAACAACTTTACTCGGATCTCCAAACAATCCAAAGTCATCCGAAAGTGTAATAAGTTCAGCACTTTCAAGTAAGCGTAGCGCACGTGCTTGGTTAGAAGGGTCATCTGGAATTGCGATTTTATCTCCTTCTTTTATTTCCGCGATATCTTTAATCTTTTCAGAATAAACGCCGAGTGGTGCAAACATCGTCGAACCAATTGGAACAAGTTCATTTCCGCTTTCTTTTACGTATTGGGATAAGAAAGAAAAGTGTTGGAATGCATTTAGATCCACATCGCCTTGCGCAAGTGCATTATTCGGCAAAGTGTAATCTGCGAACTCGATAAGTTCAATTTCGATGCCTTCTTTCGCCGCCTTTTCTTTCAAAATCGGCCATTGAACACCATCAGAACCATTGACCCCAATTTTCACCTTAACTGTCTCACTATCCGCGTTTCCTTTACCGCCACAAGCTGTTAATAAAGCCGCTGTTACAATCGCTAAACATAAAATCATTAATCTTCTCATTTTATCTTCTCCTTTTAGGTAAAGTTCTTTTTGACATAAAACTAAGTTATTGAAAGGTTATAGAGAAGTCTTATATAAGACTACTTCCTGATTTAGTGCGCAGTCGTGAGACTCCCGCGGAATCAGCGAGACAGCCGAGACCCTGGACTGAGTGTAGCAAGGGAAGCGGCTCGGCGCTCGCCCGCAGGAAAGCGAATGACGGAGCACTAAATCAATTTTAATGTTAACGACGCATAATCTTTCTAGATAGCGTATTGCCGATCCACTGCGCGAGTTGCACCATCAAAATTAAGATAACAACCGTAACAATCATGACACTCGCATCGAACCGTTGATAACCATAAGTCATGGCGATATGTCCAAGACCTCCGCCGCCCACTGTTCCAGCAACCGCAGAAAAGTCGATTAGACTGACCGAAACGAAAGTTAATCCTAAAATCAAAGGCCCAAGCGCTTCTGGAATTAATACAGTAAAGATAATCCGAAGTGGGCTTGCCCCCATTGCTTGCGCAGCTTCTATAACGCCCGGGTCGATACTAACTAAGTTATTTTCAACAACTCGAGCAACAACAAAACTCGCCACAATCGTCATCGGGAAAATCGCTGCGGTCGTTCCAATGGTTGTCCCGACAACCAATCTCGTTAGTTGTGAAATGGCAACTAAGAAGATGATAAACGGAATCGGCCGTATGATATTGATAAGAATATTTAAGACGCGTGAAACTGCTTTGTTTTCCAAGATATTATTTTCTCTTGTCACAAATAATAGAAGCCCCAGTGAAATTCCGATAATCGAACCGAAAATAAGTGTGGCAAGCACCATGATGAGCGTTTCGCCCGTCGCTTCTATAATTCGTGGCCAAAACGTGGACCAATCAACTCTCATCTTTAATGACCTCCTTGATATCTACAATCGCTTCAAGTGTCTGCAATACTTTTTGGATCTTTGCCGGTTCACCTTCAAAGGAAATCAGAAGATTACCGAAAAACCTTTCTTGAACTTCTCGAACTGAACCATAGACGATGTTGAAATCGATGCCGTGTTTTCGAGTGATTTGCGATAGAACAGGGTCGCTTGCAATTTCGCCTTTAAAAATGACGCGATATAACTGGGTACCGCCCTTGGAACGCCATTCGTCTAAAAGCTTCTCAGAAGGCAAGTCTTGTTGAATGGATTGGATAAAGCGTTGCGTCGTTGAGTGTTGCGGATTCGTAAAGGTTTCGAAAACCGCACCAGACTCAATTACTTCGCCTTCCTCCATGACCGCCACTTTGTCACAAATGGATTGGATAACATGCATTTCATGTGTGATAAGAAGAATGGTGATTCCCAACTCCTTATTTACCTTTTTGAGTAACCGTAAAATATCAGCGGTGGTATCAGGATCCAAAGCGGATGTCGCTTCATCACAGATGAGAACTTCCGGAGAACTGGCAAGCGCCCGAGCAATCCCGACACGTTGTTTTTGTCCGCCTGATAGTTGATCTGGATAATCTTTCGCCTTATCGGATAGACCGACAAAAGCTAATAGTTCTTTCACACGCTCCTGGACTTCTTGTTTGGTAGCGCCGGCCAACTTTAAAGGATAAGCAACGTTTCCAGCAACAGTTCTTGAATTAAATAAGTTAAAGTTTTGGAAAATCATCCCGATGTTGCGGCGTTGCGTGCGTAATTCCTTCGCGGATAATGAACTGACATCAACATTCTGGATGAACACAGAGCCAGAAGTTGGACGTTCCAACATATTCACTAAACGTAGCAACGTACTCTTTCCGGCACCACTAAATCCGATAATACCGTATATTTCTCCTTTTTTAACCGATAGCGAAACATCTTTAACCGCATGCACTTCTCGTTTTCCAAGACTAAACGTCTTCGAGACATTTTTAAATTCAATCATGTCAAAACCTCCTGATAAAAAACACTCATTCCGCGTTCACAACTTCTCAGCCATCTAAGAAAAACGAAAAAGCCCCGATTCACTTATCAATAGAATGATAAGAAAAAAGAGGGCTTCTACTATGTAAGAAACCATCTCGTTCTCATCTTCCAAATGCCGAAGCACTTGCAGGAATTAGCACAGTATTCATTCGTCATGAATCTGTTGCCGAGATGTCATAGGGCCTGTCCCTCGATCTCTCTTGATAAGAAAGTGATGTTTTGCTATTCGATTGTCGCAAGAATTAATCCTTACTTTAGATTGAAAAGAATGATAAGTCAACGAAATGATTGAAGTAAAACTATTCCGATTAATTGACTCAGGATTGACAGCGCTTACAAAGGAAGGGTAATTCATCTATCAAAATGGTATGATAAGAAACAATTACGAGGTGGAATTAATATGACTATTATATTATTTATCGTCATCATATTATTTGCGTCAATTTTACAAACAAGCACGGGATTCGGCTTTTCTATCATGGCAACGCCGTTCTTATTGTTGATTTTCGAACCTAAAGAAGCCATTCAAATCAATTTCGTATTATCATTAGTCATTTCCGCAGCGCTTATTAGAAAAATCCGCGCAGATGTTGATATGGGTATTTTAAAACGATTTATGATTGGAAGTTTACCAGGATTACCAATTGGGATTCTGATTTTTTTATTTGCGGAAACGAGAAATTTGAAAGTTGGTATTGGCGTAGTCATTTTAGCCTTAACATTTTTGCTTATGTTGAATTTTCACTTGAAGACGACCAAGCGCCGCGATTTTTTTGTCGGTGGCTTATCTGGTTTACTGACAACCGGTATCGGCATGCCCGGACCGCCATTACTGCTTTACTTTTCTGGAACAGGCACACCGAAAGCACAATTGCGTGCGACGACATTAGCCTTTTATCTTTTCATTTATTCAATTAGCCTAGTCGTTCAAGTTTTATTTGCCGGGTCCAATAAAACCGTTTGGATATCGAGTGGAATGGGGTTGCCCCTAGTCGTTTTAGGACTATACTTTGGACAACGCCTATTCCACCGTATCAATCAGAAGTACTTTCGGATTTTCACTTATTTGATTTTGTTATTTACGGGTGTCTACTTATTCACGCAATGACTTACATCAGTTTTGATATAAACATTGTCGCAATGCCAAAGTAAATTAGAAGCGATAATATATCATTAATTGTTGTGATTAGCGGCCCGGATGCAACTGCTGGATCCACTTTGAACTTGTGTAAAATTAGTGGGATAATCGTGCCGGAGAGTGTCCCGATAATGAGTGTAACGAGTAAGGAAGCCCCGACAACTAATCCAAGAACGATACTGCCTTGCCAAATGTAAGCGATGATTGAAATAAGGATTGCGCAAGTTACGCCAATAATAATACCGACAAATAGCTCTCTGAAAATCAGTTTCATCGTTTTCTTTGGACTCAAATCCTCAGTAACAAACCCACGTACAACAATCGCGAGAGACTGAGTACCTGTATTTCCTGTCATACCCGCAATCATCGGCATGAAAAAGGCCAGTGCGACAACTGCTTCAAGTGTTGCTTCAAATCTTGCAATAATACTTCCGGAAACAAGACCGATAAATAATAATAAAACAAGCCATGGAAGGCGTCTATAGGCTGCAATGAATGGTGGCGTATTGAAGTCAATATCTTTACCGGAAGCCATGAGCATTCCGATATCGTCATCTGCTTCCCGCATAATAATGTCAATAACATCATCAACTGTTATGATGCCCGCTAACGTATTATCCTCCACCACAACCGGAATGGAGACGAAGTCATGTCTGGCGATCAGTTTCGCCACTTCTTCTTGTTTCGTTAAGACGTCTACTTTCACAACATTCTTGACCATAATATCTTCAATGACCACATCAAAATCCGCGAGCAATAAATCACGGTAAGAAACGACGCCGACGAGTTTTCGTTCATGATCAATGACGTATAGGTAGTTTAAGTACTCCGCCAAATCGGAGAAGTGTTTCAGCTTTTGGGTGGCTTTTTCAACCGTGTACGACTTGTCAATCCAAACAAAGCGGTCAGACATCGAGCGCCCAGCAGACTTTTCAGGATAAGAAAGAATTTTTCGGATTACGGCAGATTCTTCGTGTTTCATCTTCTTAATAAGTTTATCAATGACGCTACTTGATAATCCTGTCAACATGACTGCGAGCTCGTCATTTTTCATAAGGTCTAATAGTTCTGCTGAACGATCAGGCTTCAGAATTTCAATGACATGAAGCTGTTCATCTCGAGTTAAGTAACGCAAAAGGTTCGCTAACTCTTTCAACTCCAAATACTCAAGAAACAGGGGTTGGCGCTTAACTGGTAATTCCTTATACAGATGCGCGACGTCATAAGGCATAAGTTCTTTGATGACATCTTGAAACGCTTCTTTCTTGCCTTCTTTTAGCAGTTGTATTAAACCGATTGCAATTTCATCTTTTTCCACATTGTTAATCAATGACATCACCTCTTTCCTGAAAATAAACGGTTCTCTTTTTTAATTTGCCCTGAAAGTGCACTTTAAAAACCTGCATGATAATTCTTAAAAAATGAAAGCTGAGGTGCGGTCAGTTGAATAAACGACGGATAGTAAAAACAATTGTTTTTTTCGTGCTTATACTGCTAGTGGTAATTGTCCCAGTGCTCCTGAATCCATCAGACAAATCAGAAGTTGTCTCGCCTTCTTCTAAAGAATACGTTTTTAAAGAAATTCAGCCAAATGAAGAAATGAAAGCACCAATACCTACCCATGCTAACTTGGAAGATCAACTTAACAAAGTCTTAAAAGATGCCAGACTACAAGGAGCAACAACTTCTATCAGCATCCGGAACGCTGTGGATGGGAAAGTACTTTACTCGAACTTAGGCGATACAAGAGTTCATCCAGCCTCCGTCATGAAACTTTTTACCGGCGTGGCCGCACTTGAAACGCTTGGACCCCAGCACACATTTAAAACAGAACTGTACACCGACGGGAAAATTAAAGACGGAAAGCTTCAAGGGAATCTTTATATAAAAGGGCTAGGCGACCCGACACTAACAACCGGCGATTTATTCACATTTGTAACGGAATTAAAGGAAAAAGGCATTCATACCGTTGCCGGAAATCTATTCGGAGATGATACTTGGTACGACGATGAACGCCTCTCTCAAGATTTAAACTGGTCAGATGAGCCGTATTATTCTGGCGCGCAAGTATCCGCGTTGACGCTATCTCCGAACGACGACTTTGACGCTGGAACGGTTATTGTCGATGTGTATCCCGCAACCAAATCAGGTGAACCCGGTACAATTCGAATGGTACCGGAAAACAGTTATTTAAAAATCGTCAACAAAACAAAAACCGTTGCGAAGAACGGAACTTCTTATATTAAAGCGGAGCGCATGCATGGCTCCAATACAATCATCGTCACCGGAACAATTCCGCTCGGCTTAAAACAAAACCGTTCCTGGGCATCTGTATGGGAACCAACGAATTACACGATGAATGTATTCAAACACGTATTAGACGAACAAGGCATCAAATTCACCAACGTGACTCAAGTCGGAACAGGCTCAGTTCCCAGCGGCGCAACTCTTCTAGCCACTAAACAGTCCATGCCCTTGAAAGAACTACTCACGCCATTTATGAAGTTAAGCAATAACGGACATGGTGAAGTTCTCGTTAAAGAAATGGGACGAGTAATCGGCGGCACAGGCAGTTGGAACAAAGGACTTGGGATGATGAATCATACACTCGCTGACATAGGCATAAATATGAACACGATGTTGCTGCGCGACGGTTCGGGAATGTCTCATAAAACCCTCGTCACCGCCAATGAAGTCACTAACCTCCTATATCTAGCGCAAGAAAAACCCTGGTACGAAGAATTCATGAATTCATTGCCCGTAGCGGGTATTGAAGAAAGATTTGTCGGCGGAACATTGCGGTATCGGATGAACGGCACAGCCGCAGAAAATAAAGTCAAAGCGAAAACAGGAACATTAAACGGTGTTTCGTCTTTGGCGGGGTATGCGGAAACAAAAGATGGAGAAGTGTTAATCTTTTCTGCCATTATCAATAATCACTTAGATGATACCGCGTATGGATTGTTAGATGAAATTGCGGTGATCATTGCGAGCTATAAGCGGGATTAGTGAAGGCTGTGCATACATCTAAATCCATAGATGAATAAGTGACTTTTTTCCTATCGATGAAAACATTCTTTTGAACCAATCTTCTAATAATTTGTTTATCGGTAGAGATGTAGGGAAGGGAAAGTTACAGTGGTAAGTTTATAAAAAAGGGGAGATTTAAGAAGATGTCGAAATTGAAATCATTATTTCTATTACTAGTTGCTACAGTTCTACTATTATCAGCATGTGGGGAAGATAAAAAAGCTGAAGATAATGGGGCAAGTAAAGAACCTGGGGTAAACTATGAACTTGTTAAAAAAGGTAGTTTAACATTCGCGGCAAGTGGATTATATAAGCCATTTAACTTCGAAGAAGGCGGCGAACTCACTGGATTTGATATTGAAATTGGGAACGCAATCGCGGAGAAGATGGGTCTAGAACCAAATCCAGTGACGAATCCATTTGAGACAATTTTACAAGGCCTCGTGGAGGAAAAATACGATGCCATCATTGGTTCAATGGCCTACACAAAAAAACGTGCAGAACAGGCAAATTTCACTGAACCTTATTACTACTCTGGCGGCATGATATTTGTTTCAAAAGATAACACGGAGATAAAATCAGCAGATGATCTTAAAGGGAAGAAAATTGGCGTTGTTGCGCAATCGACTTACGAAGAGCCAGCCAAAACACTTTCTGACAACCTGCAGTATTACAGCAGTGACGTCGTCGCACTTAAAGACTTAACGATTAAAGGACGACTAGATGCAGTGATTACAGCGGATATCGTCGGATTTGAAGCGATTGAGAATGGATTTGAAGTCAAAGAAGTCGGAAAACCGCTTTGGGTTGAACAACCTTCCATTGCCGTGAGAAAGGACAATGACGAGTTAAGAGAAGCGATTGACGAAGCACTTCAAGAGATAATTGATGACGGAACTTATGATGAAATTTCGAAAAAGTGGTTTGACCGAAATTTACTGGACCTCGATTTAGAAGGCGTTGAATTGTTAGAGTGAACAATCCAATCTACTTAGTGAAGAAAGAGGTCATTGCCGGTGCCTGAAATATTTATTACTTTATATGAAGTATTTATGCGAACATATGAAGGTTTTCTAAAAGCAGCACTCATTACATTGCAATTAACAGCGATTGCTGTCGTGATTGGTACCGCATTTGGTATTGTCTTTGCTTTAATGAAAATATCGGGATCAAAAATACTGCAAACAATTGCGAACTTGTATATTACGTTAATTCGCGGGACGCCATTAATTGTACAAATCATGTTTCTTTATTACGGAATTACCTCGATTATCATCCTGTCGAATTTTTGGGCAGGCGCAATTGCGCTAGGTGTTCATAATGGTGCATATATTGCTGAAATTTTTAGAGGTGCCATACAGGGCGTCGACCGCGGACAACGTGAAGCGAGCCTTGCCGTGGGTATGAACCGTTCGCAAACAATGCGCCGAATCATCTTCCCGCAAGCACTACGGAGAGCGATTCCGCCATTGGGAAACCAGTTCATCATCACGCTGAAAGACTCATCGCTTGTCTATGTCATCGGTGTTTCTGAACTGTTTGGGCTTGCTAACCGGGAATCAGCTTCATCTTTCCAACCATTCGAAACGTTTCTAGTCGTTGGATTCTACTACCTAGTACTCGTGCTGATATTCTCTGGATTATTAAAATGGTACGAAAATAAATTAGATGTTGATAAAGCATAAGGAGGCGTTTCGATGCTTAAAGCGGTAAACATTCACAAGTCCTTTGGTGATTTGGAAGTATTAAAAGGAATCGACATTGATGTAAAAGCTGGAGAAGTCATTGTTCTTGTCGGCGTGAGCGGATCTGGAAAAAGCACGCTCCTTCGTTGTTTAAATTTCTTGGAGATAATCAATGAAGGTGAAATTTCAATTGATAACCGCAAAATCAATCGAAAGAAAGAAAACTTATCAAATGTACGCGCAGAAGTTGGCATGGTGTTCCAACATTTCAACCTCTTTCCCCATAAGACAGTGCTTGAAAATATAATAGAAGCACCGATTATTGTAAAAAAGATGAATAAAGAAGAGGCCAAGAAGGAGGCGTTGATGATTCTCGAAAACGTCGATTTGGCTGACAAAGCAAATGTGTACCCCAATAAATTATCCGGTGGGCAAAAACAACGTGTCGCAATTGCGAGAGCCCTTGCGATGAGACCGAAAGCTTTGTTATTCGATGAACCGACATCGGCCCTTGACCCTGAACTCGTCGGGGAAGTGCTTCAAGTGATGAAAAACTTGGCAAATGGTGGAATGACAATGGTCGTCGTTACTCATGAAATGAAGTTCGCCAAGGAAGTAGCTGACCGGATCATCATGCTAGATGAAGGACGCATCATTGAAGATGCCACGCCTGAACAATTTTTCAATCACTCAAAAAACGAACGCACACGACAATTTTTAGAAATGGTCAATGTGTAAAATAAACAGTTGCTAAACATCGAGGGTGATGTTTAGTAGCTGTTTTTATTTTATATGAAGTTCCTTCCGTGATTTCTGAAGTCCTCTGAATCGGTTGGGAATTCCGCGCAATCGGTTTGAAGTCCTCTCAATCCAGCGCGAACTCCTCCCAATTCATATCATCCGATGAATAAAAATAAGAAAAGCTATTCCATCCCGAAATTTCCCCCGGTTGGAACAGCTTTTCTTATCGTTTCGGTTCATAATTCATCATCTTAAACATTTCACGAAGTTCATCTTCGGTTAAATCGCGCCATTGTCCATTTGGTAAGTCTCCGAGATGAATGTTTAGGATGCGTGTGCGCTGTAGGCTTTTGACTGTGAAGCCGAGTGCGGAACACATACGACGAATTTGTCGATTGAGGCCTTGTGTAAGTGTGATGTTGAATTTTCGCGGTCCGAGTTGTTTCACTTTACATGGTTTTGTCGTCGTCCCAAGAATATCGACGCCGGACTCCATTTTCCTCACAAACTCTCTGGTAATCGGTTTGTCGACTGTGACGATGTATTCTTTTTCATGACCGTGTTCTTCACGAAGGATTTCGTTCACGACATCCCCATCGTTCGTCAAAAGTAAGAGGCCATCCGAGTCTTTATCGAGTCTACCGATATGAAAAATACGCAATGGATGGTTAACGAAGTCGACGACATTCCCTTCAATATGGCGTTCTGTTGTGCTCGTAATGCCGACGGGTTTATTCAGTGCAATATAGACGAGTTGTTCTTCGGTTTTCACTGGTTTTCCGTCTGCAAGGACGACGTCTCCTTCATTAACCCGGCTACCGAGTTCTGCGGGCTGCCCGTTAATCGTGATGCGCCCGTCTTCGATCCATTTATCTGCGCCGCGTCTTGAGACAATGCCAGCCGAGCTTAGGTATTTATTGATTCTCATTGAATTCATCCTGTCTGTTGGTGTGTTTTTCTCTTTATATCCAGTGTAAATGACGAATCGATGGATATCAATTAATGGGATAGCTACAGGTTTATTGTCAATTCTAATTAATTTGCATTAAGGTGGTTGACAATTCAGATTTCATGCTCTATGCTTGTAAGAACTTTTTGTTTCACAAGACGGGCAGGAGGTACTGATAGCGGTGCCGCCCACGGAACAGATGAGCTTAGATGAGAAGAGCATAGCTGAGAAATTGTTGAATAAGAGGAGTAGCACGGGTAGCGTTTGTTAGAGAATCAGTGGGTGGTGAAAACTGATACGCGGCCTTTGTGAATGGACTTATGAGAGTCCCTTTGAAGAAATAGTCAAGGGGGACGTCTAGCCCACGTTACGGGAAGTGCTTTTTTATGTAAAGCACGCCAAGAGGAAGTAGCAATACTTCAACTAGAGGTGGCAACGCGGTGAAACCGTCCTCTGCAATCGGACTAATCTGTCCTTTTGCAGGGGATTTTTTTTATTTCCATGAAAAACGAGGAGTGATGAGATGACAACGACATCAAAAAACTTACGGACGACAATTAAAAAAATAAATGGCGATTCGCTTACGCCGATTCTAATTTTCCGGCGACTGCAAGGGAAGCAGAAATTTTTACTTGAAAGTTCATCTATTCAAAAAGGTTCCGGGCGGTATTCGTTTATTGGGATGAATCCAGTGAAAGCGTACCGCGGCCAAGAAGGTCAAATTGAGGAGTTAGATTATACAAACGGACGGTCCTACACCCATGAAGGTGATTTGTACAAATTATTAAAAAGACTGATGCCGCGCATTTCGGATGATGTGAATTTTCCATTTACAGGCGGCGCGGTTGGATATGTCGGTTATGGGGCTGCTCGAAATGGCGAAAAGCGCGCGTCAGATGACTTAGAATTGCCGGATGTCTACTTCAATATTTACGATACGATCATTATCTATGATCATGAACTACATGAAGTGACGTTTCTGCATACGGAAATCAACCCCGTATACGGCGGGCCTAACTTAGAAGCGTTGGAAGAAATGATTATAAACGGCGTCACTGAAAAAGAAGCGGGGGTGAGCATGTCCGCCTATCGTTGTGGAATTTCGCAGCAACAATTCGAAGATCAAGTGCGTGAAGCAATTTCCTTTATTGATGATGGGGTCGCTGAACAAATTGTGGTTTCCCGTAGATTGGAAGCGGATATTCAAGGGGATCCCTTCGCGCTTTATCGCAAATTGCGGAAAAGCAATCCGTCTCCATATATGTATTACATGGAATTCGAAGATCATACCGTTATTGGGACGTCACCGGAAAGTCTTGTGAAGGTAACTGGAGACACGGTCATGGTTAACCCGATTGCCGGAACGCGTCGGCGCGGAAAAGACGATGCGGAAGACCGCGCATTAGAAGAAGAATTACGGAAAGATCCAAAAGAACTTGCTGAACACGATATGCTCGTGGAATTAAGCAAAAAAGAAATGAACGCAATGTGCATGCCTGAAACTGTTCGCGTTTCGAATTACAAGGAAACGGTTCGCTATGAACATGTGATGCATCTCGTTTCAGAGATTGAAGGAACATTGGCGCACGGATTGCATGCGCTTGATGCACTCAAAGCGAGTTCACCAGCCGGAACGGTGACGGGTTCTCCAAAAGCAGTGGCGATGGATATCATCGATCAATTGGAAAAGCAGCATCGCGGTATATACGGTGGCGCGATAGGTTATATCGGCTTGAATGGCAATATCGACTTTGCGTTGACGATTCGTACCATGCTCATAAAGGACGGAAAAGCGTATGTTCAAGCGGGCGCTGGTGTGGTTAGGCAATCGAATCCGACAGATGAATACTTGGAAACTGTGAATAAAGCAAAATCATTACTAGAGATTATTCAAGATTGATTGAGATGAGGAGAGATGAGCATGAAAAAGTATTTAAGAATAGTTGAGCAGCGTAAGCATTTGCCGTATGAAGAAATGAAAGTGGCGGCACAGTTATTATTTGATGAAAACACACCGAAAGAAGACATCAAGAAGTTCCTAATCGCTTTATCTGCAAAAGGAGAAACCGCTCATGAAGTGGCAGCGCTTGCGTCAGTCATGCGGTCCTTTGCGATTGATTTGAACGTAGAAAAGGGTTCTTTTATGGACAATTGCGGGACGGGTGGAGACGGCGTTAACAGTTTTAATATAAGTACGACGGCCGCTTTCGTTTTGGCGGGTGCGGGTGCATCGGTTGCAAAGCATGGAAACCGGAAAATATCGAGCGCGGCAGGCAGTCAAGACGTATTAGATGCGCTAGGCATCCATACGAATTTCAGCCCGGATGATATGGGCAGTTTGCTTCGTCAGGAAGGGATTGCCTTTCTGTTCGCGCCGAATGTACATCCGAAAATGAAGCGAATTGGAGAAGTGCGCAGTGAAATTGGAAAGGCGACGATATTCAATCTCGTTGGTCCATTAACTAACCCGCTTCAATTGAACACGCAGTTTACGGGGATCAGTCGACCGGATTTCATCATGGAATATGCTTCGGTTCTTCAAATGCTTGGACGTAAACGAGCGATTGTCGTTTCTGGCGCGGGGGGCATGGATGAAGCTTCGTTGCTGGGACAAAATGCGTTTGTACTGCTCGATCAAGGAGATTTAATTCCGTTTTCACTTACGCCGGAAGATGTCGGATTACAGTCGGCAGATTTAACGGAAATTCGGGGAGGAACTGCTGTAGAAAATGCGGGAATTACTCGCTCTATTCTAGGCGGGGAGCGCGGTCCACGTTTTGATGTCGTTGTGTTCAATGCAGGAATTGGCTTGTTTGCAAACGGGCAAGCGGGAACGATTCAAGAAGGTGTTAAATTGGCGATAGATAGTATTTTATCCGGACGCGCATTAGAGAAGTTGGAAGCCGTGGTTGCATTTAGTGAAAAGATTGGACAGAAGGAGGCGCTGAGCATATGACAATATTAGACAAAATACTACAGGAAAAACGACTTGAAGTGGAAGCATTGCTTTTGGAAGAAAAAGTCGTCGTGAACCGTAAGCGTACGCGACCTTCTTTATTTAATAGATTGTATAAAGCCGAGCAGTTGCAAGTCATTGCAGAAATGAAGCGGGCGTCACCTTCTAAAGGGTTGATCGCTGAAGGCGCGGATCCCGTAAAACAAGCAACAATCTACAGTGAAGTGGATGTCGCTTGCATTTCAGTGTTGACGGATGCGCCTTTTTTCAAAGGTTCATTCGAAGATTTGGAAGCTGTTGCGGATGCTGTTTCAACGCCGTTATTATGCAAAGACTTTATCATTCACAAAGTGCAAATCGATCGTGCCAATCGTGCGGGCGCTTCTGTTATTTTACTGATTGTTTCGGCCTTGAAGCCGAAGGAATTATGTGAACTTTATGCATATGCCACGGGTTTGGGGCTTGAAGTTCTTGTCGAAGTGCACGACATAGAAGAACTACAACAAGCGTTAAGCATCGATGCGAAATTAATAGGTGTGAATAACCGTGATCTTAAAACGTTTGAAGTGGATTTGGCGAGGACGGAAGAAGTGGCGGCGCATTTCCCTTTTGATGAAGAACGGGTATTGATCAGCGAGAGTGGCTTGGTCGGCCGTGAAGATGCGATTCGGGCTGCAGAAGCTGGTGCGAGCGGTTTACTCGTAGGTGAAACGTTGATGCGAAGCGGTTCAGTGAAAGAAGCGATTGAAGCGCTGCAAGTTCCGCTCAGGAGGGCTGTACGATGACGAAGGTGAAGATATGTGGGCTGATGGAAAGTGAACATGTGAAAGCTGCAGTAGATGCCGGTGCGGATGCGATTGGGTTTGTTTTTGCACCGAGTAGCCGGAGAGTAACCGTTGAACAGGCGCAAAAACTGGCAAGGGAAATTCCGGATAATATACTGAAAATCGGTGTATTTGTCAATGAAACACTGGGAGAGATCAAACGAATTTTCGAAGCAGTTCCGCTCGATTATGTGCAATTTCATGGGGATGAAGACGCGGGTTTTATTCGCGAAATGCAGTTGCCTTCTATCAAGGCGTTACCGGTGAAAAGTACCGATGACGTCGAGAAAGCAGCGAAATATGATGTCGATTATTATTTGTTTGATGCGCCGGGTACGGTTTATAAAGGCGGTAGCGGGATCACGTTCGATTGGGCGTTGCTGAAAGATGCTGAAATTCCTGTGGAGAAAATAATTCTTGCGGGCGGACTAAATGCCAGCAATGTAAAAGAAGCTGTCGGGCGTGTTCGTCCTTTTATGGTGGATGTTTCTAGCGGTGTCGAACTAAATAAACGAAAAGATGCAGGACTTATCCGAGAATTTATACAAGAAGTAAAAGAAGGAGAGCGATTGTAATGGTTAAAGAACAAACAAGAGCCGGACGATACGGGAAATTTGGTGGCCAATATGTGCCAGAGACATTAATGACGGCGCTGATTGAATTGGAAGAAGCGTATGACTTAGCAATCGCGGATCCGGCGTTTCTTGCCGAGGTGGACGATTATTTAAAGGATTTTGTCGGACGCGAAACACCGCTTTATTTTGCAGAAAGACTTACAAAACATGCGGGCGGCGCGAAGATATATTTGAAACGAGAAGATTTGAACCATACAGGCGCGCATAAGATCAACAACACGGTTGGTCAAGCACTGCTAGCAGTTCGAATGGGGAAAAAGAAAGTTGTCGCCGAGACAGGCGCAGGTCAGCACGGTGTTGCAACCGCGACAGTTTGCGCATTGTTCGGTCTTGAGTGCACGATTTTCATGGGGGAAGAAGATATTCGTCGACAAGAATTGAATGTTTTCCGTATGGAGTTGCTCGGTGCGACTGTCAAATCTGTTGATAAAGGCGCGGGTACGTTAAAAGATGCGGTTAATGAAGCGTTGCGCTATTGGGTGACGAATGTCGAAGATACGCATTATATTTTGGGGTCCGCATTGGGGCCGCATCCATTTCCGGAAATTGTTCGTGATTTCCAACGAGTGATTGGCGATGAAACAAAGGCGCAAATTTTGGAGAAAGAAGGCCGATTACCGGATGCAATCGTCGCTTGTGTCGGCGGAGGAAGCAACTCAATCGGTATGTTTTATCCATTTGTCGAAGATAAAAACGTGAAGTTATTCGGCGTGGAAGCGGCGGGCAGCGGAATTGAGACTGGACTTCATTCAGCAGCAGTTGCTGGTGGAAAAGAAGGTGTTTTGCACGGTGCTTATATGT
Source organism: Sporosarcina sp. 6E9 (assembly GCF_017921835.1). Taxonomy (NCBI): domain Bacteria; kingdom Bacillati; phylum Bacillota; class Bacilli; order Caryophanales; family Caryophanaceae; genus Sporosarcina; species Sporosarcina sp. 6E9. Next base: position 84,949 of record NZ_JAGEMN010000005.1, on the reverse strand, counting down.
ATGTGTTGCAAGATGAGGATGGGTTGATACAAGAAGCGCATTCGATTTCAGCGGGCTTGGATTATCCTGCGATTGGACCGGAACATTGTCATTTGCATGATAGCGGAAGGGCAACATATACATCGATTACAGATGCAGGTGCTCTTGAAGCGCTTCAATTACTATCACAAACAGAAGGGATTATTCCGGCATTGGAAAGTTCGCATGCCGTGCAATACGCGGTGGAACTTGCGGCGAGCATGAAAAAAGAAGAAATTATTGTCGTCTGTTTATCGGGACGTGGAGATAAAGATGTAGAAACGGTGAAGGCGGCACTTGGAGGGGATCAAGCATGACGAAACAACAAATTACAGAAGCGATTCAAGCATGCAACGAACGTGGTGATAAAGCATTTGTTCCCTATATCATGGCAGGCGATGGTGGTATCGAAACATTGAAAGAAACGATTTTGTTCCTGCAAAAAGTTGGTGTCACTGCAATCGAGCTAGGCATTCCTTTTTCCGATCCAGTGGCGGACGGCGCTATTATTCAAGAAGCCGGTGAACGTGCGCTCGCGGAAGGGGTTACGCTTCGTTTAGTCGTAGAAACGGTGGCTTCGTTTAAAGATGAAGTGACGGTGCCGATTATCTTAATGACTTATTTGAACCCGATTATACAGTATGGCATTGAGGAATTTGCAGAAGACTGTCGAAACGGTGGAATTAGCGGATTGATCATCCCGGATTTGCCATACGAAGAAGTAGATTTAGTTCGAGATGCGATGACGAATGAGGATATTGCGCTTATTCCGCTAGTTTCGTTGACAAGTCCACCCGACCGGATTGAAAAAATAACAGCCGCTGGAGAAGGCTTTATTTATGCTGTAACTGTGAATGGCATTACAGGTGTCCGCGATGGTTTTGAAGGGCAACTCGAGGAACATTTGAAGAGGTTGAAAGCGGTAAGTTCAGTACCCGTTCTTGCTGGGTTTGGAATATCAACACCGGATCAAGTCGCGTTAATCGGAAGTTTTGCAGATGGCGTAATTGTAGGAAGTGCAATTGTAACTGCGCTTCACAAAGGAGACTTTAAGACAGTTGAAAAACTTGTTAACGCATCGAAAAATAAAGTTCCTTCTATATAAGGGCACTTTCCTCTGGTAAAGCATGTGAGCGAATACTTCGTAAAATTGTAACCTGTTGAAACCTTTCGTGGGTCAAATCGTACCAATAGATTAAGGAGTTGGGTGAATTGGATACGAATGCGATTAGGCAAGATGTTGAAATGACGTATGAAAAAGTTAAATCGTTGGCTGGTTGGACAGTCGACCGGAATGTCGTGTTGACGATTACTTCGTACTACGTCACTTCAGATCGTGAGTTTGATGCGGAGAGCTTAAGCCGCTCGATGGATGCGATAAAACAGAAAGCGGGTTGGTTTTCGCCTTTGCGGGGAAATCTTTTGCCGATGATGGCAGCATTTCTCGATCAACCAGGCGTTAACATCGAAGAAGAGGTCATTCGCTTATTCGAAAAACAACGCATTCTACGGACTTTCGGTTTTCGGAATACAATCCATTCCTATTTAGCGGCACTCTTTATGACAAATGATAAAGAGTCCTATGATAACGAAGCGCGACTCGCGAAAGCTTTATTTGGTGAAATGAAAAAGCATCATTTCTTTTTAACATCAGATGATGATTATACATATGCGGTTTTGCTAGCGAAGCGAGGGTTTAATCCAGTAACCCAAGCCAAGACAATGCGTATGTACTATGATGCACTTCGCAAGGAAAAGTTTCGCGCGGGCAATGAACTCCAATGGCTATCGCAAGTCATGACTTATGTGAATGAAGACTATAATCCATCTCTAATTGAAAGGGCCACGGACATCCAACAGTACCTAGCTAAAGATACAAAAGTGCGGCCGATACACTACCCGCTAATAGGATTTCTGACAATATTCAATGTGCCAGATAAAGAACTGAAAAAAATTATCGAGCTAGCTACTGCACTTGAGGAATCAAGTCCGTTGAAATGGAAAAAGGAAATGGCACTTTCTTTGGGCATTGGTTATGTCATCCATGAGTTAGTGGGGAAAGCAGATGAAGCGATTGTTAGTTTAGCAACATCAGTGGAGTTACTCATTCAAGCGCAACAAGCGGTGATGGTCGCAACAATAGCGGCGATGGCAGCCTCATCTTCAGTAAACTCCGCAAATCCATAATCTATGGAGCATTAGTTCTACATAAAAACATTGCATCTTGTGACATTTGTCTGTACTAGTATAAGGTTCAAAAAAATTCAATGATTCTCATAGCGTTTTAGGCCCTGTTTTTTTACAGCAGGGCCGCTTTTTCATGGGGAAAAATAATTATATCTAAATAAAGTATATTTATTGTTTATGAGAAAAGTGTGAAAGAATGCACTTATATCAACATTTGTAACACTATTGACATAAACGAAATTATTGTAACACTATGAATTTCAAAAAAATGGTGTTGTCATCTTGAAATTTCTGTAGTATATTAGTGCAAGTAGTTTGAAATCTGAAAATTAACTATTTGCTTAGGACTAGTTTAAGTTAGGGGGAATTTTTCTTGGGAAACACTGTATTGGAAATTGAAAATCTCCGCACATCGTTTAGCATCAAAGGAAAATACTACGCTGCGGTAGATGATGTTTCCTTGAAAATCCACGAGAATGAAGTTCTCGCCATCGTAGGAGAATCAGGTTGTGGAAAAAGTGCATTGGCACTATCTATCATAGGACTTCATGATGCTAGAGTTACAAAGCTCGAGGGTCAGATAAACTTTAGGGGTCAGAATCTTCTTAACTTATCACGGGCCAAACTGAATAAGATTCGTGGGAAAGACATGGGAATGATCTTCCAAGATCCAATGACGGCGTTAAATCCGCTTTCAACGGTTGGATCGCAAATCACGGAACCGATGAAATATCATCTTAAATTATCACCAGCCGACATGAAAAAGCGTACGCTTGAACTACTTCGTCGCGTGGGCATTAAGAATGAGAATCGTGTCTATTCACAATACCCACATGAATTATCCGGTGGAATGAGACAACGTGTTGTAATTGCAATTGCATTGGCATGTGATCCTGTTTTACTCATTGCAGATGAACCGACAACGGCTCTAGACGTTACTATCCAGGCGCAAATCATGGACCTAATGAAAGAATTACAGGCCCAGATGAAATCGGGTATCGTACTAATTACTCATGACCTTGGTGTCGTCGCGGAAATGGCGGATCGTGTTGCAGTCATGTATGCGGGACAAATTGTGGAACTTTCGGGTGTAAATGAAATGTTTAGTAATCCGTTACATCCTTATACCCGTTCATTACTTAGTTCAATCCCGTCAAACATGCCGGATAAAGGCAGACTTCACGTTATTCAAGGCATCGTGCCGGCGCTACAAAACCTCGACCGAAATGGTTGTCGTTTTGCCCCGAGAGTTCCTTGGATTGCGCCAGATGAACATGAAAGTGACCCCACTTTACATGAGGTGGAACCCGGTCATTTCGTACGGTGCACATGTTACAAAAACTTCCACTTTGAAGAGGAAGAGTTAGGGGTAGAAAAAAATGTCCTTACTTAAAGTTAATGATTTAAAAGTCCATTTTCCAATTCGAGGAGGTTTCTTCCAGCGCGTAGTCGACCATGTTCGCGCTACAGATGGTGTTAGTTTTGAAATACAGCCAGGTGAAACATACGGTCTTGTTGGAGAATCAGGATGCGGTAAGACAACAACGGGTCGTGCGGTTATCGGACTGAATAAAGTGACATCAGGAGAAATTCTTTTTGAAGGAAAAGACTTGGCAAAGCTTAGTGGGAAAGAAAAGCGTCTTCATACACGCGATATCCAAATGATTTTCCAAGACCCTTACTCTTCATTGAACGTTAGAAAAAGGGTGCTCGATATAGTTGCAGAACCACTACGAAATTTCGAAAGACTATCGCCAGCCGAAGAGAAACAGAGAGTGCAAGCGTTAATTGAACGTGTCGGGCTTAATCCAGAGTCAATCTATCGTTACCCTCACCAGTTTTCAGGCGGGCAACGTCAGCGTATAGGAATAGCTCGCGCATTGACATTAAATCCGAAACTAATCGTTGCAGATGAACCTGTTTCAGCACTTGACGTATCAGTTCAAGCGCAAGTTTTAAACTTTATGCAAGACATTCAAAAGGAATTTAATCTGTCGTATTTGTTTATAAGTCATGATTTGGGTGTCATTCAACATTTATGTGACCGAATCGGTATTATGTATCGCGGTAGATTAGTAGAAGAAGGATTAGCGGATGAAATTTATAATAATCCAAAACATCTTTATACAAAACGTTTAATCTCTGCTATCCCGGAAATGGATCCTGCACTGCGTCTAGAAAAAACACATTTACGCCAAGCGATAGATGATGAATATCGAACAGGATACGATAATTACTTCGACAAGGATGGGCGTATATTCGATCTTAAGAAAATATCAAACACCCATTCCGTTGCATTGCCTTAAAGGGGGATTATGAATTGTTAACATTTATATTACGCAGAATACTAGTCATGATCCCGCAACTACTCTTGCTTAGTATCATCATTTTTCTTTTAGCAAAAGCAATGCCGGGCGATGCGTTAACCGGAGCGTTTCAAGGTAATCCCGAAGCAAACGCAGAACACATTGAAGAGATTCGTGAAAAAATGGGCTTAAATGATCCATGGTATGAACAGTACGGACGCTGGGTAACGAATTTTGTTCAAGGTGACATGGGAATGTCATACGTACATAAACAAAAAGTAACATCCTTACTAGGAAGTAAGCTCAGCAATACAGTACTTTTGTCATTAACGACCATGATTACCATCTATCTCATCGCAATTCCTTTAGGAATTATTGCAGGTCGTTGGCATAACTCGTGGGCAGATAAAACAATTGTCACGTATAACTACTTTTCAATTGCAACGCCAGTATTTATCTTTGCCTTAATCATGCTTTTCGTTTTCGGTTTTTATTTTAGTTGGTTCCCGACCGGACGAAGCGTTGATATAACGATTCCAAATGGAACTTGGGAGTATTTTGTCAGTAAAGCGAATCACCTTGTGTTACCGACATTATCAGGAGCCATCATTGGAACCGCGGGTACAATCCAATATTTGAGAAACGACATTATTGATACGAAGTTAAAGGATTTTGTAAAAACAGCGCGTGCAAAAGGTGTGCCTGAAGGTAGAGTGTACACACGCCATATTTTACGAAACTCTCTCTTGCCGATTGCGGCTTTCATGGGATACGAAATTACATTACTTATTTCGGGGTCAGTGTTCATTGAATCAATCTTTAGTTATCCCGGACTTGGACAACTCTTCATTCAATCGATTCAAACACGGGACTTTACAGTTGTATCAGCACTCGTTATGATTTCCGGCACTGCAGTTATTGTTGGAACCATGTTATCGGATATCATTTTGAGTATCGTTGATCCACGAATCCGCATTGATTGATGAAAAATTGAATGAACGGAGGTAACAAAATGAAAACAGAACTACCAATCGATGCGGAAGACGCAACAGTTTTAGAATCGCAGTCAGAAAATTCAAGTTTTGGGAAAACGATATGGCGTGAAATTAAAGGCGATAAAATGGCGCTGATTGCGCTATTCATTTTATCAATCATTTTACTTATAGCCTATATAGCGCCACTTTTCATTGATCAAGTCCAAGCAGCTCGTACAAACTTTATGCAAATATATGAAAAACCTTCGAAGGAATTTTGGCTTGGAACAGACCGCGGAGGCCGCGATATATTTGTACAATTAGTTATTGGTGCACGAAACTCCATCACGATTGGAGCGGCAATTACATTGATCGCTGGATTTCTCGGATTAATGATTGGTTTAATCTCCGGTTATTTTGGCGGTAAGGTAGACTTTGTAATTATGCGTGCACTCGACTTTTTGATGGTCCTGCCAACGCTAATGCTTATTATCGTTTTCGTTGTAATTGTTCCAGCGTTCAACGTTTGGACTTTCATCGGGATAATGAGTATTCTGCTCTGGTTTGGAAAAGCAAGGCTCATTCGTTCTAGAGCGCTTGCTGAAAGGGAGCTTGACTATGTCAATGCTTCGAAGACGTTAGGGACTCCAAACTGGAAAATCATGTTATTCGAAGTTTTTCCGAACTTGAGCTCTCTCGTCATAGTTAATATGACACTTACTTTAGCCGGAAACATCGGGATTGAAACAGGGTTAACTTTCCTTGGGTTTGGTTTGCCAGAAAGCACACCTTCACTTGGAACACTAATCGCTTACGCACAACATCCTGACGTCATGGAAAATAAGTGGTGGGTATGGTTACCTGCATCGTTGCTGATCTTAGTAGTGATGTTGTGTATAAATTATATCGGTCAAGCGATTAAACGCGCGTCCGATGCAAGACAAAGGTTGACGTAAGTCGACCAATCAAAAAGGGGAGGTAATACAATTGGGAAAAAGGCAATTAATGCTTCTTATCAGTCTTATGCTTGCACTAAGCGTATTTTTAGCTGCATGTACGGGTAAAGATGATAAAGAGGATGCAGGCAAGAAAGACCCAGGCAAGGATAAAGAGAAAACAGAAGAAACAGAAGGTGAAGATGAAGAAGCGGAAGCAAAAGAAGAGCTTGATTTCCCGCTAGACGTATCTAACACTGACGCAGTAATTGAAAATGGTACACTGAACTATGCATTAGTTTCAGATACGCCATTCGAAGGTACGCTTAACCCAGTATTTTACTCAGGCGCACCTGATGCTGATGTTATGCAGTTCTTTGAAGAAGGACTACTAGCAACAGACGGTGACTACCTCATTACTAACGAGGGAGCAGCAAAATACGAAGTTTCAAACGAAAATAAAACAATCGCAATTACAATTGGCGATAACGTAAATTGGCATGACGGAGAGCCAGTTAAAGCATCTGACCTTTTATATGCTTACGAGCTTCTAGGTCACCCTGATTACACAGGTAACCGTTACACGTATACAATTACTAACGTCGAAGGTATGGATGCATACCACAAAGGCGAAGCAGAAGAAATTTCAGGTATTGAGATTTCTGAAGATGACAAAACAATTACGATTAATTACATCGAAGCATCACCATCACTTATGTCAGGTATCTGGACAAACCCAGTTCCACGTCACTACCTTGGAGACGTAACAAAAGGTGACGTAACAATTGATGATATCATTGAATCTGATAAGATCCGTACAACTCCAATTGGATTCGGACCTTATAAAGTTGAAAAAGTTGTACCAGGCGAGTCCGTACAATTTGTAAGAAACGAAGATTACTGGAGAGGTAAACCAGCTCTAGAATCTATTGTTTTAACAGTTGTAAATACTCAATCTGTTCTTAAAGAACTTGAAGCAGGAAAAATTGATATCGCAGAAGTTCCTGCGGACCAATATTTGAATGCAAAAGAACTTACAAACGTTGATTTACTTGCAAAAGTTGACTTAGCTTACACATATATCGGGTTCAAACTTGGTAAATGGGATGATAAAGCGAAAGAAAACGTTACAGATCCAGATGCTAAACTTGCTGACAAGCGTGTACGTCAAGCAATGTGGCATGCAATGGACAACGAAGTAATTGGTGAGAAAATGTACCACGGTCTTCGTTTCCCAGCAACAACATTAATTATTCCAGTATTCGCAAGCTTCCATGATGCTGATAATCCAGGTCGTGCTTATGACCCAGAAAAAGCAAATGCATTGCTTGACGAAGCAGGATTTAAAGATGTCGACGGCGACGGAATCCGTGAAGACGCTGAAGGCAATGAGTTTGTTCTTAACTTCGCTTCCATGGAAGGTGGAGAAGTTGCAGAACCGATTGCAAATCATTATATCCAAAACTGGGCAGATGTAGGTATTAAAGTTCAACTTACAGATGGCCGTCTACATGAGTTCAACTCATTCTACGATATGGTAGAAGCAGATGATCCGAAAATTGACATTTACCAAGCTGCTTGGGGAACTGGTTCAGACCCAGATCCATCAGGTCTATATGGTAAAACAGCTTCATTTAACTACACACGTTACACAAGCGAAGAAAACGATAGACTTCTTGCAGCAGGTACATCAGAGGAAGCATTTGACTTTGAATACCGTAAAGGAATCTATGACGAGTGGCAAGAACTAATGGTTGAAGACGTTCCGGTTGCACCAACTGTATACCGTTATGCGACAACTTTAGTTAACAAACGTGTTGCGAACTTCTCAATCGATCCAGGTTCAGATAATTACTATCCATGGGTTTGGGGCGTAACTTCAGAGGATTCAGTTAAATAATTACTAAAAACAAAATCGCTATCCAGGCAGCAACTGGGTAGCGATTTTTTTAATTGCACATAGGTTATGATAGATTAAAGGTAGATGAGTGATAGTAAATTAAAAAGGGGAATGATTTTATTATGAGAATACGTCCAGAACGATTACAGATAGGCGATACGGTTGGCATCATTTCACCGTCAAGTCCACCCAATCCAGAGAACTTGGAGCGTTCATTAAAGTTTCTGGAAGGGCTGGGATTGAAATGGAAATTTGGTAAGCATGCCAGAAAAATTAATGGTTATCTTGCGGGAACCGATGAAGAACGATTGGAAGATTTACATGACATGTTTAAAGATCCCGAGGTGAAAGGCATAATCTGTTCAAGTGGTGGTTACGGGGCTGCCCGTTTTACCGATCAAATTGATTTACAATTGATGAATGAAAACCCGAAGATATTTTGGGGATTCAGTGACATCACATTTCTTCATACGGCAATGGGACTTTATTCAAACCTTGTCACTTTCCATGGACCTATGCTGGGCCCTAACGTAGGCACTGATAACTTTGAAGAGATGTCGGGGAAGATGTTTCAGCAATTATTTGAGCCAATGGAACTTCATTATACGAATGCAATCTCTGAATTGACAGCGATCACTTCCGGTGCCGTAGAAGGCGAATTGGTCGGCGGCAACTTGTCGTTGTTGGCTCGTGGAATCGGGACAAAGTTTGAAATTGACACGAAAGGGAAATTGTTACTATTGGAAGACATCGGCGAAGAACCTGCGCGAGTTGACGGCTTGCTTAATCAGCTCCGAATGAATGGGAAGTTAGCGGATGCCGCGGGTATCGTTATAGGTGATTTTTCGAAAACAGAGACGAAAAAACAATGGACATTGACGTTAGATGAAGTTTTCAATCATTATTTCAGCGACTTAAAAAAACCGGTCGTCAAAGGATTTAAAATCGGCCATTGTGAACCACATTTTGCAGTCCCTCTTGGCGTCGAGGCTAGACTTGATGCAGATAATCTCACGCTTACGATTTTACCAGGCGTGAAATGAACCGAAAGTATACACGGAGGTCTTGGGTAATCTTGAAAGATTCAAACTCTTCAACAATTACAATGTGTCATTGTTGAATATGTGATACCTATCCTTTACAATTGGTTAGTGAATAAAAGATTATCCCCCTCCCGTTGTAAGATATATGCAATCATTCGCGTTGCTTCATTCGAACGACAAAATTGTTCCTATGCATATTCATGCACCCATACAAATAGAAACAAAACTAAATATCATGAAAAATCTAAACCTATCTAAGGGTAGTTTTATTTGAATTTTAAGAAAAGAGGTGTTTTTAATGAAGTTATCACCAGTAGAACAGGAAAAATTACTTCTTCACGTAGCAGGTGAATTGGCAATTAAAAGAAAAGAGCGCGGGGTTAAGTTAAATTATCCAGAAGCAATGGCGTATCTCAGCCACTTCATTATGGAAGGTGCACGTGACGGGAAGACAGTGGCTCAACTAATGAGCGAAGGAAAACAAGTATTGACTGTCGATGATGTTATGGAAGGTGTTGGCGATATGATTGCCGACGTTCAAATTGAGTGTACATTCCCAGATGGCACGAAATTAGTCACTGTTCACAATCCAATTCAATAAGAGGAGGAAACACTCATGATTCCAGGAGAAATTAGACCAGCGGAAGGCACGATTGAAATTAATGCTGGACGCCCTACGAAAACAGTTCGTGTCGCAAATACAGGCGACAGACCAATTCAAGTCGGTTCTCACTTTCACTTTATTGAAGTGAATAAAAACTTAGAGTTTGACCGTGAACAAGCAGTTGGTATGCATTTAAATATACCATCAGGGACAGCGGTACGGTTCGAACCAGGTGAAGAAAAAGAAGTTGAGTTGACTGAGTTTGGCGGAAAACGTCATGTTTTCGGATTGAACATGTTAACGGAAGGCTCCACGCATAATAAAGATGAGATTGTAGGAAAAGCATCTGAAGGTGGCTATAAAGGAGCGGAAGGAAAATGAAAGTAACACATGATCAATACGCGAAAATGTTCGGTCCAACAGTTGGCGATAAAGTTAGACTTGCGGATACGGATTTATGGATAGAAATTGAAAAAGATTACACAAAGTACGGCGATGAAGGTGTATTTGGCGGAGGAAAGTCGCTTCGTGTTTCGATGGGACAAGATGGGAAATCAGTGCGTGATGAAGGTGTGCTAGATACAGTCATTACAAACGTCATGATTATCGATTATACAGGGATTGTGAAAGCAGATATCGGTATTAAAGACGGTCGCATAGCCGGAATTGGAAAAGCGGGTAACCCGAATACAATGGACGGTGTCGATCAAGGCATGATTATCGGAGTTGGGACCGAAGTGTATGCCGGTGAAGGGTTGATTGCGACAGCTGGAGCGATTGATACACATATTCACTTTATCAGCCCGCAGCAAGTTGAGACAGCACTTAATGCCGGGACAACGACATTTATCGGCGGCGGTACTGGTCCAGCAGCCGGCTCAAAAGCGACAAGTGTAACACCTGGCGAATGGCATCTGCATCGCATGCTTCAGGCCGTTGAAGATTTACCAGTTAACGTGGGGCTTCTCGGGAAGGGAAGTGCGTCTTCTCCAGAGCCGTTGGTGGAACAAGTTCGGGCGGGTGCAATCGGCATGAAAATTCATGAAGACTGGGGTGCGACTCCCGCGGCGCTCAATCAAAGTTTGTCTGTGGCAGATGAGTATGACATTCAAGTTGCGCTTCACTCGGACACGCTTAATGAGGCTGGATTTGTTGAGGAAACAATCAAAGCCATTGACGGTCGCGTGATTCACGTTTTCCATACAGAAGGAGCGGGCGGCGGACATGCACCGGATCAGCTGAGAATGGCTTCGTATCCGAATGTGTTGCCGGCATCGACTAACCCGACCAAACCATTTACAACAAATACGATTGACGAGCACTTAGATATGCTTATGGTTTGTCACCATTTGAAACATGACGTACCAGAAGACGTGGCGTTTGCGGACTCGCGTATTCGACCGGAAACGATTGCGGCTGAAGACATTATGCAAGATATGGGTGTCCTCAGCATTATGTCATCCGATTCACAAGCCATGGGACGTGTTGGCGAAGTGTCAATCCGGACTTGGCAGACAGCGAATAAAATGAAAATGCAACGTGGACCACTTCCACAAGACGAAGGAAAAGATCACGACAACTTCCGCGTGAAGCGTTATATTTCCAAGTTAAATATTAACCCAGCTGTCGCTTCGGGTATTGGTCATGAAGTGGGATCGCTCGAAGAAGGGAAACTTGCGGATATTGTTCTTTGGGATCCGGCATTTTTCGGTGTAAAAGCTGAAGTTGTCATTAAAGGCGGGATTGCCGTTTATGCAATGACAGGTGATCCAAACGCTTCGATTCCAACACCGCAACCAATGATGGGACGTCGCATGTACGGTTTCCATGGCAGAGGTCCACAAAATGCCGCGATGACTTTCCTGCCGAAAATTGCTGTTGAAGAAGGACTGCCTGAAAAGCTTGGTTTGAAACGCATGATTGGAACGGTGAAAAACTGCCGTAACATTACAAAAGCGGATATGAAACATAATAGTGAAACACCGGATATTGATGTGAATCCGGAAACGTACGAAGTTAAATTAGATGGTGAACTTGCTACATGTGAGCCAGTTGATGTGCTACCGATGGCACAGCGTTATTTCTTGTTTTGATACACAAAATTCATGACCTGCATTCTGCAGGTCTTTTATGGAGGTTGCACAATGCTAATTGAACAAGTGATAGGAAACGTAGGCAATGAAGAAGAAATTGCCGGCAAGAAGACCGAATGGATCGAGCTTGACTGGGAAGAACTGAGCAAGCGCATCCTCCGCACTGAAACTGACAATGGAACCGACGTCGCTCTGAGGCTGAATCAGGAAGAACCGCTTCAATACGGGGATATCCTGTTTGAAGATGCGGAACGCCGGATAGCAGTCCGAACAAAAATGGAACCCGTTATCGTTATCAGTCCGAAAAACATGACGGAAATGGGGAAAGCAGCATTTGAATTGGGTAACCGGCATACGCCTTCCCTAATTGATGACAACGAAATTATCGTGCGTGCGGACCATACATTGAATACATTATTAGATGAAGTGGGTGTTTCGTATGAAACGACTGAAAGACGATTTAAACAGCCATTCAAATACCGCGGCCACTCCCACTGACTTAGCACTTTTACAGCTGTTTCAAATTCATGATTCAGCTTTTCCAATTGGCTCTTACACGCAGTCTTATGGAATGGAAACGTATATACAAGCAGATCTTATTCGTACAAAAGAAGATTTAATCGAGTTTTGTACGTCTTTTTTGTTCAATAATTTAGTGCGGAGCGATGCGATTCTTATTCAAGAAGCATATGCTGCCGCATTGAACCAGGATATGGACAAGCTGTTGGAACTTGAACAGTTATGCGGTGCGATGAAACTAGCAAAAGAATCACGCGAAGCGAGCGTGAATCTTGGCAGGCAGTTTATTCGAACGGTTTCTCCATTGGGGACCGACGAATTTCTTGCGGAATGGAACGAACTCATTGAAGCGAAATCTATCAAAGGACATTACGCTGTTTTGTATGGCATTTATAGCGCGACAACAGGTGTCAGTGTGCACCACGCGGTTATGATGTATTTATACGCTTCGGTGAGCGGGCTCGTTCAAAATGCGGTTCGTGCCGTTCCATTTGGCCAAAATACGGGTGTTCAAGCGATAAATGAATTAATACAACCCGTGACAGAGGCTGCGGAATTAGTTTCGACATTGACGATAGAGGACATTAGCAATAATGCGCTCGGAATCGAACTTGCTTCGATGAGGCATGAGTATTTATTCTCAAGATTATTTATTTCTTAACTAAAGGAGTTTTTACTATGAAACCAGTACGTATTGGAATCGGCGGACCGGTTGGCTCGGGTAAGACATCACTTGTAGACCAACTGACACGTGCGATGCATAAAGATTATAATATCGGTGTTATAACGAATGATATTTATACACGAGAAGACGCGCAGTTTTTAATGACAAATGGTGTTCTTGGAGAAGACCGCATTATCGGTGTTGAAACTGGCGGATGTCCGCATACGGCAATCCGTGAAGATGCTTCGATGAACTTTGCGGCAATCGATGAAATGAAAAACCGTTTTGAAGATCTCGACATTATTTTTGTGGAAAGCGGCGGGGATAATTTATCCGCTACATTCAGTCCGGAGCTTGTCGATGGGTATATTTATGTCATTGACGTTGCAGAAGGGCAAGATATTCCGCGTAAAGGTGGTCCTGCATTAACGCGTTCGGATCTTTTATTGATCAATAAAACGGACCTTGCGCCGCATGTAGGTGTTGATCTCGATTTAATGGACAGCGATACGAAAAAAATGCGTGGTGGTCGCCCGTACATTTTCGCAGACGTGAGAACGCAAAAGAACGTTGATAAAATAGTCGAGTGGATCAAGCATCATATGCTTTTAGAAGGAGCTAAGCCTGTTGGTGAAAATGGGTAATCCCACGCGCATGCATCATAACGGAAAACTAGATTTGGAATTCGAACTGCGAAGGGGTATTACGCGGATGCCTCATGTTTACCAACAACCTCCGTTAAAAGCCAGCCGTGAGTTGTACGAAGGGAAAGACCCGACGGCGACTGTTTACATTATGGAATCTTCGGGCGGTATGGTTTCGGGTGACCGTAATGATATCACGATCAAGCTTGCACCGGATAGCCGCGTCCGATTAATCCAACAATCGGCGATGAAGATTTACCCTTCGCATACTGGGGAAACCTGTTTTTATAAATTAGACGTTGACATCGAAGAACGCGCGCGTCTCGAATGGATGCCAGAAGTCATTATTCCATTTGTCGATGCGAAGTTTCAAATGGATACAACCCTTCGTGTGGCGGCTGATTCTACGGTGTTATGGGGCGAAATTATCGCGCCTGGACGTGAGAAACGTGGCGAGATTTTTGACTACGAGTCGTTTCGCTCAAACTTTAAGATATTTGTCGAAGGCGAGTTAATCGCATTTGATTCACTCCATTTTTCACCTCGTGAATTGGATCTCGGCGGCATGGGTGTTCTTGAAGGTGCGATGTACATCGGGTCTGTTTGGCTAGTGACGCCAAATATCGATGCTGTTGACATCCGTGCGTTACAAGAGACGCTGCGCGAGGAAGAAGGATTGCAAGCAAGCATGACGCGACTGGAAGGAAATGCAATTCATTGCAGATGGCTGGGTCGCGATCAATGGGCGTTGCAAGAAGAGATGAAACGAATTTATGCGTTGTTGGCGAAAATGGTGTAAAGGTGGACCTCGAGTTGTGGGGTCTGCCTTTTTTGTTTTTGTGTTGTTTGGTCGTTTGGATGGGGGGATTGGTCGCATTTGGATGTGTGTTAGTCGTTTGGAGTCGGTGATTGGTCGTTTGCGGATATGCTTTAGTCGTTTCGAAGTAATTATTGGTCGTTTGGACATTTTGCGCCGGAAAAGCTGTTCAACAGTAGGAATACGGGGTATATTGGAATTGAGATTGCATAGAAAAGGAAATGATAAAATGTCTGAAACACGATTAATGAGCCAATCCCGCACAATTCAAACGAAATTAGTATTACCTCCTGATACGAATCATTTACAAACCATATTCGGTGGGAAAGTGCTTGCCTATATCGATGAAATTGCAGCAATTACCGCGATGAAGCATTCCAATAGCGCTGTGGTTACCGCATCCATTGACCGCGTCGACTTTGTATCAGCTGCTTATGTAGGTGATGTATTGGAGTTGGAGGCGGTTGTGAGTTCAACTGGGCGCACCTCCATGGAAGTGCATGTGCTCGTTCACTCAACGAATTTATTGACGGGCGTGAAGCGGCTAACGACGGAATCCTTTTTGACGATGGTTGCGATGGACGAAAACAAAAAGCCATCGCCTGTTCCAGCAGTCATACCAGAAACTGAAGCTGAAAAAGCGTTATACAATATGGGGCCCGCGAGAAGAGAACATCGTCAAGAACGAATTAAAACGAACCATTATTAACAATGCAAAAGTCCGCGTTTCATTGCGGACTTTTTATTTTAACCAATATATTTGTCGGGATCATTCAACTTACTTGTAAATTCCGTGAAGGATTCAGCAAATACTTGAAAGTTATTTCCGTCGCCATCATCCGGCTCGACATAGACGACATTTGGAATGTCGCGCTCCGCATAGTTGTTTCTTCGAGAAGTGTTCAGGATATTCCTTCTTCTTTGAAACCTTATTCGCACAAATACGTATAAATTAATAAAGGGGGCGGTGTCAATGAGAGAAGACATTCATGAGCGGCAGTTGGCGTTGACGATGAAACGGACGGAACGAAATCGTGTAAAGCGGAGGCTTGACGGAGCGGAAAAACAATTGAAGGAAGCGCGCTTAATCCGCGATCGTTTTCATAAACAACTCACAAAAGAACAGCAGGACGTCGCGAAACTCGGTCGATTTTCATTTGCCAATAAAATAAGTGAGTGGACTGGAAAATGGACTGAAAAAATGGAGAAGGAAATTGCAGAAGCTGCGGAAGCAGAACTAAAATACAACGAAGCTGAAAAGAATCTTGTAGACCTCGAAGCCGAAGTAACAAGATTAAGAGCAGATATGAAAAACCCGGACTTTGCCTACATTGATGAAGACTGGGCGGATTTTTTAAAAGAGAAGGAAACATGGATACGCAGGTATGATTCCGCGGCGAATAGCACGCTGCAAAAGATTGCTGATGAGCGTGTGACACTGCGTTCTATTTTGCGTGAAATTGATGAAGCACGGGATGCGGGAGCTAAAGCGAGCCGTGCACTTGGTGTGGCCATCGATAAGCTCGGTTCAGCGGAAGGCATGTCGGTTTGGGATACGTTTCTTGGCGGCGGACTGATTGTCTCGGCGTTAAAATACTCGGAAATTAATAGTTCGGACGACTATGTTCACCGCGCCCAGCGTGCATTGCGACATTTTGAAACGGAGTTAATGGACGTTCAAAACGTCGCGACAGAATCTTTTGTGGTGAACAAAAATGATATCTTTACGTTTACGGACATCTTTTTCGACAATATCTTTTCGGATTGGGCAGTCCATTCGCGGATCACGGACGCGAAATCCAAGCTGAATGACGTGTTAAGAGACGTGCGGCGAGTCCAAGATGACCTGGCAAGAAAGCGAGACGAAATCATTCATGGCTTGGAAAAGCTCGATATACAAGAGCAGGAAATTATTGAAGCGTGATCAATCAAATTCTAGAAACTCGATGCGATTGCCAAATGGATCATGCGTGAAAAAACGGGAACGACCTGCGATAGGCAGTTCTTCACTGATTGCGTAGCCGGACGCTTCTAATCGACTTTTAAGTGATTCAAGCGCATTCACGGTAAAACCTGGATGGGCTTTTTTTGCTGGCGTAAAATCTGGTTGGATGCCGATATGCACTTCCATGGCACCAACTTGGAACCAACAACCACCGCTTGCTTGCAGGTTTTCTGGTTTGGGAATTTCCTTCATCCCAAGAATTTCACCGTAAAACGCACGCGCTTTGTCTTCGGATCCTTTTGGTGCTGCCATTTGGATATGGTCAATACCTGTTAAAAATGTATGCATATGAACTCTCCTCCTCATAGCTTTAGTATACTGTTAGCGCTTAGAAATCCCAATGACCGTTTTTGGAATTAACCTCATAAGGAAACCTTATGTACTTAATTTGAAACAATCGAATTACCTAATCAGTGAACTAGCCGTATACTTGTAGTAAGGCGGTGGCTGATTTGGATTATGTATTATTATATTTTATCGGCGTGGTGGCGATGACGCTAGGTACGCTTGCGGGTGGCGGCGGTTTAATAACTGTTCCGGCCATGCTCTTGATGGGGATTCCGATTCATTCCGTCATTGGGGCGGGGAAAATATCGACAACCGTTAGCTCGTTTTCAACATTTATAACGGTTTTATTAAAAAAGCAGATTACCTTGAAAGAATCAGTTTGGATTATTCCTGTGTCGCTAACAGGCGGATTCACAGGTGGCTTTATCGCCACGCGGTTGACGGAAAGTACGATGTATACCGTTGCTGTTGTGCTTTTAATTTTCGCATTTTTAACTTCATTCTTTTCAAAAGCTGATTTCACGGGCGAGGAAGATTTGCGGCCGACCAAACTGGCCGTGCCGGGATTGTTTAGCATTGGCCTGTACGATGGCATGTTTGGGCCGGGGCAAGGAACGCTTCTGCTGTATTTATTCGGTCATCTTCGTATTGCGTACCTCAGAGCAATCGGTTTCGTTCGATTGGCCACGTTTTCTAGCGGTTTTGGAGCGGCAATAAGTTATATTGCCATGGGAAAAATCATTTGGCCGATTGCCTTCGCGCTTATGGCCGGATCATTGTCGGGCGCACAAATCGGTGTCCGCCTTGCGGAAAAACTGAACCCGCGACATGTTAAAATCCTTTTACGCTGCGTCACTGTCGCACTGATTATTCAACTCATTATAAATCGGTTTATTTGATTGGTACGCCTCTTCTGCACCTGGAAGAGGTGTTTTTGTATAATCAAATTCAAATAATTAATAATATTTTCGAATAAACACTTTACTAATTACATACGCATAGTGTACTATATAACTAATACACCAATACGGAAAGGTGATGAACATATGAAACAGTGGAATGGGTTGTGGAAGAAAGAATGGCTTGCGATGAAAGGCTGGTTTTACGGATCAATCATTACGCAATTATCTGGTGTCCTTTTTCTGTCGTTTGTCAGTACTATCATAATGACGGAAGTAAGTATGTTCGAGATTTTGCCGATATTTAATGGGGTTTGGGGAGTGATGCTCGGCGTTATTTTACCGACAACTGTTTTGTTGGTCTCATTGAATAAGGAAATGCATCGACCGGACATCTGGCTTCATTCAACGTCCCCGCCAGTTAAACTTTTCGGCGTTAAGATGCTATTTGCTTCAATGATTGGATTTGTGAATATACTGCTCCCACTTATGATTGTTCTTATCGCATCAAGGTTTTCAGTGTTTCAAATATCCATGCCATTTAACGTGCTACTTCAAATTGGAACGATAGTGGCTGTCATGTTCTTTTTGTTATCAATTTTTATCATGTGCATGGGTTTATTTCTTGGGGTGCTCTATCAATTATTAAAACCAGTTGTAAAAGGGTTTTCAGGACCAATCGTTGTGATCGTCTTTTTGTTTTTATCTTGGTTGCAAGCGAGGTTAGCGGAATCGGAAATTTATAGGAAAATGACTCATTTCGGTCAGTTGAATCAGGAATATAGCTTTGACCTAGAAAAAGAAAATTTCTTCTTTGAATTCGCAAGTATGGAAATCTATGCGGGTGAATTGCTGATTAATTTTGTAATAGCGGCTTTGTTTTTTATAGTTGCAATCACTTTATTCGAAAAGAAAGTGAGGCTTTAATATGGACGTAAAACGCTTGAAAGGGTTACTGCAAAAAGAATGGGTTCTTTTAAAGTGGGGAATTCTCGTCCTGTTTATTGTGAACGTCGCAGTTGTGGTGGCCGTGCCTCCGCTGATTAACCGTGCATTCGATTTGCCGATGAATACGTTTGAAAACGCGCTGATCATATCGGGTACTTGGTTTGTATTTTCGATGTTTATAAGCGTAAGTATTTTATTGACAAGTCTTGAGAAGGAAATGAAACAACCCGATATTTGGTTGCATTCTCCTGTGCCAATGTGGCAACTCGTTGGCGTTAAAGCCGTATTTGCGGTAGCGGTGACGGGGTTAATACTCGTATTGAATGGTGTTCTATTAAGTATATTGTTTATAATGTCTGATGCGTACGGAGCGATATCAAGGTTTGACGGGGCGCTGTCAATGGCCAGTGTCATGATTGCAATCTTTTTGAAGTCAATTTACATGATGGGTTTTGGTTTTCTGTTCTGGTCGTTTTATCAAATCGGCCGTTCGCGGTCAAGACGCTTATCAATCATTTTCACCACGCTCTTCTTTTTCGCAGGTGTTTTTACGGGATCCGTAATTGCAGAGTTGTTTAGATCAATAGAGCTTCTAACAACAATCAAAGGGTTTGGCTCGGTTAAATTAACAGGATTAGCTTTTTATAACGAACATAACAGTAATTTTTTCACGGGAATTGTACCTGATGGCGTCATCTTCTCGGTTGGTGGCCTTATCCTTTATGGTGCCTTAACTTTAATCTTTTTCGCGGTGGGTGCCAAGTTGTTTGAGAAGAAAGTGAGGTTATGACGATGGATTTTCTTCCAGATAAACCAATTTATCAGCAACTGATGGACCGGATTATCGGCGATATTATTCGTGGATCATTGATGCCTGGCGAGAAATTGCCGTCGGTTAGAGAGTATGCCGTTCAAGCTGGTGTGAATGCAAATACGATGCAACGTGTCTATAAGGAGCTGGAGCAAATGGAGATTACCGAAACGAAAAGGGGGCAGGGATCTTTTGTTACAGAAGATATTCGGAAAATCTCTGGGCTCCGTGACGAAATGAAATCACAACTCATCGCGTCATTCATTCAAAATATTGAGGCGCTTGGTTTTACGACGTCTGAAATGGTGGATTATTTAACGAAACGGGGTGGCGAAAATGATTGAGCTGAAAAAAGTTTCAAAAAAGTATGGCGGACAACAGGCGCTTCATGATATCGATTTGATAATTCCAAAGGGGAAGATTATTGGGTTGGTCGGTGAAAATGGAAGTGGGAAAACAACGCTTCTAAAATTGACGGCTGGTTTATTAACGCCGGATAGTGGAAAAGCGTTATATGGAGGCGCAACGATTACACGAAAAATTGCCTCTGAAATTGCCTATATGCCGGATACGGACCTTTTCTATCCATACTTTACTGTCGAGCAGCTTTTCGACTTTTATGCTACACAGTTTGAAGATTTTCATTTGATTAAAGCAAAGGAAATTGCGCAGTTTTTGAACGTGAGTCTTGATTCGAAAATAAAAAACTTGTCAAAAGGAAATCGCGGTCGGGTTAAAATTGCGGTCACGCTTGGTCGTGAAGCGAGTTACTATTTGTTGGATGAACCCTTCTCTGGGCTGGATCCGATGGTGCGCGATGATATTGCGAAAGGGCTTATCCGTTTTACAGATACAGAACGCCAAACAATCTTGATGTCGACGCATGAATTAAAAGAAATGGAACCTTTGCTCGATGAAATCGTAGTACTTAAAGAGGGGCAAATAATCGCGCAAGAGGCGGTTGATGAAATCCGTGATACACACGGGAAAGATGCCACGAGTTGGATGGTATCTTTGTTTAGAAAGGGGTCATAATGTGGGTGTAAAACCAGTAGTAGAGTTGAAGAATTTATCGAAAACAATCGGTAAGAAAAAAATCATCGATAATTTGAATCTGTCGTTGTATCCAGGTCAAATTACAGGGTTTCTCGGGCCGAACGGGGCTGGGAAAACAACAACAATCCGGATGATGGTTGGATTAATGAAACCATCTGAGGGTGATGTATTAATCGAGGGAAAGTCATTAAAAGAAGACTTTGAAGGCAGCGTTTCAAAGGTCGGCGTTATTGTCGAGAACCCGGAGATGTATAAGTTCATGTCAGGGTATAAAAACTTGCTTCATTTCGCAAGAATGCATGACGGCGTAACAAAAGCGCGAATTGACGAGGTTATTGCGCAAGTTGGCATGCAAAATCGAATTCATGAGAAAGTGTCGACGTATTCACTTGGGATGCGCCAACGACTTGGGCTTGCACAAGCTCTTTTACACCGACCGAAGTTTTTGATACTCGATGAACCGACTAACGGACTAGATCCGGCGGGAATTCGTGAGTTCCGGATGTATTTGCGTAAGATTGCGCAGGAGGAAGGCGTTTCAGTTTTTGTTTCCAGTCATATGTTGTCTGAAATTGAATTGATGTGTGATCGGATTGCGATTATCCAAAATGGAAAGTTAATCGATGTCGAAGAGACGGCTGATACCGAAAAATCGCATTACTATATCGAAGCTTTGCCAACTACCTTGGTTGAAAGCATACTAGTAGCAGAAGGTTTCACGGTTGAATTAAATAATGATGGATTTATTATCGAGGCTGAAAAAGAACAGATTCCAATGCTAATGAAAAAACTTGCTATGGAAGAGATTGAGCTGTTCGCGGTTAATCCGTATCGTAAAACGCTTGAAGATCAATTCTTAGAAATCACAGGAGGTGGCCAAATTGCTGAAGCTCATACAAAATGAATGGATGAAATTATGGCATAAAAAAGCGACTTGGATTATGGCCATACTACTTGTTGTCGCCATTATAGGACTTTCTGGACTTACAAAACTGTCCGAACGATTTACAGACACGACTTGGATTGAGGAGATGGAAGCAGATGTTGTTCAAATGGACGAACAACTTGCATCACCTGATTTAACGGATGATGAACGAGCTGAAATAGAGGCCGAGAAGCAAGGTTTAGTAGAAACGATTGTTATGAACGAAGAATGGAGTCAACCAGGAAGTCGTGAAAGAACCATCGTTGATGCATACGGGACCATGTCGCTTGTCACGTTGTTCACGATTATTGCTTCAGCTGGTATCTTGGCGTCCGAGTTTTCACAAGGGACGATAAAGATGTTGTTATCAAGACCCGTGAAACGGTGGAAGATATTAACCTCTAAGTATTTAACGATTTTATTGTTCGGATTGTTATTAACCGTACTCGTGTATGTATTTACCATCATCAGCGCATTTATCTTTTTCCCGTCAGCGGAAGGTAATTCAATTATTTGGAGCGGCTCAGATTTGGCATTGTCGGCGATTTGGGGCAAGTCAGCCTATATGATGTTCTTATCGCTTATCAATGTGTTCATGATTTCAACGTTTGCCTTCATGGTCGGATCGGTTTTCCGTTCTACCTCATTGGCGGTTGGTTTATCGATTTTCTTATTTTTCTCAGGCACGATGATTGTTTTGTTCCTGGAGAGATTTGAAATTGCGAAGTATATCTTCTTTGCCCATGATTTGACGCAATATGAGCTTGGTTTCAAAATGTTAGATAGCAACACGATGGGGTTCTCGGTCGTAGTTGTGAGTGTGTATGCCATTTTGTTCCTTGCAATTAGTTATTTAACGTTTAATAAAAGAGACGTAACGGCATAAATGAAAAAAGGGTTATCATCAATTTATGATGATAGCCCTTTTGAGTTCGTATGATTTACTTGTCGCTGCTGAACGTACGAATCAGACCTGCAGTCGTCCCAACAATGACGAAAGCGAATAATGTGAACATAATGTATAAGAACCACATGTGAGCATTTCACTCCTTTGTCGATAAATCTCTTTCCTATAGTATATCATTACTTATCGCAGTGGGCAATCAGGGGATGTGGCGGAAATGTTGGTGAGGTGGGTGGCGTGGGTGGTGCGAAGGTCATGACTTGCAAGCAAAATCGCTGGAGTGCAAGCAAATGGCTGCTAACTGCAAGCAAACTACATAGTTGTGCAAGCAAATAGTAGTTGAGTGCAAGCAAAACCAGTCCAAGTGCAAGCAAAGTTTTCCCGGTCACTTTTTTATGAGCAAAATTCATTTTTGATGCCTTGATTGAGGGCAAAAATCAATCTTCACCCAGTATATGGTAAACGGTTTTATCCTGTGTTACGCTCATCTTGGAGGTGAAAGTTGATGATAGTTAAAACAGGATCAACCCCGTATAAATTGTTCGGATTAGAAGCATTAAAACGTCGATTACCGCCAAGTCGTTCCAAGGAAATTGACTTTGACGAAAAAATTCGAATAGCCAACGCAGGAATAAACGGAGAAAAAGTTCTAGAAGCGATCTTCAATAAATACAAGTTAACATTTGACCATGCCATTTACCACGGGATGAACCTAAGATCCACGGGGAAATTTCAAGTAGACAATTTATTTTTGTCTCGGCAAGGTGTTTTTATTTTAGAAGTGAAAAACATTAAAGGTCGTATTCGTTTTTCGGAAGAAACAAATCAAATGATACGAACCCTAGACACTGGTCAGGTAGATGCATTTGAATGCCCGTCCGTACAATTGGAACGCAATCGTTATCTTCTTGAGGATTGGTTTCATAGTAGAAATTTTTCCATACCCATTCATACAGCGGTAGTCTTTCCTAATCCAAGGCAGCTCGTTGAAAATACCCGCCCCCACCTGAACATTCTATTTCCAAATGAAGTCCCAACCATGCTTAGAAAACGAGATTCAAACCCGCCTGTTATAGACCTTAAAACCTTTAGACGTGTTGCTAATGAATTGTTAGATGCCCATAAAGATTATAATCCTTTTCCGATATGCAAAAGCTATCAAATTAAACCAGATGAAATTAGAAGTGGCGTCCAATGTGAAAAATGCGGGTCACTAGGAATGCAACGTATCGTAAAGGGGTGGGGGTGTAACACTTGCCGTCATATTAGTAAAACTGCCCACATCCAAGCGATAACTGATTGGTTTATGCTTGTAAGCGAAACCATGAATAATAGCGAGTGCAGGGAGTTTTTACATATTCCAAATAACTACACGGCTAGTAGATTATTGGGCGAACTTCCACTTGAAGCTGACGGCGTGAACAGGGGAAGATTTTATCGCTTTCCTTTGGAACGTATGAGGTAGTAGTAAGGTCCCGACTGGCAAGCAAAATCGCTGGAGTGCAAGGAAACATCGGTTAAGTGCAAGCAAAACAGTGATTAGTGCAAGCAAACCACTCACTAGTGCAAGCAAAACCTTTTTCCTTTTAGAATTAATTAAAAATACTAAACTATTAAAGAAATCACTTTCGTATTGTGGTAGATTCGTTATACTAAATACAAGGGGGGAATAAACACATGATTAAACAATCCATTATCGAAAATGTAATCGAGGTCGCATTATCGACGGGCGGCGATTTTGCTGAGGTGTTTGTGGAGGATCGCTATGCAAACACATTGGCACTACAAGACAATAAAATTGAAAGAAGTATATCGGGACGCGATTTCGGTATCGGAATTCGAATTTTTTCGGGCCTTCAAAACGTGTATACATACACAACCGATTTTTCGGAAGAAGGATTAATAAAGGCGGCTAAAAAAGCAGCGTTGGCGATAAAAGGTGGGGGAAGTGGCACCATTCATCCGCTTCAAAAAGAAATTATCAAGCCAATCCACACGATTGCACAAATGCCGCAAACGGTAAAGCACGCCGGGAGGGCGGCTGTGATGAAAAAAGCGAATGATATTGCACGAAATTACGATGAGCGCATTCAACAAGTCGGCTTGCGCTATATTGACGAGGAACAAAACATACTCATCGCAAACTCCGAAGGAAAGTTCGTGGAAGACACGCGGGTTTATAGTCGATTGGCGATTCAAGCGACGGCATCTGATGGTGTAGAATTGCAAACTGGCTTTTACGGACCGGGCGCCCATGCGGGTTTTGAGTTTATTGAAAACCTGGACCTTGATTATTATGCGGGCGAGGCGGCGCGTATTGCGGTGACGATGCTTGAAGCCGATGAATGTCCGAGTGGGAAATTTCCTGTCATTATTGACAATGAATTCGGCGGCGTTATTTTTCATGAAGCATGTGGCCATGGCCTTGAAGCGACTTCCGTAGCGAAAAACAACTCGGTCTTCGCAAATAGAATCGGTGAAAAAGTGGCGCCGGATATCGTGACGTATATCGATGACGGGACACTTCCGAATGAATGGGGTTCGCTCAATATTGATGATGAAGGTGAGAAGACGCGTAAAAATATTCTTATTGAAGATGGTATTTTGAAAGGTTATCTCATCGATAAATTCAACGCACGCCGTATGAATGCGGAAGCAACAGGTTCTTCGCGCCGTGAATCGTACAGGTTTAATCCGACATCACGGATGACAAACACCTATATCGCGCCTGGGAAATCAAAACCTGAAGATATTATTGCGTCAACGGAAAATGGAATTTATGCGAAATATATGGGGGGCGGCTCGGTGAATCCGGCAACAGGCGACTATAACTTTGCGGTTTCAGAAGCCTATCTTGTGAAAAACGGAAAAATCGACCGACCTGTCCGCGGTGCAACATTAATCGGGAATGGTGCAAAGACGCTGCAAAAAGTTGATATGGTCGGGAACAATCTTGCGCACGGAGCGGGAATGTGCGGATCAATCAGTGGAAGCTTGCCTGTAAACGTCGGCCAGCCGATGATTCGAGTCAGTGAAATAACTGTCGGCGGGACAAAGGGGGAATAACGAATGATGACGATTCATGAATTTCAAGAGAAGTTGTTGTCTGAAGCGGTGAACGCTAATTTCAAGGAAGCTGAAATTTTTTATAAAAAGACGGAATCATTCCAATGCATGATTTTTGAAGGGGAAATCGATACTTACGAAACTTCTGTAGAAGGTGGGCTCGGATTTCGGGGGCTTCATAACGGAAAAATGGGTTATGCATACACGGAAAAAATAGAGGAAGCATCGATTCCTTTCTTAATCGAAAGCGCGATTGCCAATGCCGATGTTCTTGATGAAGATGACGGCACCGACATTTTTGAAGGTAGCGATAGTTATAACGACCATGGATTTTACAGTGAAGAACTTGCGAATATCCCGACTGCTGAAAAGATTGAGCTGATTAAGTCCATCGAAAAGAAAGTTCTCGCTTACGATCCGCGCATCACTACAGTTAATTATTGCGTGTTGCAAGAGTTTTCAGAAGACCGCATGATGGCGAACAACAAAGGCCTTTCATTGAATGAAAAGAAGAACGGGATTCTTGTTTTCATTTCAGCCGTTGTTAAAGAAGGCGATGAAATGAAAACAGGCATGACTTTTGAGATGACGCGAGACTATCAATCACTTGATGCTGATCGAATCGCAAAAGAAGTTGCGGAAGAAGCTTTATCTCATTTAGGTGAAAAATCGATTCCGACAAAGAAATACCCGGTCATTATGAGATATGATGCTGCTGCGTCTTTACTTGCTACATTTACAGCCATATTTTCAGCTGAAAACACGCAAAAAGATCAGTCTTTATTAAAAGGAAAAGTCGGCACGGAAATCGCATCTTCAGTTTTCACATTGATCGATGACCCGTTTCACGCTGAATCAATTATGGGGGCGAATTTTGACGGGGAAGGCGTTGCGACTAAAAAACAAACCATCGTTTCGAACGGAAAACTTGAAACGCTTCTTCATAACCGGAAAACAGCTAAAAAAGACGGTGTAGAAACGACGGGGCATGCGCATAAAGAATCCTACAAAGGAACACTTTCTGTTGCGCCGATTAATCTGTATATTGCACCTGGCGTCAAAAGTAAGCAGGAACTAATCGAATCAGTGGAGGAAGGCGTTCTTATCACAGATTTAGCCGGTCTACATTCGGGAGCCAGCACAATTTCGGGCGATTTCTCGGTTGCGGCTACGGGTTTCTATATTAAAGACGGAAAAGTAGCGTCGCCGGTGAAGCAAATGACGATTGCCGGAAACTACTATGAGTATATGAAAAACATTGTAGAAACAGGTTCAGATTTAGAATTTGCGCCGGGCGGTTTTGGCTCGCCGTCACTGCTTGTGAAAGAGCTTTCTGTCACTGTTGATTAATTAAATAGTAGCGCCCTTCGATTAGAGGGCGCTATTTTCATGGCTCTTTAGAATAGGGGGGTGAAATAATGAGAGATTATGAAACAAGGCATTTATTTTTAGCTGCAGCCATCGTCCTACTAATATTATCGCCTTTTGTCTTGTTGGTTTTGCCCACTGGAGTTATTGGTGCGTTGTATCATTCTAAGTCTCAATTGGTTTTATATGTGATGAGTAAGAGTTATCTCGTTTATGCAGCGGGACTTTTCTTCTTGTTCTTAAGTGTGTTCGTGATCTTTTTACTCTGGGGGAAAAAGTCTGTTGTCCTGGTGAGCCTTACTTGTTTAATCTTGAGTGGATTTTCTTTTTTCATTGCGGCTCAACACTATATCTCAATAGGTTCTGATAAATTATCATACCGTATGTTATTTTCTACAGAAGAACATACCTACCACTGGAATGAAATCGAAAGAGGTATCTATTACGAAGATGAGCACGAGAAAGTGGCACCAACCTATGAATTTGTTTTTACTGATGGTAATTCAGTTAAATTACCTGAAAATGATTATTTACAAGAATACAAATACATGATTAGAAACTTGATAAAAAATGCAGGCACTGAGTTGGAAGAAAAGTTTTATGAATGAAATGACTTAATAGGATCAAAAAAAACGCTCAGACTGAGCGTTTTTTTGGTGTAGGTTGTCCTACTCTGCTTTATTGCATTTTTTGCTCTTTCAACAAGTCACGAATTTCTATTAGAAGCGCTTCTTGTGCATCGATTTCTTCGACTTCTTCCACGGCTTCCTCTTTCTTCTTGAATTTCGAAAGCAAACGGATCACCAAGAAAATAACGAAGGCAACTATCAAGAAGTCAATGACAGATTGTAAGAATTCACCGTATGTAAAATCTGCATTGAAATATTTTTTATGCATGCCCGAGACATCAATGCCACCTGATACCATGCCGATAAGAGGCGTAATAATATTTTCTACTAATGAAGACACAATCTTTCCGAATGCTGCACCAATTACAACCGCAACAGCTAGATCAAATACGTTTCCTTGAAATGCGAACTCTTTAAAGTCTTTCCACATAGTCTTTCACCTCCTTGTAAGTAGTGCTTATTCTTAATACCCATATTGACAAAATGTAAACTGGTTATTCTTGGACAATCGTAAATTTGTTAGTTTCAAGATTTAATTGGACTAGAAGTTGGTCGTCAACTTCTAAATCCCAGATTTTTATGCGAGCGGTTAGCTCATTCCCGTCTATTGATAGCATCTCAAACTTGACTAAATCCCCGAGAGGTTGGTTTTCGAGGAACGATAAAATTGCCGAACTCAATTTTATACTATTTTCATCCTTAAATAAAGTGACTTTTTTCAGTGTACCTTGACTAGGGTATGATTCTCCAATGTGGCCATCGTTTACATAGCTGATTAAATCGCCTGCTTTTAAGTCTTCGTTTGTTAACCGCTTTCCTGTTTGTGTTCGGATTTTCGTTTTATCCGTAATTCTCCACAGCGTTTCATCAGCAAGAATGGTTTCGTGGTCGACCATCACGATAACCGAAGTCTTTTCAATCAAATCTTCCGATGTCATCGTCGCCTTCCCGCAACCGAATAATAGGCTGACGCTAAAAAATACGATGACGCTTATCGTTCTTTTCATCGAATCCCCCCAGTTAGATTATCCGTCCTCTGCATCAAGCGGAAACCAACGATAACGAGCCAAGTCAATTTTCCCGTTGAGACTAAATTCCACACCTTCTGCCTCAAGTAATCCCCGTTGGTCTTTTCCAGAGAAAGAAATTTCTCCTTTTGCATTAATAATTCGATGCCAAGGAAGTTCGTGTTTTTCACTCATCGAATGAAGGATCCGAACAACTTGCCGTGCGCCCCGTGGATTTCCGGCAGCCGCCGCGACTTGTCCATACGACATGACATATCCCGGAGGAATCGCTTGAATAATATGAACGACGCGCTTTGTAAATAAATTCATAAAATAAAACTCCTTAATTTGAAATGAAACTATTAATAATCCTGATACGTATAGTATACTGAAAATTACGAAAGAGGGGAAGGGGATTGAGGATGGATCAAAAGCTATTTAAGACAGGGGTTATCATAAAAGTTGTCGGAGTCATTGTTATTGTATGGGGGTTCATGCAAGGAGTTGCTTATCTTCCCGAATACGTGAGGGATTTTGGGATGATGGGATTAACAACAATTTTTGCGCCAATGGTCAGTGGACTTCTAATTTACGGTTTCGGTGAAGTCATCGATTTATTACAACAACTAGTTGATAAAGGGAAGCCGAAAGAAGAAGAGCACTCTGTTGTAGTTCCAAGTGTTCCATTTTACGCCGAATCGGAAATCAAAGACTATTATAAAGAAAAGAAGATTGAAATTGGCGCAATCCAACTAACAAATAAAAGTGACATCTTTTCAGTTGAGGTAGACGGAAAAACCGAATACGTTGAACTCACTGGGTTTAAACCAAAAGTGCTTTCAGAAGAAGAAGTAGAAAAACTGAACTAAAAAGGGGCATTACCATGACTTATCAAAATCAAAAAATCACGCCGTTATTAATGTTCAATGGCAATGCGGAAGAAGCGATGACCTTTTACACGACGATTTTTGAAGATGCGGAAATACGAAGTATTCTTCATCAAGAAAACGGTCTGGTCATGCACGCAATTTTTACAATGAACGGTCAAACATTCATGGCAATTGATAACGGGAACGAAAATGACATTCCTTCCACATCCGCGTTATCTTTATTTGTGACGTGCGCAACTGAACAAGAAATCGATACCATCTTCAAAAAATTAGCTGAAGACGGGAAGATTCTAATAGATTTAGCCCCGTCTCCATTTAGCGTGAAATTCGCTTGGGTAGAAGATCAGTACGGCGTTTCATGGCAATTAAACCTTGAAACCCAATAAGAAAGCCACCAAGTTAATTTACTGGGTGAAATGGTAAATAAGTAATCAAGGTAAAATCTAAGAAGGTGGTTGAAATTCTATGAAAAAAATGTTGTTTGGGTCAATCATTCTTTTATGTGGAACAATAGGATTGATTGTAATCTTGGCACTTTCAGTTAACAACCCATGGGATTATAATGGCATTACTGGAATTTATGGTTTTTTACTTGGTTCTCAAACATTGTGGGCTTTTGTTTTATTTTGTTTAATGTTTATTTCAGGTGCATTTATTTCCTTTTATGAAGCATATTTTAGCAAAGATAAATAACTTATAAATAATATCATCCGACCTATAAAGTCGCATAACGATCTCGAGTCGTTATTCGGGTGTATCTTTTCATTTGGTTTCCCAAAATTGTCAAACACCTATCGCCTTTGATATAGCGCGTAAACCGTAACAGCAATCGTCACCCAAAACCCACTCGCCATCAGCCCGCCAGCAACATCACTTGGGAAATGAACACCCAGATAGATTCGGCTTGTCCCAATCATGATTATCATAAACGCGGCAAATACAATCAGCAGAACCTTTCCCAATCTCGTCTCTATATTTCGCCATGCAATATAAGCGATAATGACATAAAGACTGAATGCCATCATCGTATGTCCGCTAGGAAAGCTATAGCCATTGGCGTCCATGATTCGATGAATTACCGGACGTTCCCGTTTGAAATACAATTTTAAAAGATGATTAAAAGTAACGGTTCCTGCAATCACGACAACGAGTAGAAATGCTTGATGACGCTTTTTAAAAACAAAATACAATAATATAGCAGCAATTACTGTAATCGGGGCTACAACATATCCTGAACCAATCCACGTGAAAATAGTCATAATGGTCGTAAGCCAAGGTGTTTCAAGTCCTTGAATCGCATTGATTATGATGGAATCGAAACTTGATAGGGAATCAACTCCAATGGTCGTTGAAAAATAGCCAAATAATATTCCGAACCCAATACATAATATAAAAGCAATTAAAAATCTGAGTGAAAGTTGTTTCATAGTATTCTCCTTTTATTCGCATAGATAAGGGGCGGTCTGTATGGTGTTGTTTAGTTTGCTAATCAGCTCGTATTTACTGGGAAACCTATTATCGGCTTCCTTGCTGAGCAGGTATTATTACAAAGAAGACATCCGCATTAAAGGTAGCGGAAATCCTGGAGCCCGTAATGCAGGCCGGCTTTATGGTAAGAAAGCGTTTGTAGCGATATTCATCGGCGATGCACTGAAAGGTGTCCTCGTTGTCTTAGCCGCTCGACTTTTTGGCTTTGATCAGCTCATTGAACTTCTTGTACTACTTGCTGTCGTAGCAGGACATGTCTATCCAATCCTGTTCAAGTTCCGTGGTGGAAAAGGCGTATCGACCTTGATTGGCGGTCTTCTCGTATTCAGCCCACTCGTATTTGCTGTGTTTGTAGGTGTTTTCGCTGTCTTATACCTGTTCATGAAGAATTTCACTGCAGCCGGAATTAGCGCAATAATTTCATTACCAATTATTTTGCTCGCATTTTCTTATCATACCCCATTTATTCTGTTCGCATGTTTACTCAGCGGAATTATTCTAATCGCTCATCGCGAGGACTTACGAATGATGCGCCAAACAGGGAACTAGACAACGCGTGCAAAGTATTATATATATTGATTACGAGTAAAAAAGAGTTAGGGAGATGATTGTGATGAAAGAGCTACATACAATTGAGGAATGGGAAGACGTTTTGGCAAAATCGAAGGACGAGCCTATCCTGCTTCTGAAACATAGTACAACCTGTCCGATCAGTACAACGGCATTTAATCGGGTCGAGAATTTTGAAACGGATCTTCCGAAATTTTGGTTGAAAGTTCGTGAAACGCGCCCGGTTTCCAATGAAATCGAAAGCACTTTAGGTGTTGAACACCAGTCTCCGCAACTATTCATTTTGAATAAAGGGGAAGCGGTTTGGAACGCATCTCATACTGTCATTACAGACAATGAAATCAATAGAGGTTTGAAAGAAAATAGCATCGATTAAATAAAACTTGTCCACATGTGGGCAACTTAATATGCAATCTAATCTATTCACAATGTGGAAAGAGCCGTCCAATTTTTACTGGAAGGCTCTTTTCTATTTGTGCATTTATTTTTGGTAAACAACTTTTCCTTCTATATAAGTCGTTTCGATTGTTGAGCGCAGATCAAAAGGATCGCCATTCCAAATAACGAAATCAGCATCTTTTCCTTTTTCAATCGAACCGACACGATCTTCAACACCGATATGTTTCGCCGCATTCAGGGTAATTGCTTCCAATGCTTTCCCCTCTGAAAATCCATTTTTCACCGCAAGAATAGCGCTCGTCATTAAATGCTCAATTGCAATAACCGGATGATCGGTCGTGATGGAAACTGGAATGCCTGCTTCAGAAAGTGTAAGGATTGTGTTCCATCCTTTATCGGACAACTCCGTTTTCGAACGAGGGGACATTGTCGGTCCAACAGAAACTCTGACATCGTGTTGCGCGATGAAATCAGCAATTTGATGGCCTTCCGTGCAATGCTCAATCGTTAAATTTATACCAAATTCTTTTTTAATACGCAAAACGGTTGCGATATCGTCCGCACGATGCGCATGAACGCGTAGCGGGATTTCTTTACGTAATACTTTCGCAATATTTTCTAGACCAAGATCACGACCACATGTATTCGTTTTTCGATCTTCGATGTAATTTTGCGCTTCAATTAGGTTTTCACGAAGGCGTGCTGCCAATCCCATTCGGGTTGTCGGCATTTTGCCTTTACTGCCATAAACACGTTTTGGATTTTCCCCCGTAGCCGCTTTCAACCCTGAAGGATTTTTCACAATCATTTCATCGACAACTTTTCCAACTGTTTTTACGACAACCATTTCACCACCGATGACGTTCGCGCTGCCAGGCATGACTTGTACGGTCGTTACGCCGAAACGTCTCGCGTCTTCAAATCCGGTATCGGCCGGGTTAATCCCGTCAATCGCGTTTACTTGTGGCGTGGATGCTGAACTGGTTTCATTTACATCTTGACCATCTTGACCGATCCCTTGCTCAGTTAACCCAAGATGCGAATGAACGTCTATCAGTCCAGGTGTAATGATTTTACTATTGACATCCACAACCCTTGCTCCCTCGGGAATATTGATTGTCGATCCAATATCAGCAAACTTTCCATTTTTAATAAAAATAGTTCCCTCAATCACTTTGCCTGTTCCCGTGTAAATCTTTGCATTTTTTATGTATACCATTGTCATTCCTCCCCATGCTAGTATAACTTAAAATACCTAATTGCCGAAATAGTTTAAATGTTTCCTGCGATTAATTCGAATAAATGATAGCAGTAAATCACATCATACATGACAGTTGTCATATTAAAGTGATGACATTTAGGTCTGATATTTACTCGAGAAACACTTTAATATGGTAAGTAAGATATGAAAGAGCGAATAAGTATGATTCCCAAGGAGGAACAAAAAATGAGTAAAGAAAAAACAATGAAATTACACAAAAATGTTGCCCCTTTTGCAAAGTCTGATAAAAAGAAAAGTATCATTCAATTAATAAACACGATTCCACCGCTATTGATCTTTTGGTTTTTAGCGTATCAAAGTTTGTCGGTGTCATTCTGGTTGATGCTCCCGTTTGCGATTATCGCGGCAGGATTCGTCATTCGAACATTCATCATATTCCATGACTGTACGCATGGATCATTTTTCAGAAATCGAAAAGCAAATGATATCGTCGGAACCATTACAGGTGTTTTAACACTATTCGCCTATTCAAAATGGAAACGCGAGCATGCAATCCATCACGCTTCAAGTTCAAATCTTGATAAGCGCGGTGTAGGTGATATTTGGGTTATGACTGTTGATGAATACGTAGCAGCATCGAAATGGACGCGTTTTACGTATCGTTTGTATCGTAATCCACTCGTCATGTTTGGAATTGGACCGTTATTTCTTGTCCTGATTTCAAGCCGTTTCAACCGAAAAGACGCGAGACAAAAAGAACGTAACAATACGTATCTGACCAACGCAATTCTCGTTGTACTATATACGCTGTTGATTTTATTAATCGGATGGCAAGCGTTTGTCATCGTTCAAGGAACAATCATGTTTGTAGCAGGAGCTCTAGGCATTTGGTTGTTTTATATTCAACATACGTTTGAGGACTCTTACTTTGAAGAAGAGTCGGAATGGGATTATGTGAAAGCTGCTGTCGACGGAAGTTCGTACTATAAACTCCCGAAAGTATTGCAGTGGGCGACTGGAAACATTGGTTTCCACCACGTTCATCACTTATCGCCACGCGTACCGAATTACAACTTAGAAGTCGCGCATGAATCTGTACCACCACTTCATAACGCAACGACCATCACTATTAAAACAAGTTTAGAATCGCTAAAATACAAACTTTATGATCCGAAGAAAAAAGGATTCGTTACATTTGGTGAAGTGAAAAGCATGGTGCGAAAAGCGAGTCGCTCCATTGATTTAAAACCGAAACGCACAAGTTTCGAAGGGAAATAAAATTGCTAGGCAGCCACCTTTGAATTGAGGTGGCTGTTTTTTTGATGACTTCGCACTTTCTGTGAGGGGCTTAAGGCCTGTTTTGCTGATATATGTGGTAAAGGTGCGGATATCGTGTTGATTTCCGCTGATATACTTCTCAAAGTCGCAGATATCGGTCAAATATGTACGGATATCAATAAAAAGTAAAATTTCAATCTCCGTCTGTAGCAAAACATAAACTTAATTATCATAAATTGGTTAATTTTGTAGGAATATTTGGTACAATTGGAATAACAATTAGGACGGTGAGTGGAGACATGAATAGTTGGTACAGTATTTTTCCGAAAAGTCCGTGGCTTAGCATTTATGCTTGGGCTGTATTTTGTTTATTACCGTTCTTTTTTATATTTAGGTCATCATCGCGGCTTGAAATCGCGATTGGCATATCTTTATTGCTATTATTTTTCTTATCTTATCGTTTTTCATACAAGTCGAAAAGTGGACTTGTCTATATGTGGATTAGCTTCGAAATCCTCATTAATGTTGTCATGACTTTGTTGTTCGGTTATTTGTACTTATCCATATTCACGGCATTTTTCATTGGAAATATACGAAATCCAGTCGGTTTTTTCATCATGTATGGTCTCCATATTGCCTTTACGATTGTGGCGATTGTGTTTGGTTTCTTCATTGAAATCGACTTGTTTTTACCGCAAATTCATTTTATCCTGATCTCTGTTCTAGGAACGGTATTGTTGCCATTCAACTTGTACAATCGAAGCAAACGCGAAAAGTTGGAAGGTCAATTGGAACATGCGCATGAGCGTATTTCAGAGTTAATCATTCTGGAGGAACGAGAACGAATTGCGCGGGACTTGCACGACACGCTTGGACAGAAGTTATCGCTTATCGGCTTGAAAAGTGACCTCGCTGCGAGACTAGTTACGAGAAACCCGACAGCTGCCGAAAAAGAACTGTTAGATATTCGACAAACCGCAAGTACGGCGTTGAAAGAAGTGCGGGATCTTGTGGATGATATACGAATGACAAAGCTAAAAGATGAATTGATTCGCATTAGGCAAATTGTAAAAGCTGCGGAAATGGTGTTAACGGTAAAAGGGGATCCTGAGAAGATGGACATTCCGCCGTTAGTCGAAAATGTGTTAAGCATGTGTTTGAAAGAGGCTGTGACAAATGTTGTGAAACATAGTTACGGCGCGGAATGCCATATTGAATTCGAGCATTCAGTCGATGAGTTTTTGATTCGCGTGGAAGATGATGGAATTGGGATTCCGGGTAAAGGGTTTAATCTCCCTGGAAACGGCTTAAAAGGCATTCGAGAACGGCTTGATTTTGTAAATGGACGTTTAGAAATTGATGGAAATCCAGGGACAAGGTTAACGATTCGTGTTCCGGATATTATTAAGAAAAGTGCAGAAGGGGGATTGACGTGATACGTATTGTTTTAGCGGAAGATCAGGGGATGCTGTTGGGCGCATTGGGCTCTTTACTGAATATGGAAGATGATATGGAAGTCGTGGGCATGGCGAAAAACGGGGAAGAGGCTGTTCAGTTAGTTAACAAGCACGAACCCGATATTTGCATAATGGATATTGAAATGCCTGTCATGACTGGGTTAGATGCAGCAGAATCACTACAAGGTTCGTCTTGCAAAATTGTCATTTTGACGACGTTCGCGCGCTCTGGTTATTTTGAACGTGCTCGAAAAGCGGGTGTGCGCGGTTATTTATTGAAAGATAGTCCGATTGAAGAACTGGTGAGCTCGATTCGAACCATTATGGATGGGCGTCGGATTTATGCGCCTGAATTAGTCGATATTGCTTTTGACGATGAAAATGAAAACCCTTTGACGGATCGCGAAAGCCAAGTGCTCGAGCTTGTTTCAAAAGGAAAGACGACGAAGGAAATCGCGGGAGAATTGTATTTAACGCCGGGGACAGTTCGAAATTATATCTCTACGATTTTGGAAAAACTAGGCGTCGGCAATCGAATTGAAGCAATTTCTCGATTTAAAGAAAAAGGTTGGTTCAAATAGAGAGGAAGAGTGCTAATGGTGGTGCTAGAAATTATTCGTTGGGTGGCTTTGGGTGTATTTCTGATTTTCTTTTATCTGAGCGAATTCAAGAAAAAGAAAGAATACAATACGCCAGCACAGTTAGCGATATTGATCGGAGTACTTTTACACGGGATTGTAAGAGAGTGGCATCCTGTTTTAAAAGTCGTCGTTATCCTAGGCGCATTAATTGGTCTCATTGTCACAGTTTTGGGAATGTTTAAAGAACGAAAAAGTGGGTATTCTAGTTAGTCAATGCAGGTGGAGGTGGAACGCACACTTCTGTCTGTATTTTTTTGTGCGCAATTTATATGATTAGTGATATGATTTCAATAAGAGAGATAATTATACGGGGGTATGTAAATTGAAACTGACATCGCTTGACTACGCACGAAGTCTTGATCAGAAAGATGAGCTGTCCAATCTTCAAGAAGAGT
The DNA here is from genome assembly GCF_017921835.1 of Sporosarcina sp. 6E9. Classification (NCBI taxonomy): domain Bacteria; kingdom Bacillati; phylum Bacillota; class Bacilli; order Caryophanales; family Caryophanaceae; genus Sporosarcina; species Sporosarcina sp. 6E9. The sequence continues at coordinate 47,999 of NZ_JAGEMN010000005.1, read as the reverse complement.
TCTATTTACAAGAAGACATCATATATATGGATGGAAATTCATTGGGGCTTTTATCGAAACGAGCAGAAGGTAAGTTGCTAGATTTGCTTCATTCGTGGAAAACGTTTGGGATTGACGGTTGGACAGAAGGGGATCATCCGTGGTTCTATTTATCAGAATCGGTTGGTGAAAAAATGGCGCCGCTTGTTGGAGGTTTGAAAAACGAAGTGATTGCGACGGGATCCACCACGACGAATTTGCACCAACTCGCCGCGACTTTTTATAAGCCATCTGGACATAAAACCAAAATCCTCGCAGATGAACTGAATTTCCCTTCAGATATATATGCCTTAAAAAGTCAGTTGGCGTTAAAAGGGTACGATCCTGAAGAACATCTTGTGCGTGTGAAAAGTCGAGAGGGACGTTTTTTAGCGGAAGACGATATCATCGAAGCGATGACAGACGACATTGCGCTAATCGTCTTGCCGTCAGTGTTGTACCGAAGCGGACAAATTCTCGATATGAAACGATTAACGGCTGCAGCGAATGAACGAGGAATTCCAATCGGGTTCGATTTATGCCATTCAGTCGGCGCAATTGAACATTCCCTTCATGATTGGGGCGCAGACTTTGCGTTCTGGTGCACGTATAAACATTTGAACGGTGGACCGGGTTCTGTTGGCGGATTGTTCGTTCACGAGAAAAACTTTGGAAACGTGCCGGGACTTTCCGGCTGGTTCGGTTCTAAAAAAGAATCGCAGTTTGACATGGATCACCAGATGGATCCAGCACTAGATGCGGGTGCTTTTCAAATCGGCACACCGCATGTCCTCAGTTTGGCGCCTATTATTGGCGCGCTCGAACTGTTTGAAGAAGTCGGGATCAAGCGTGTGCGTGAAAAATCGCTTCAATTGACGAACTACCTGATGGAATTAATACGTATAGAACTTGATGGTGAGGGGTTTACAATTGGAAGTCCAGTTGATGAAACGCGCGGCGGTCATATTTTGCTTGAACATAAGGAAGCAGCCCGAATTTGCAGTGCATTAAAAGAAGTCGGCGTAATTCCGGATTTTCGAGCGCCAAATGGCGTTCGGCTGGCACCTGTTGCGCTTTATAATTCATTTGAAGATGTTTGGCATACAGTCCAGAAACTGAAAAATATAATGGATGAAAAACGCTATGAGAAATTCGAGAACAAAAGGGGCGTTGTTGCATGACGAAGGAATGGATTGATATTTCTCAACCGCTTCAAAATGGCATTGCCGAATGGCCAGGAGACACGCCGTTTACTTACGAAGTAGCGTTTAAGAAGGCTGACACGGGGTCGGTGAATATCGGGAAAATGACGACAAGCATGCATATGGGGACGCATATCGACGCACCCTTTCATTTTGACAACGATGGCTTGAAAGTGCTTGATCTGCCACTAGATGTGTATATCGGCCGAGCAAGAGTCATTGACGTTACAGGACACGAAAGTATTGGCCAGGCGGAATTGGAAAACATCGATTTCGGCGGTGCGAAACGGATTTTATTGAAAACGGGGCGTCGCTCAAGTTTTTCTGTTTTTCCGGAAGTCTTCCCTTATTTACGTGCGGATATTGGCCCATTGTTAAAAGCACGCGGCGTTCGTCTTATTGGTGTGGATACGCCGTCGGTCGATCCGGAAACGAGCAAAGTATTGGATGCCCATCATTCGTTAAACAATCATGGTGTGATGATTTTGGAAAATATCGTACTAGAAACTGTCGAGCCAGGCGATTACCAATTAATTGCGCTGCCACTTCCGTTAGCGGATGCTGACGGTAGTCCAGTCCGTGCAGTCTTAAAACCGATTGAAGGAGTGCGTGAAAATGGATGACAAAGGAATTTACATGGATTTTAAAGAACAGATGACGTACGGCGAGTATTTGAATCTCGACAAAGTGTTATCCAGTCAGACACGACTTTCCGGGCATCACGATGAGATGTTATTTATTGTCATTCACCAAGTGAGTGAACTATGGATGAAACTCATTTTGCACGAACTTCATGCTGCAATCGAGTCCATTGAAAAGGATGAGTTGCCTGAAGCGTTTAAAATGCTTGCGCGGGTTTCGCGCATTCAAACGCAAATCATTCAAGCTTGGGACGTTTTGGCGACGTTAACGCCGGCGGAATACATGGAGTTTCGAGATAGTTTAGGCCGCGCATCTGGTTTCCAATCCTACCAAAATAGACTGATTGAATTCGCGCTAGGCTTTAAGCAACCGCATATCTTGAAAATCTATGAGAAAGACCCAAAACTTGCCGAAGAACTTGAAGCGGCCTTTAAAGCGCCGAGTATTTACGATGTATCGATTCAGGCACTCGCGAAAGCTGGATTTTCTATTAACCCGGAGTTATTAAATCGAGACTTTTCAATCACGTACAAAGGAGATTCATCTGTCGCGGCTGCTTGGTTGGAAGTTTACCAAAATGTAGAAGGATATTGGGATTTATATCAACTCGCCGAGAAGTTGGTCGACATTGAAGATAGCCATCAACAATGGCGTTTTCGTCATATGAAAACGGTGGAACGAATTATTGGATTTAAAAAAGGGACTGGTGGTTCAGCGGGCGTGAGCTATTTGAAATCGGTCCTCGATCATCAGTTTTTTCCCGAACTATGGGGTGTAAGGACAAATTTATAAGTGAAAAACTCCGCCGATTATATGGCGGAGTTTTGTTTAATCTTTATACTTTTTAGTCTGTATTTTTTCGTCTTTTATTTGAAGCAAGGAATTTTCAATCGTTCCGTTTATGATTGATAAAAGCCCGATATTGTTTTTCGTCTCAACAATGGAGCCTTTGTTTGTCGATAAATAACGGAGTTCTTCTTGCCATTCCGGGCAACTATTTCCATTGCACCCTTCGTTCACGATGGTGAATGAATCATCGCAGTGCCGTAAAATCTTTTTCCTTTTGCGTTTTTGCGTATTCCACCAAAGTGCGGACTTCATCAGAAAACCCCAGGCTCCGGTAAAACTCATATTATTTGATGGGCTGCTCGTAAACTGGATTATTTCCATAGTCCGCCCGTTTTTGGATTTGACTTGAGACTTTACCGCAGAAGCGTAATGAACGTCCCCAGACAAAATGATGCATTGGGAAGGTCGCCATTTAAAAATATAGCGGATAAAATCGCTGAACCCTCTTCCGTTATATTTCCAAGCTTCAAAATCGAGCATTTCATGAACAGGTATGCCAATGGCTCGTAGGGGATAGACATAGGCGTGAAGCACTGATTCAATCAAGCCCATGCCGTACAACGGCGTTGGCGAAATAATAATTAAAGGGTCTCTCCTTTTCCAACCCGACAAAGAAAGCGTTCTAGCTATCAATCGCCAACCTTTCGGACCAATCAATCTTGGTGCTTGAACATTTTCCTTGAACATCCAACCGACTTTCACAGGTTGCGGCGCGTCATCAAAGGACCGCATTGTCCGTGTATCGAGAAATAGCGCAGCGGGTTTGGTCGGCGCGACAAAATGCCAATGCCTAAATGTCCAAAGCTGTCGGAACCACTCTTCATAAGCGGGTGTGCCGGCAACGAACCTGTCTAAATGATTTTCCATCGACTGTAGGAACGCCTCCTCGAACCGTTGTGGTTCATTGCCCCAGCCTTGAAAAGCCCAGTAGGCACATAATCCGTTTGCAATTACGTGTTTGCCTAAAGGTGACCGCGAAACACGATCATTCCATTTGCGAGATAAATTCCAATCATCCGTGACATCGTGGTCATCGAAAATCATATACGTTGGCACGTTCGCTAGTAGTCTGCGAACCTGGTGCAGATTTCCGATGGTTTGAAGTAGGTCCTCCGTTTGCCGATTATATCTTTTCTCGCATTTTGCCATTTCGGTATCATCATTGGGGAAGAAAAAGTGATAATTTCCTTTTTCCACGACTTCCTCAAATGTTGGAATATAAGCCGTTTCCCATAAACCAGGCCCCCATGACAATAGATACATTGCGGCATACTCACCAAATGTCATTAAATGATTGCTCATACTAGCTGATGTAAACTGACAAAACTGTTCCATGCCGAATTGACGACCGTTCACTTTCTGCATTAATTCATTAAAAGGATAGTCGGCCAGACGGGCTTCTACTTGCACTAAATTTTCATCTTCAATTGCGAGGCCTTCCACAACTGATTGAATCACCGGGAAAAGTGGATCCGCCACATCATCCGCATAGATTTGATCGCCAAGTAAAAATAGCGAACTCGGTCGATTTCCCAAGTTTCTGGGTGCGTTCCAAATCGTTTTATCCCCGGCTACAAGTGAATCACCACCCTTACCGTGTAATTTTCTACATGATGCATAAAGGAAGTTGGAAGTGGTATTCGCGGGAATGAAAAAGGATGGGTAAGGAATATCGTCATAGGCGATGGACAGTTTTTCATTGTCGGAAATTAAACCAAGGCTCGTTAAGTCGTGGATGTCATCCTCGTCTTTGAAATGAAGGTTATAGCCGAGTAAAGTGTCCTTGGGGAAAGACCCGGCAATTTCTACGAGGTGAATGATTAGGTTTTTCCCTGCGCGAATTGAGGTTGTATTTGTTAGTACGGGTAATGTAAGCCGTTCGTTAATCATATAAATGGCTGCATCAATCTCGAAGGGGCGACTGGTCGCAATCCAAATTGTGACCGATTTCGTGTCTACTCTTCGTAATATTGGGCCAGCTAGAATTGTTGCTAATTCCATCGAATTCACCACCAATTTTAACTTATTACAGTAGTGTATTCGGATTGGATGACGGGGGTGTGTGAAAAGAGTTATGCTAAAATTAGTTATGAATAGGGGGAGTTAGACGTGACTTGGTTATTGATCATTGTATTTGCGATAGTGGCTGAATTAATTATTCGATATTTGACGCGGGGGATGAAAGATAAGAGGAAACGTGAGAAGATGTTATCTCTTTTATGGGTGGGTTTTGGGGTCATCCTAATTTTGATTTGGTTTGTTATGAGATAGTAAGAGACTATGGCCGTTGAGTTCCACTCCAATCAACTAGCTTCAATAGGAACAGTAGAGAGGTTTGAATTAATTGATTAATGTATATCCATTGGTTGAAGAAACTGGTAAAGTTGAATGTAATGGATTATGGAAATTAATCAATCTATTCTTAGGAGAGTTTGTCATGAAAGAATATCGTGTTTCTATATTTTCTGTAACACTAAGTGTATTAACTCTTCTATTATTATTGGCAACTTTTTTTCTTCAATATGAAAATTTATTTATCACTCGTATTATTACACTTGTTTTTGGAGTCGTATATTTAGTGATTGAATTTAATAAAGCATATTTTTCGAAAAAGAAACGGATGTTTAATACTTTAACTGTGGTTATGATTATTGCTTCGATCGTAAGTCTTATAATCGATGATTCATCGGCGAATGGCCTGCTCTCTGAAAAAGCTTTTTTAATCCCTATATTTATTTTAGTTCTAATTCGTAGTCATTATAATGAATTATATGATAAGAGCAAATCATGAAAAGTTCCTTTTCGTTCAACTGAAAGGGGCTTTTCTTATTTCTTAAGAAATTCTTCATGAATTAACTGGGAGTTTCTTCAGTTTCATCGGTTATGGTAGGGGTAACGAATAATTGAAGAGGTGTGTTGAATATGAAAAGGTTTTTATTTATTGCGCTCTTATTAATCATTAGCCTGACATTTGTTTTCAAAAATAATAACTCGACGACTGAAGCCCATGAATTTGGTGTGGGTGCTGAAGCGATTATTTTAATCGACGCGGAAACGGGGAAGGTTTTGTACGAGGAAAATAGTACTGCATCGCTGCCAATCGCGAGTATGTCGAAAATGATGACACAATATTTGGTGTTGAATGCGATTCAAAATGGTTCATTGTATTGGGATAGCGACTACAGTCCGAGTGAGTATGTTCGTGAAATGACCAGCGAATCGGTTGTTGTGAGATTGGGGATGGCAAATAACCGTACATATACCGTGAAAGAGCTTTTTACTGCGATGACCGTGAGTTCCGCAAATGACGCAGCAATTGCGCTTGCTGAAATGGTGAGCGGATCTGAAGAGGCTTTTGTTACGCTCATGAATGAGCAAGCAAAGGCTTTTAAGCTTAAGAAGACAACCTTTTATAACGCGAGTGGCCTTGATGGAGATTATGTTGGAAAAAGTAAGGACGAAACAAACCTTTCTTCTGCGAAAGACGTTTCAATGATTGCTCAGAAATTGATTGCCAACCATCCAGAAGTACTTGATTTCACGTACATAACGAATTTCACAACGACTGATGGCACTCAGCTTTGGAGTACGAATTCAATGTTGCCTGGCATGCCGATGGCGGTGCAGGGAATAGACGGCTTGAAGACAGGTTATACGGAAATGGCCGGACCTTGTTTTGCAAGCACGGGCGTTTTCGACGGGCGGCGCATTATTTCTGTCGTGATGGATGTTGAGGCAAGCGGAAATGATAAGACAAATCCCAAGTTTCAACTGACTGAAGAGCTGATTGCTCAATTTGTTTTGAATCAATAAATAGCCGGAACAAGATTGCAAATCGCTCAGAATGGTATACTAATCATAGATCATTCTGAAAAGGGAGCGAGACCATGAGCGCAATCGATACGAATAAGTGGAAAGAAAAGTTGCCGCTAATCGGGAACATCATGAACGAGGAAGAAGTCTTTTGGGAAAATCCCTTGCTGGAAACAACTGAAAAAGGACTTAACAAGGTGACTGTGACGGCAGCGGATGTGAAAGATGCTTCCGAACGATTAAAACGTTTTGCCCCATATATTCAACTTGTTTTTCCTGAAACTAAAGTATCGAACGGGATTCTTGAATCGCCGTTGACTGCGATACCAAACATGAAAAAAGAACTTGAACAGAAGTACGGGGTGAAGATTCCAGGCGAACTGCTGTTAAAACAAGATAACGCAATGCCGATATCAGGTTCCATTAAATCGCGCGGCGGGATATATGAAGTGCTTAAACATGCAGAAACCCTTGCATTAGAAAACGGACTGCTAACAAAAGAAGATGACTACGCGATAATGGCAGGACAGGAATTCAAAGACTTATTTGCAAAACATAAAATCGCTGTTGGTTCTACGGGAAATCTTGGCCTGAGCATCGGAATTATGAGCGCGAAACTCGGATTCAACGTGACGGTTCATATGTCCGCGGACGCAAAGCAGTGGAAGAAGAATCTGCTACGCGAAAAAGGCGTCATTGTTGTCGAGTATCCTGATGATTTCAGTGTTGCGATTAATGAAGGGCGTCGACTGGCAGAAGCGGATCCGACATGTTATTTTATCGATGATGAAAACTCCTATGATTTATTTTTCGGTTACGCGGTTGCGGGTGAGCGTATTGCCTCCCAATTGAAAGAAAGCGGAACTATCGTCGATGATGAGAATCCGTTATTTGTTTACTTGCCTTGTGGAGTCGGCGGGAGTCCCGGCGGTGTAGCATTCGGGTTGAAGCTTATATTCGGCGACAATGTGCAATGTTTTTTCGCGGAACCAACGCACTCACCGTCTGTCCTGTTGGGAATGATGACAAGACTGCACGAAAAAGTTTCTGTTCAAGACTTCGGCCTCAGTAATTTGACGGCGGCAGATGGCCTTGCGGTAGGCAGACCTTCACACCACGCGGGTAAAACGATGGAGCCGTTATTGTCCGGGATATATACTGTTCAAGATGAAGAACTTTTCAAGCTTTTAAAAACGCTCGTAGATTCAGAAGGCATTCAACTCGAACCTTCTGCATTGGCGGGAATGATTGGACCTGTAAATGCGATTCGGGGAAATAGTGAGGATGCTAATTCACCAAATGCGACGCATATCGTCTGGGCAACGGGTGGCGGCATGGTGCCGCAAGCCGAAATGGATCTGTATTATAAGATGGGCGGAAAATAATTTAGCGCATTTCCCGGGAAATCGACAAAAATAGACAAAGGAATTGGGGGAGTTCCAAAGTGATTTTAGGATTGGGAAAAGGGGAAATAAAATTAGTTGAACCGCAAGTTGGCTGGGAAGATGAATTCTTAAAAACGCAACAGGAAATCCATAAAGCTACTAGTATAGACGTTAATCGCATTGAACATATAGGCAGCACGTCAATCAAAGGGATTAAAGCAAAACCAATGATAGATGTTGCGATAGGTGTCGATGATATAAATAATATTCCTTCCCACATTTTTAAAAGTCTACAAGAAATTAGTTTTTATCGACTTCGTGTCGTGCTAGAAAATGAAATCGTCTTAGCCAAATTCGATAATAATGAGACGTTTGATGTCAAAACGCATATTATTCACATGGTGGATTATCAAGGTGGAAAGTGGAATGATTTAATTTCATTCCGAGATAAACTTAATGCTTCACAGGCGTTGAGAGAAGAATATGAGAAAGTAAAGTCAAGTTTTATTCAGCATGAATCCGGGAATATGGATGATTATACGAATTATAAAGAGCAATTCATTTTAGGGGTATTAAAAGCTTGAAATAAAATGGGCTAAAACCAATCAACGGTTTTAGTCTTTTTTTACGTTAGATGCTCACAGATTTAAATGAAAAACTTCCTACTCCGCAGGTACAAAGTACCGACTTGCAAGCAAATCTGTTTAAGTGCAAGCAAATGCCGCAACTGTGCAAGCAAACCATGGTCAACTGCAAGCAAAACCCAGCGGAGTGCAAGCAAACCGTCCCCAACTGCAAGCAAATCACCCCCAACAAAAAAGCCGCCCATCTCAGACGGCTTTCACTTCATTTCCTTATGCAAAAACGGACATATTCCAATGATAGGTTCACTATCATCTCCGATAAAAAATTGCTTCCATTCATTATGCGTAGGGTCGCCAAAATGACTGATGTCTGGGTGTTTCGGTAATTGATCCCACACTTCGACGCGTGCGCGCACTTTTTCCCGTGACATGATCCCGCCTTTTTCCGTGCCTTTTAAGCCTTCGAAGATTTTTCGTGGTTGGAAACCGATGACCATAGAATTTCCCAAATGCCGGGTTTTTCGCTGTTTGTAAGCCGGCGCATTGCCGAATGCGAATATCGGCTCACCGTGGAATCGGAAATCCCATAAATAATGTTCCGGGTCGCGCGGGCTATCCGCCGGCCACTCGACTTCATCAGAATCATGCAAATATTGCAAGATGTCCCAAAATTGTTTCCGGTAGTCTTCAATAGATCCCTCGGCCTCGAATGGTTCGACAAAAACGAAAAGCCCATGCCTTTTATGCTTCGGATTATCAAAAAGGGCTAAGAATGATGTTAAGATATTCGGTAAATTTGACCAATCGTCTTGTGTCACATAGCCGTATCGCAATTCGCCGCCTAATTCTCCAGCCATGCCAAAGTAGCAAGGAAACGTTTTATCGGTCACGATATTATGAAACGTTTGATATTCATTGATCAGCCAATCGGGTAAATCATCTCTCGTTTCGAAGTCCTTTTTTTCGAGTAACTCCTTACCTCTATTAATCATAATCTGCCTCCAATACATAAGTATACTTCGCTGTTATTTTATTAGTACCCATGGAGCCGAAAATGAAACGATTTCGGCGTAATGTGTTTGGAAATTAAAGAATAGGGAATTCCTATAAATGGACAAATATAAATTAATCGGAGGAAACTCAAAATGAAACCCCCACAAGAAGCTGAACCGAATACATCTACAGGCTGTCGTAGCGAATATGACACGTTACAACGCGTGATTGTTTGCGAGCCGAAGTATATGGAAATTCAAGAAGTAATCAATGAGGTTCAGGAACAATATAAAGATGAGAATATAAATAAAAACATTGCTAAAAAACAACATCAGGCATTTATCGAAAAACTGGAAGAGCACGATATCGAAGTCATTCGATTACCGGCATCGGAACAATTTCCGGAACAAGTTTTTACACGCGATATCGGTTTTACGTTAGGCGATGATATCTTCATTGCTGAAATGGGAAGCGAGATTCGCGAGGGTGAAGAAAAAACGCTTGAAAAGTGGTTGCAATCTACGAATACATTATATAATAAACTGCGCACGAACAAAATAGAAGGCGGCGACGTCATTATTGACCGTCAAACTGTATTTGTTGGAATTAGTAGCCGAACGAGTATGGATGCGGTTCGCAAGTTGTCAGAAAAACTTCCTGATCATGAAGTGATGCCAATTCCATTTAACGAAAAGTACTTGCACTTGGATTGTGTATTTAACATTCTTTCACCAAGTGTCGCGCTCATTTTCCCGAAGGCATTGGACGAAGAAACAATTCATATGCTTGCTGACAGATATACGCTGATCGAAGTTTCCGAAGAAGAACAATTTTCGTTGGGCACGAATGTCCTTTCAATAGGGGATAAAAAAGTGTTCAGCTTGCCTCAAAATACGGATGTGAATAAGAAAATTAGAGACTTCGGTTTCAATGTCATCGAAGTCGACTTTTCCGAAATTATCAAGTCAGGCGGATCCTTTAGGTGTTGCTCGATGCCAGTCGAGAGAGAATAAAGAATGACAACCTCACTGAGAAGTGGGGTTTTTTTCGCCTGAAATAATTTCCGACCATGGATGTTAGAATTCACGAAAATAACAAAAAACATTGTCAGCGTTCCTAAATTGCGGTACACTAACAGTCAAATGTGAAAGCGATTACATGGATTACTTGAATAATCCTCCAAAGAGAGAGAGTTTTATTCTAAGTCATCAGATGACCTTACGACAGGGATTTGTAAAAGGGGGAATTGGTTTGTTATTACTTGTTGCACTTACAGCAATTATTGGACCGTTATTTTTTTTAGTCATCTTAAGAATGTCAGCGTTAAAAGGTATGTTTTTCAGTTCGATTATCGTCATTATATTAGGGTTCACGGTTTGGGGCATGGAAGGTAAAATCATTTTAGCGTCGATATTGCAAGGTGGACATAAGGCGTTAACCATTCTATTAATATTATTTGGAGCGGTTGTATTATTAAACACGCTTACGAATACAGGCGCGGTCGCGCGTATTAACCAAGGGTTTCAAAGTATTTCAGGTGATATGCGTGTGCAGGTCGTGATTGTTGCATTTTTATTTGGCGCTTTGATAGAAGGTGCTGCGGGATTTGGAACGCCTGCTGCAGTTGTGGGTCCATTGATGTTCGCGTTAGGGTTTCATCCGATGGCGGCGGCGGTTTTAGCTTTGATTGCAGATAGTTCTGCTGTCCCGTTTGGTGCAGTTGGGACCCCGGTCGTTGTGGGATTGAGTAATCTTCCGGGGGCTGACTTGGCGCTTTATCATGAAGTGGCGAAGAAAATAACGATGCTAGACTTTTTCGCCGGAACATTTATCCCGTTCATTCTAATAGTTATTTTAACTGTTTTATTCGGTAAAAAGAAAGGTTTGTCGGATGCAATCGCGTTATTGCCATGGGCACTCCTTATCGGAATTGGTTATACATCATCTGCGTTTTTATACGCAACACTTTTCGGTCCGGAGTTTGTGTCTATTTTAGCCTCGTTAACAGGGTTAATTCTTGCGGCGGGAACGGCAAAAGCTGGTTTTCTAATGCCGAAGACAGAATGGAAGGATGCGCTACGCGACGGGTTTGAATTAAAAACGGAAAAGTCGAAAATGAGTTTACTGACAGCCTGGTCTCCGTACCTTGTTGTCGTCGGATTATTGTTGTTGACGCGAATTGTTCCGGCAATTAAAGACTTTGCTCAATCTGCAGTCGATTTAACTTGGCGCAATGTCATTGGTGTCGAGGGTGTGACATCGGGATGGGAAGTTTTATATTCGCCGGGGACGATTCTTGTATTAGCAGCAATTCTAGCGGTTCTTATCCAACGAAAATCGTTTAGCAGCTTTACAAAAGCGAGTAAAGATTCATTAATCTCGATTAAGACTGCAAGTTTCGCGTTATTATTCACACTTGCTTTAGTGCAAGTCTTTACGAATTCTGGGATGAACGTGAACGATCTAATCAGTATGCCGCAATATATTGCAGAAGCATTGGCGAGTACTTTCGGTCCTGTATGGGTTTTTGTGGCACCGTTCCTTGGGGCATTGGGTGCGTTCATCACAGGAAGTGCAACCGTATCGACTTTGACCTTTTCACCGGTTCAGTTTAGTATCGCTCAGCAAACCGGACTGAGTACAAATGTGATCTTAGCAGGTCAAATAATCGGGGCTGCTGCGGGGAATATGATTTGTGTCCATAACGTTGTAGCTGCTTCGGCTGTCGTTGGGTTGTCGGGGAAAGAAGGGGATATTATACGAAAGACAATTATCCCTTCCTTACTTTATTGTATATTGGCGGGAGTAGGCGGGTTTGTCATTCTTTGGTTCATGTGATGAATCCAATCGTCTCTTTCAATATGCGTTTCTATCCAGTAAAGTTTAAAGTAGGAATAGTTTGCTAGATTGGGAGAGAAAATTATGGGAAACAGACGTATCCAAATAAAGAAAATATATGAAGAAGTTGCAGACGCACTGATAAACATGATAAAAAATGGCGAGTTAAAGCCTGGCGATAAAATAGATTCCGTAGAGCAATTAGCTAAAAGTTTTGATGTGAGTCGTTCAGCGGTTAGAGAAGCGTTGAGTGGTTTGCGGGCGATGGGATTAGTGGTTATGCGGCAAGGCGAAGGGACATATATCACGCAATTTGATGCTTCGAACTTTGCTTTGCCTGTGAATGCAGGCTTATTAATGAAAAGAGATGACATCAAAGAATTATATGAGGTACGTAAAATTCTTGAAGCAGGGGCCGCGAGATCAGCAGCACGCTATCATAATGAGGAAGATTTAATCCCGCTTAAAGAAGCGATTGAAGCGATGAAACAAGCACAATTAAATGGTGAAATTGGTGAAGACGCGGATATGCGCTTTCACATGGCGATTGCGAATGCCACACATAATGATATTCTCATTCATTTAATGCGGTCAGTCTCTGAAGTGATGGTCAGTGTATTAAAAGAGACGCGAGAAGTGTTAATTTATACGGAGCAAAAAACGGTTTCGCTCATTAACGAACACCAAATGATTTATGACGCGATTAAAGCGAGAGAGCCAGAAGAGGCTTACCAATGTATGTTGGTCCATTTAACGAATGTTGAAAAGTCATTGGAAAAGTATATGAAGTTTAGAGAATAGTAGGGGTGAACGAGATGAAAGTTTCTTTGTTTATAACATGTATGGCGGATATTATGACGTCGAATGTTGGAAAAGACACGGTCGAAGTGTTGGAACGGTTTGGATGCGAAGTCGATTTTCCAGATACGCAAACCTGTTGCGGTCAACCAGCTTATAATAGCGGGTATTTGGAAAACACGAAAAAAACCATGAAACATATGATGAAGGTTTTCCGGGATTCAGAATATGTTGTCGGGCCGTCTGGTTCTTGTGTCGCGATGTTACGAGGCTATGAGGCAATCTTCCGTGGTGATCCTGAATGGGAAGAAGAAGCGAGAAAGCTTGCTGCAAAAACATTTGAACTGACACAGTTTTTAGTGGATGTGTTGGGAATAGTCGATGTCGGTTCCACGTTCAAAGGAAGAGTGACGTATCATCCATCTTGTCATATGACGCGTATTTTAGGTGTGAAAGAAGCGCCTGTTCAATTGCTACAACATGTCGAAGGCGTCGACCTCGTTGAACTGCCGCATGGTGAAGATTGTTGTGGATTTGGTGGGACGTTTGCTGTTAAAAATTCGGTGATTTCCGGGCAAATGGTTCAGGAAAAAGCGGATCATGTCATGGAAACAGAAGCGGAGTATTTGGTCGGCGGAGATATGGCTTGTTTGATGAATATCGGAGGACGCTTATCAAGAGAAGGACGAAATGTGAAAGTCGTTCATCTTGCTGAAATATTAAATACGGTGAAGTGAAGGGGTGATTTAGATGGGTATACGTATCGGAAATCCTTCCTTTGAAACGAGAGTTCAAGAAGGAATCGAAAATGATTTTATGTTGAATTCAGTTGCTACTGCCCAAGGTCGATTCAGAGGTCGACGAGGGATTGCGGCGGATGAATTAGGAAACTGGGAAGATTGGCGCAGTCTAGGAGAAGAAATACGTTCGCATACGTTGGAAAACATTGATTACTACTTGCAACAATTGAGCGATAATGTTTCAAAGCGCGGCGGGCATGTGTTTTTCGCTGAAACTGCGGATGAGGCCAATGAATATATTAAAGAAGTGATAAAAAAGAAGAACGGCAAAAAAGTCGTGAAGTCCAAATCGATGGTGACAGAAGAAATTGGTTTAAACAAAGCGTTGGAAGAAGCCGGTTCGGAAGTCATTGAAACGGACTTGGGTGAATGGATTTTACAATTAGAAGGTGATGTACCGTCCCATATTGTAGCACCAGCAATCCATTTGAATAGAGACCAAATAAAAGATACCTTTACCAATAAAAGAGGCTATGATAAATCGAATACGCCTGAGGAACTTGGTTTATTTGCACGTGAAGAATTAAGAAAAGACTTTTTGTCGGCTGATATCGGGATTACGGGTTGTAACTTTGCAGTAGCTGAATCAGGTGCGGTCACGTTCGTGACGAATGAAGGAAACGCGCGTCTGGCGACGACGTTACCTGATACGCAAATTTCCGTTATGGGGCTTGAACGAATCGTACCAACATGGGAAGAGTTAGATGTGTTAGTGAGTTTGTTAACAAGGTCTGCGGTTGGTCAAAAACTTACGAGCTACATTACAGGAATTACTGGTACGCGTTTGGCAGGCGAAATTGATGGACCTGAAGAGTTCCATTTAGTCATCGTTGATAACGGTAGATCTAAAATTTTAGGCACTGAATTCCAATCGGCGCTACACTGTATTCGTTGTGCGGCTTGCATTAACGTGTGCCCGGTGTATCGACATATCGGTGGTCATGCATACGGTTCGATTTATCCGGGTCCGATTGGCGCGGTTTTAACGCCTTTATTGGATGGCTATGAAAATCATAAAGAGCTTCCGCATGCGTCTACGTTGTGTGCTGCATGTACGGATGTATGTCCTGTGAAAATCCCGCTCCATGAGCAGTTAATTCGCCATCGGGAGATTATGGTTGAGAAAAATATGGCACCGACGTCTGAAAAGATTGCGATGAATGGTTTTGTGAAGTGGTCAACCCACCCAGCTGCTTATAAACTAAGTTCGAAGTTGGCGCGTACGGCATTAAAACCGTGGACGAAGGATGAAACGATTACAAATGGTCCTGGTCCATTGAAAAATTGGACAGCGCAGCGCGATTTTCCTGCTCCTAGTCAACAAACGTTTCGTTCGTGGTTTAAAGAACGTGAAAAAGGAGGCAAATCGAAATGACCATTCAAAATCGTGATCGTTTTTTAGATAACTTGGCCAATACGCTTGGAAGACCCCGCAGAACGACAGGCGTGGAGAGACCGAAATGGAGTCTCAGTGCACAGTGGGACGTTTACGCCGGGTTTTCGCAAGATGAATTGGTCGATGTGTTGGCGGAACAATGCAAAGTCATTCATACGAATTTCAAACGGACGGATTTTGCTGGATTATCGGACGTGCTCAAATCGACGATAAAAGCGCATGATGGAAACAAAGTGCTCGCGGCGAATGACCGCCGGAATAAAGAATACGGTTTGGACGTTGTTTTTGACGACCTTAAACAAGAAGGCGTCGACGTTCGCCTGTGGGATTCGGCAATCGGAACAGAAAACCAAGTGTTCGCTGAGCAAGCCGATATCGGAATTACGTTTAGTGAAATCACGCTCGCGGAATCCGGCACGATTACGTTGTTTAACGACAAGGACAATGGGCGTTCGATTAGTTTGCTTCCGAGAGTTCATGTTGTTGTCATTCCGAAAAGCACACTCGTTCCGCGGATGACGCAAGCGGTGAAACAAATCCATGAAGCGAATAAAAGAGGGCGTGAAGTTGCGTCATGTGTTAGTTTTATCTCAGGGCCGAGTAATAGCGCGGACATAGAGATGAACCTCATTGTCGGTGTACATGGACCTGTAGAAGCTACATATATTGTTGTGGACGACAAATAGAAGGAGAATGACAATGATCTCTGAAACTATAAAATCACAGTTTGAAGAATTTGTTGGCAAAGAAAATGTCGAGGACGATCAGGCGACGTTGCTTGCCTACTCATACGACGCGACGCCCGGATTTCAGGCGATGCCTCATTGCATTATTTCGCCTAGAAATGCGCATGAAGTCGCCGCAGTGGTCAAGCTTTGCAACGAACATAAAATACCCATTGTTCCAAGAGGATCCGGTACGAATTTAAGCGCAGGCACAACGCCATTGCAAGGCGGGGTTGTTCTGCTATTTAAACATATGGATAGAATCATAGAAATAGATGAAGAGAATTTAACGATGACGGTTCAACCGGGGGTCATCACTTCTCATATTATCGCTGCCGCTGAAGAAAAAGGCTTGTTTTATCCTCCAGATCCAGGGTCCATGCATATATCAACAATCGGCGGCAATATTAGCGAAAATGCCGGCGGGTTGCGCGGGTTAAAATACGGTGTGACAAGAGATTATGTCATGGGGCTAGAAATTGTATTGCCGAATGGTGAAATCATTCAAACAGGCGGTAAGTTGGCCAAAGACGTTGCAGGCTATGATTTGACGAGATTATTTGTTGGTTCGGAGGGAACGCTCGGTGTCGTGACGGCCGCGACGTTGAAATTAATTCCAAAGCCGGAAACGAAGCGGACGATGCTTGCGCTCTTTGATGACTTGGAAACGTCGGCTGAAGCCGTTTCAGCGATTATCGCAAATCGTATTATCCCGGCAACGCTAGAATTTTTAGATCAACAAACAGTGAGAGTCGTTGAAGACTTCGCGCAAATCGGTCTCCCGACGGATGTAGGTGCGGTATTGTTAATCGAGCAAGATGGACCACCGGAAGTAGTCGAGCGAGATATGGCAAGAATCGAAGAAATTTGTAGGTTGACCAATGCCGTTGATGTGCAAGTGGCGCAAACAGATGCAGAAGCCGAAGCATTAACAAGCGCGAGACGGACGGCGTTATCTGCGCTATCCAGAGTGAAGCCAACAACGATTCTTGAAGATGCAACGGTCCCACGTTCTAGAATCGCAGAAATGGTACGTGAAATCGAAGCGATCGCCGAAAAGTATCAGCTTACGATTTGCACATTTGGACATGCAGGGGACGGGAATCTTCACCCAACCTGTTTGACGGATGCGCGAAATGAAGAAGAGATGGCGCTTGTGGAAAAAGCATTTGAAGAAATCTTTCATAAAGCAATCGAACTCGGGGGAACAATTACCGGGGAACATGGTGTCGGTGCGATGAAATTACCTTATTTGCATTTGAAAATAGGGGAGGCTGGGGTCGATGTGTTGCGTGGTATAAAAAACGCAATTGACCCGAACCACATTATGAACCCGGGTAAGGTATTCTCGGAGTCCGAACGCAATCGGGTGGTGATTTGAGATGATGAGCACGAAGGAGAAAGAACGAATTCAGCAAAGTTTTAAAGAGAAAATGGATTACAATGAACTGATGAATTGTACGCGCTGCGGTTTTTGCCTACCCAGCTGTCCGACTTATATTGAATCTGGAAAGAAAGAGATTAATTCGCCGCGCGGAAGAATCGCCTTGATGAAAGGTGTCGTGGATGGACTCATTGAGCCGGATGAAGATGTTAAACGGTCGATCGATTTGTGTCTAGGATGCCGGGCATGCGAACCTGTTTGTCCATCAGGCGTAAACTTTGGTCATTTACTCGAGCAAGCGCGGGATGCCATTTACCAAACGAACAACCAATCACTTCCAGAAAAAGCGATGCGAAGTATCTTCTTTAATAATCTATTTCCATATCATAACCGAATGATTGGTGCAGTCGGCTTGCTTGGATTTTACCAACGCTCGGGTCTTCAAAAAGTGACAAGGTCAGTCGGTATTTTAAACTTATTCCCGGAAACGATGCGCACGATGGAAAAAGTGTTGCCTGCCGTTCCTAAGAAAAAGGATATGAAACAAAGACAACGTCATTTTGCGCCACTTCGAGAACAAAAGAAAAATGTCGCTTTTTTCTCAGGTTGTTTAATGGATACGATTTTCATGTCCACCAATGATTCAACGACAAAGCTATTGCAATTTGCAGGTTGCGAAATCGTCGTACCGGAAACGCAGGGCTGTTGCGGTGCATTGCACGGGCATAGCGGTGAGCAGGACCGAGCGAGAGAAATGGCCAAGCGCAATATCGAAGCGTTTGAAACGGCGAAAGTCGACTATATTATTACGAATGCCGGTGGTTGCGGCGCATTTCTAGTGGACTACGGACATCTTCTAAATGACGATCCTGAGTGGCGTGAGCGCGCACAAGCCTTTTCGGATAAAATCAAAGACATTACGAGTATTCTAGTCGAACTTGAATTCGATAAACTACCACTTCGACTCGATAATCAAATCGTCACGTATCAAGACTCTTGTCACTTGAAAAATGGCCAGAAAACATTTATCGAACCGCGTAAATTACTGCAGTCGATTGAAGGTGTTACATATGTTGAAATGCGTGACGCAGGACATTGTTGTGGGTCGGCGGGTATTTACAATATTGTAGAGTCAGAGATGTCGATGCAAATCTTAGATTATAAAATGGAACAAACGAAAAAGACCAACGCAAAAACCATTGTGACGACCAACCCCGGTTGTTTATTGCAAATGAAGCTGGGCATTGAACGCGAAGGATTGGCGGATCAAATGGACGCGGTTCATATCGTTGATTTGCTGGTAGAAGCTTATGAAAATGCTGAAAAAAGATAGAATATTGGAGCCCAAATTCTTTATGGAATTGGGCTTTTTTCTATTTAATCTGATGTTGTCCGCGCAATCTTTGATAATGTCCACTGAATTGGATAAAACGAACAATTATGTCCGCTCAATTCTGTATTATGTCCGCTCAAATGAAGGATGTCCGCGCAATCGCTCATGATGTCCTCCCAATCGGTTAAAATTGGTATTTATGTCCGCCCAATCACTTATGATCTACGCGCAATTTCTCAATTCCGCGGAATCAGTTCGGAAGTCCTCTCCTGGCCGCGTGAATTCCGCGCAATCGGCGAACTCCTCGCCCGCCAGATTGAACTCCTTCCAATCGTTTCTGAAGTCCTCGCTCGCCCCCGCGAATTCCGCGCACTCCATGAATTCCTCTCTAGTGCACTCGAAGTCCTCACCAGACCCGCCCAATTCCGCGCAATAAAAGTCAGCTCTCTTCAGATAATGAATTGCAATTCAGTAAATTAGTTGCTAGAATTATAGCGAGATAGAATTTTCAGAAAGTACCGTCAAAGGGGAGTGGGAAATTGGATATTCAAGATAAAGTGGCCGTTGTTACTGGGGGAGCTTCTGGATTAGGTCTGGGAACCGTCAGAAGTTTAGTTGAAAAAGGGGCTAAAGTGGTCATCTTCGATTTGAATGAAACCAAAGCAAATGAAGTGTGCGAAGAATTAGGGGAATATGTCGCGTACGCAAACGTAGATGTCACGAGTGAAACGTCAGTCGAAGCGGGCATCCAAACAGCAATGGATACTTTTGGCGCTGTTCATATATGCGTCAATTGTGCAGGCATCGCACCTCCGCAAAAAACAGTGGGGCGAGCGGGTGCGATGCCGTTAGAAAACTTTAAAAAAGTCATCGATGTGAACTTAATCGGGACGTTTAATACATTGAGACTGGCAGCGGAAGCGATGACGAAAAACGAACCGCTGACAGAAGATGGAGAACGGGGCGTCATTATTAATACGGCATCTGTTGCGGCCTTTGACGGGCAAATGGGGCAGGCGGCTTATGGCGCGAGTAAAGCGGGCGTGGCGGGCATGACGTTGCCGATTGCGCGAGATCTTTCATCCTATGGCATCCGCATTAATACGATTGCGCCGGGTTTATTCAGAACGCCGATGGCTGAAGGATTGCCGGAAAACGTTGTTGAGAAGCTCGAAGGAATGGTCGAATTTCCAAAACGATTGGGAACACCAGCAGAATATGCATCGACCGCCTTGTTTTTAATTGAAAACGGCTATGTAAACGGGGAAGTTATTCGGTTGGACGGCGGAATTCGGATGCAGCCGCGGTAAAGGGTTTAATTGATAAAAAGGGGTGGTACGTAAAATGACTGAAGTTGTTATTGTAGAAGGGATTCGCACAGCAGTTGGACGGAGAAAAGGCATGTTCGCGGGATACAGGCCAGATGAACTGGCGGCTGTCGTGCTTGATGGGCTAGTGGCGCGCGCCGGAATCGATAAGGGCGATGTGGAAGATGTCATTTTAGGATGTGTGACACAAATGGGCGAACAAGGAAATAATATCGCGAGAACTGCAGCGCTAATTGCTGGGTTCCCGATACATGTCCCGGGCGTCACGATTGACCGACAATGCGGATCAAGTCAACAAGCCGTCCATTTCGCATCTCAAGCGATTGCGTCGGGAGATATGGATATCGTCATCGCGGGCGGCGTTGAAAATATGACGCGCGTGCCGATGCTAGTAATGATGAAAGACATTAAGCCGAGCCTGAAGCTGACGGAAAAATACGAGATTATTAATCAAGGCCTGTCCTCAGAGCGTATGGTGGAAAAATGGGGGTTTTCACGGAAAGACTTGGATCGTTACTCGGCGGACAGCCACACAAAAGCATTTCATGCGATTGAACAAGGCCATTTCGAAAATGAAATTCTGCCGGTCGACGTTGAGCAAGAAGACGGATCCAGCACAACCGTTTCAATCGACGAAGGGCCGCGAGAAGGCACAACAGTGGAAGTGCTCGGCGGATTACATCCTGTCTTCGACGAAAACGGCGTCATCACTGCGGGGAACGCGAGCCAAATGAGTGACGGTGCGTCAGCAGTCCTGCTCATGTCACGTGAAAAAGCCGACGAACTCGGTTTGAAACCGAAAGCGCGAATTGTAGCAAGAAGCGTTGTTGGATCCGATCCGACGCTTATGTTGACAGGCCCGATTGAAGCTACGCGAAAAGTACTCGAAAAAGCCGGGCTGACAATCGACGATATGGACACGTACGAAGTCAATGAAGCATTTGCTCAAGTACCGCTTGCTTGGTTAAAAGACATCGGTGCAGATCCAGAGAAACTCAATCCAGACGGCGGTGCGATTGCGTTAGGCCACCCGCTCGGTGCAACGGGGACCAAACTATTAGTTACGCTTATGAACCGTCTAGAGCGCACGGGCGCCCGCTACGGATTACTCGCCATTTGTGAAGGTATGGGCATGGCAAACGCGACGATAATCGAGCGGATTTAATCGGTGAAGGGGGAGTGACTTGCAATCGGCATTTTATCAGGTATGAAAATTCTAGACTTTTCAACGTTATTACCCGGACCTTACGCAACGATGATGTTCGCAGATATGGGCGCTGATGTCTTGAAAGTAGAATCATCGACAAGACCTGATTTACTTAGCGGTATGCCAGCAACGCATCATCATTTAAATCGCTCCAAAAGCGCCATCGCCTTGGATCTGAAAAAGGAAGAATCGGTCGAAATCGTCAAGAAGTTGGTGCTCGACTACGATATCGTCATCGAACAATTTCGTCCAGGGGTGATGGAGCGTTTCGGTCTTGATTACGAAGCAATGAAACAAGTAAATCCGCGACTGATATATTGTTCATTAACGGGATTCGGTAAAACGGGACCTTATCGGAATCGACCGGGTCATGACAATAATTATTTAGCGTTGTCGGGCATGCTTGATTACTCAAGAAGAAAAGGTGAAAAACCAACAACAATGGGCATACAAATTGCAGACCTTGCAGGTGGATCGTTGCATGCTGTCATTGGCATATTAGCCGCGGCGCTTCACCGGGAAAAAACGGGGGAAGGGCAGCATATCGATATCAGCATGACCGACGCTTCTTTCGCATTGAACGCGATGTTCGGACCAGATTATCTGGTCAACGGCGTGGAACCGAAACCGGAGGGATTACTCCTAAACGGCGGCACCTTCTATGATTATTATGAAACAAAAGACGGTCGATACTTTTCGGTTGGAAGCCTGGAACCGCAATTTAGGCGCTTGCTATGCAAGGCGGTGCAAAAACCGGATTTACTCAGGTTTGCGATGAGCGAAAAACTGGAAGATCAGCATCGGTTTAAAGAAGAAATAAAAGCGTTATTCCTAGGCAAAGACTTTGAAGAATGGTTAGAGGTTTTCGATGATACGTTCGAAGGATGCGTGGAACCGGTATTAACGTTCGCTGAAGCATGCGAACATCCGCAACTGCGTGCACGAGGAATGATAACTGAAGTGCCGGATTCAGACGGTGGAGCACAAAAACAAATAGCTACGCCGCTTAAGTTTTCATCGGCAAAACCAGTTTACAGTCATGTTGGCCCTCAGCTTGGGGCGCATACTGAGGAAGTTTTATTGGCGCAGGGTTATACGAAAGCGCAAATTGAAGCGCTTCGTTTGAATGACGTGTTGCGTTAACCGCACTGGTAAATTAAATCTCACCGGACGAAAGGGGTACTAATGAATTATACATTGTTGAAAGATGTAAAGGCGATGTCGGGATTGATTTCAGCTATCGTATTGAGTGTTATTGGGATAGGACTTGCGATGAATGATAATAGTTACTGGGTCTTCTTCGTCGTTGTATCTTCAATAGTTCTAGCTTTTAGTATAGCTAGAGCAGACAGGCTATACAAAGAAGATAAAGGTAGATAGATTAAAAAAGCATCTTCCCCACGAGATTTCATTCGCGGATGAAGATGCTTTTATCATTTTGTTAAGTTAATTTGCAATAAAGAAAGAACTTCGCGCAATCTTCTTCTCCATACTTGAGGTGCCGTATTGTTCTGACGCATTCTTACGAAAATATTATTCGCAATCAACGAAAAAACAATAAATGCAGTTCCAATATAATCATAAGGCGTCAATGGACTCCCTTGGATAAATGAGATTGCAAGTGTTGTTACAGGTACAAAGTTAATGAACAGCAGCGCGTTTAACGGCGACAGAATCCCCACGCCAATATTCCATCCAAGCAATGCAATGAGTCCCGGGAAAATCGCCATAAATGCGATATGCGGGCTAACAATTTTGATGGTTTCCAGTGTCGGCACGGTTACATAACCGGTAAATGTACAAATAATCGTAACCACTGTTGCCACAGCTGTCCCAAGTAGACAACTTAATGTTGAAAAGCGTAGTGCAGACCAGCCGTCCTGGCTAAACTTACTCCCGCCCATCGTGTAAACAACCCAGCCAACAACCGCTATAAAGATAAGTAACGAAGGAATAATGTCACTCGTGGCAGTCAGGAATGATCCGAAATCGCCATTGGTAATGACGAGTGATACACCAACAAACGCGGTGAATACAAAGAATAGCGTAAGGCCATGTGGTCGATTTCTACTCAGTAGCCAAACGATAACAATGGAAATCATCGGCATTAATGATTCGTTGATCGATGCAATCATGACGCCTGGATCACCCAGTAGATCTTGCCCCCAGAAAATAAGTAAATTATATACGGCAAACGCCATCGTTCCAAAGAAGAACAAGGATAGCCCTTTCCCTTCAAAGCGAAAAGCTTGTTTACCTTCTTTCCATAGGAGAAGCACAACTAATATCACTGTAACTGATATGTAACGGAAAATCGTAAAATAAAACGGGTCGATATAATTGAACGCGTGATTCGCAACCGGAAACATCGCGCCCCAAGACACGCTCGCTATGAAGCACAAGAAAGCGCCCAGCAATACTTTGTTTTTCAATGGATCCCAAGTCTCCTTCATCTCTATCTCTGTATTCAATTAGACACCAAAATAGACATCATGTAAAACGAACAATAATGATGCTGGCTATCGTTATTTGTGATACCATAAAGATAACGCGTAAAGGGGGTCGAAAGAGATGGAATTTAAAGACTTGGAGATTTTTCAAATGGTTGCGGAAAAAGGGACGATTTCAGGTGCCGCAAGGGAGTTAAGCTATGTCCAATCAAACGTCACCGCCAGAATCCAAAAACTTGAAGTCGAGCTGAATACCCCTTTGTTTAACCGACATAACCGGGGGATGACACTCACACCCGAAGGTAAAAAGCTATTGGTCTATAGCGAAAAGATCTTATCTTTGACCAATGAAATGAAGAAAGTCATTCAAAGCAGGGAAGAACCGGCGGGTAAATTAGAAATCGGCACCGTAGAAACCGTCATTCAATTGCCGTATATTCTATCCGCCTACAATAAAAAGTATCAAGACGTAGATCTATCGCTGTTCTCGGGAGTTACTGAAAAGTTGCAAGCAGATGTTTTGAATCATAAATTGGACGGCGCTTTCGTAACGGCAACAGAACTGCATCCAGACCTCGTTGCACACGACGTTTTTAAAGAAGAGCTTGTCTTAATATCCGATACGAAAGAAACCTCGCTGGAACAACTAAAAAACGAGCCATTCCTCTGCTTTAGCGAAGGGTGTGGCTACCGGGCGAGGTTAGAGAGATGGTACAAAGATCAAAACGTCAAACCACAAAAAGTAATGGAATTCGGCACCTTAGAAACTATTTTGAGCAGCGTCACAGTTGGCCTAGGCGTCACCTTTGTTCCTAGATCAGCAGTTACCCATTTGGAGGAAAAAGGACTCATCCAATGCCACACCCTCCCTCAAAAATACAGCAAAATCAACACAATCTTCATCAGAAGATCCAACGCCTACCTAACCTCAACCATCGAAAAGTTTATCGAAACCATTGAAGACTTCAACGGAAAAGCCATATAGTTTTTTGGTACCGCTTTTCGTTTTTTAGGTACCTGTGCAAGACACTACTCAGTAAATTCACTACAATTGCATAAAACGAAAAGGGGATACCGACTGCATAAAGCTTTGTCGGCATCCCCTTGTATTGTTATCCAACGCTGTGAATTGTCATAATTGCACCTTGCACAGGTACCTTCTAAAAAGGCACTTCACATCATTTTTTCAATTACGGCGTTGGCTGTGTGTTCTTTGTTAATGCTGGATACTTCGCTTGTTCGTTTGAAGTACTCTGTGTAAAGAAGATCCAGTAAGTATAATTGTGATATTTTTGCTGTTAAGCTACCGCCTTGTAAGGGGCCCTCGTTGGCTCCACAAAGCAGCGTAATATCCGCAAAGCTCGTTAGTGGTGATTTGGAAAACCTCGTGATGGCAATGATTTTCGCGCCTCTTTCCTTAGCAATTTTCGCCACTTCAATCGTATCTTTAGTGGAACCCGAATAAGAAATTAATACAGCGACTTCGGCTTCTGTCATTAAAGAAGCGGACATGATTTGCAGGTGGGAGTCAATCGAACATTCTGTTTTGTTGGTAATTCGCATAAATTTATTCTTTGCTTCTAACGCTGTCATCAAAGAAGAACCGACACCGAAAAAGTGAACTCGTTCCGCTTTAATGATGAAGTCAACTGCTTTTTCGACGTCTTTAATGTTGATTAAATTATGTGTTTCGGTAAGTGAATTTATATTGGTAGCTAATATTTTAGAAGACAACTCGTCAACTGTGTCGTCCATTGTCACTTGACTAGAAAGTTGCGGCATTTCATTTCCAAGAGTTGTATTATGAGCTAAAGCAATTTTGAACTCTTGGTACCCTCTAAGTTTTAGTGTCTTACAAAACCGGAATACACTGGATTCGCCAACGCCGCAAGCTTCAGCTAGGTCTGTAATTGACATATAAATTACATTGCTTGTGTTTTGCAGGATGTAATCCGCAACTTTTTTTTCTGTATTTGTAAAGTTATTATATTTCGAATGTATTAATGCCAGGATATCTACTTTTGTCATGGGTGCTCCTCCTAGTCTTTTCCTAGGCAATTGAAGAGATTTCACACCTAGAACTTTTATATCCATCTACATACAGTTTCACTGAACTGCCGCGATAAATCGCTTTGTAATCTCCATAGGTCTTGTAATGGCTGTTCCAACCACTGCGGAATCAACCCCTAGTTCAAAGACAGTTTTGAGGTCCTCTGGCGTCCAAATACCGCCCTCTGCAATAATCGGGATAGGAAAGTCTTTGACTAACCTGGCTAACATAGCGGTATCTGGCAACTTCGTACCTTCCGTGTAATCTGTATAACCGCTAAGCGTCGTCCCTAAGCAGTCAAATCCTAGTTCATAGGCTTCTTTTGCTTCCTCATAAGTAGAGCAATCCGCCATAAATAGCTGATCTGGATACTTTTCTCTAATGATAGGAAAAACTTCACGAATCGTTTTACCATCCGGCCTGACCCTTTTTGTCGCATCTAGCGCAATAATATCTACGCCTTCCTCACATAAAAGATCGATTTCTGTCATGGTCGGCGTGATGAAGACATCCGAACCTTCATATACTTCTTTTATAATGCCGATAATCGGCAAGTCTACAGTCTTTTTAATCTCTCTTATATCTTCGACGCTATTGGCTCTAATCCCTGCTGCGCCGCCCATCATTGCAGAAAAAGCCATCTTCCCCATAATAAAGGGACTATGCAGAGGCTCTTCGGGTAAAGCTTGGCAAGAGACAATAAGCTTTCCTTTAATAGATGCGAAAATCACTTCTGTCTTTTTCATATGAATACATCTCCGTGTTTTATACTCTTCTTCATAGACCAATATTTTCATTGAAATTAAATCTTTACGCTGCTACTTTTCGCTCTATACTCGTAAAGGCTGAGTTTGCGATAAACATTAATATATAAGATATGAAACTAAAACCGACAAAGGGTACGATGGCTGGTACTAAAAACAGAAAATACCAAAAGCCTATTAGGGATACTACCATTAACAGTATGTGTAATGGATGAGATACCGCGATAACACCCGCATGTTTAATAACTTCAGGAAGACTGATATCAAAATGAACGTAAACCGGAATTATAAATAGGCTTGTCATTAAAAATACCAGACCAAATAGTAACGATACGACGACCAATACAATTGAAATTGAACTAAAAAGTTTAATATAATAATAAATACTAGAGCCCAGTAGTATCATTCCGTAACCTAATAGGTTCGTCTTAAAAAAGCTCTCTTTATAAGTCTTTAAAAAGGTTTTAAAAACGGGGAAATCATCTTGTTTCATAATCCATTTCCTAATAATACTGAACATCGTAAAAGTTGCCGGGAAAATCCCGCCAATAAACAGACCAATTAAACAAAATAAGATCCAAATAACTTGAACATGCAAAAGCTTCGCAAGCCATTCTCCGAATCTCATAAACTTACTTCCGGGTTTAAACAATTGCTACACCTCGTTTTATTCATTTATATTACATAAAGCATAGCCATTAAATTCCTGCAAAAAAACAAAATTGGGCGTAAGAAGGAGAGAGAAAGTACACTCTCTCACGAATCTTATCAACGAGTCTCATGTTTTAGATCATAATCTTTATATGAACTCAGGATTTTATGACTTAAGCCAATCCAGTGTAAATGTACCGAATTGGATATCCATGTTATTCCAATCTGAATAGTCATAAACACGCTCATATAGAACACCTATGTCACCATTTTCAAGCACAGTTAAACAAGAATAACCAAAGTGTTCCTCTTCAATTACCTTGCTGTACGGCCACGTTTTTCCACCATCTTCACTTAAACGAACCGTTCCTTTTATCCTTACTTTTTCATCAGCTGGATTCGAAAATAGGACTCTATCTTTACCATCGCCTTGATCAGGGTAGAGGACAACACTAGACTGACAGATTGGATCAAGTAAAGTCTCATCGAACGTTACTTCTCCCCAAGTCTCTCCACCATCAGAACTCTTCGCAATCGCGGTTCTTTGAAGTCCGAAGTGATTTCTCAAGTAATAGCATAGTTCGCCAGTCGATAATTCAATGACTTGTGATTCCGTCAGCATATGCTTCTCTTCCGAAATTGTTTCTGCAGCTAGCGTTTCTCCATCGATTACTCTGCCATCATTCGGTGATTCGCCGCGTTTCCACGTGACTCCAGCATCATCACTATAGATCAATGCGCATGACATATGACCCGATAGATTGGAATAGTAAATTGGGAACAGTAGTCTTCCAGCTTTTTCACCGTGCTTCAGTTGAATACCTGTTCCAGGCCCCGATCCGATAAAACGCATCCATTCTTCCTTAACCATTAAATTCAATTCTTTTGGCTCTGACCATGTCAGCCCATCGTCTTCACTTTGAATCACTTGTAAGAATGACGTTCTAGCTTCTAGTAAACGCTCATTTGCATCCACGCCTTTTTTATAATAAATATTCCCTCTCGGTTCACCAGATTCAAACACATAACCTTCAGCGTCTACCGTATAATTTACAATATTTCCTTTGCTATCTTGTACTTGTCCATCTTCAGATAACAAATATGTATTTCCTTCATTGTCAAAGAGCTTACGCTGCCCATCCGCATTAAACCCAATTCCAGCTTCACTTGCCCATAACCCAATTCCACCTGGCGTATGCATATAAAGCATGAAAAGTGTTCCAGTGATTTCATCTTCAAGAAGTGCCGAGTCAATCGCGGCTGCGCCGTCCAATCCTTCTCCAGCAAATGCGACTAACTTTTGAATCGGGTTCCATGTCGCCCCATTATCCTCACTGCGCCGAATCGCAATCTCGATTTGGTTAGGATTATCTCGCTGATCCACTATTCTTGCATCAATTCCCGCGATAACAGTTCCTTTTCGCGTTGTAATCATAGAAGGTATTCGATAGGCTTTTGAACCTGCATAGTCTGGATAAAAAACAGCTTGCTTTTTAACATTACTCATTCATAAAACTCCTCACATTATCAATTATGTAGAAATTCGTTCTAAAAGTCGAAAATTTACTATTTCTCTATAATGTAATGGCTAACGTACTGCATAGTAACAGTACGTTAGCGACTAAAATCTTTCCTGTGTGATAAAATATTGGATTACTCGCCTAGTAGATCAGATACTTTAGGTGCCTTCTCTAATTCTTCGAGTACTTGCTCTCCACCATTTTTCAACCACTTTTCAACGTAAGCATCCCATTCTTTATCAACATCTATTTCTCCAACAATCGCTCTCATTCGGAACTCCTCAACAATGGTATTTAACTGTCCACTATATCTTTTTGTGAGTTCTTCTCCTTTTGTTTCATTAAACAAGTCATATCTATATGGACGTATAGCCATTTTTTCTACGACCTCAGGTTTAGCGAAGAATTTATCCATTAACTCCAATGTTTTTTCTGAAGTTAACCATTTCAGTCTTTCACCTGGATAAGTTCTGAAGTTATAAGCATTGAACCCCATGTTTCCTTCTTCAAATGGGAACTCATCCTTCACGATTAGTGATGACTCTTCAGGTGTACCTTGCCATTCTGAATGTGTTCCAACTTCTCCGTATATCGTCCATCTTGAATCTTCATCATGATTAATGTAGTCAAAAACTTGTAGTATTCTAGCTAATTCTTCATCTGTAACCTTGCTAGAAATATGGAAAGCATCGCCTAAAAGGGTAACAGGCATCCAAGCCCCTTGACCTTGCTGACCATTCGGGCCAATCTCCGGTGCAGTCACTAATATTTTCGCGTCTGGATTTGATGCGATTAGATTCTGAGGTGCTCTCGTTTTTGTCCATTCCTCCATAGCGATATAAGATCGCTGTGCAGTGAAGTAACCTGTTTTTCCTTGTTTATATTTTTCCCAGCTAGTCTCTACATCAATCGTCGTCCACTCTGGGTCAACAACGCCCATGTCTTGCCACTTAGCAAGTAATTTAAGTCCGTCTTTATATTTCTCAGATATCTCAGCACTTATCAATTTATCGTTTTCCATTAGATTATATCCAGCTGCAACGCCATGCGCACCCATCAACGTATTCATCCAGTGGAGTTGATTATTGTAAGGTAACATCCCATAAGTATCATCTTTCCCGTTACCATCTGGATCATCATAAGTAAATGCGTGGAGAATTTTTTCCACTTCTTCCAACGTATACGCGCCATCTGTAAAGTACATTCTTTCTAATCCGCCCTCTGTTCCAACAGGTGTAATCTCTCCTGGAGGATCGATGCCAAGGTTCTCTAACCAGTCTAATCGGAAGGTAGGGGCCCATAATATACCCGCCGTATGGCCTTGATATCCTGTTAAGTTGAGATACTGATCTTCTGTATCAGGCGCTAAGTTCATTTCCCATCCTGGAACATTTTCATCAATCAATTCTGAATACAGCGGTGCATATTTTTCAATCATCTCTCTTGGGATCGTTCTTGTTACCCCGCCGTCATATAATTGTTTAGACGTCTGATTACCCGCAGTGAAAGAGAAAGTATCTGGAACGTCTCCCGATGCGACCATCAATGAAACTTCATCTGTATTCCATGTATTGCTTTTTGTATTTACAATTTTGATATTAAACATTTCCTCAAGCTTTTTTTGTACCCAGTTATCATCCTCTATTTTACCTTGAGTAAAGGAACCTGATAAATGTAATGTAAGCTCTTTCGAGAAGTCACCCATTTCAGGTAAATCTTCCATGTTTACCTCTTCTTTAGACTCGCTCGGGCTACAACCCACAATGCCGATAATGAGCAAACCGATAATAAAATGTAAGCCTAGTAATTTTTTATACCTTCTCATTGTTTGATATCCTCCTTTAATTTGCATTACATATTTATCCTTTTAGGGATCCAATCATTATTCCGCGTATAAAATACTTTTGCGCAAATGGATAAAGTAGAATAATCGGTCCGATTGACACCATAACAGTTGCGGCCCTTACGTTACTTAACAGTAACTCTGAACTTGCACCACCTGCACCAGATACCTGTGTTGCGTCTGACAAGTTGACATCAACCAACATCTCTCGAACGACCATTTGTAATACTGTTTTCGCGTCGTCTTGAATATAAATTAATGCATGGAACCATTCATTCCAGTGACCAATTGCTGCCCAAAGCGCGATTGTAACAATAACAGGCTTAGACAAGGGCATAATGATTTTCCATAGGATGGTAAAGTGATTCGCACCGTCCATGACCGCTGATTCTTCAATCCCTTTATCAATTGTCATGAAATAGTTCCGCATAATGATGACATAGAACACGTTCAGCGCGGATGGTAAGATTAATGCCAAACGATTATCTAGTAAACCAAGGTTCTTGATTAATAAGTAATCGGGAATCATTCCACCTGAAAAAAACATAGCTATTAAAAATAAAATAGTAATTGTATTCCTATAAGGTAGATTTCTCTTAGACAATGGATATGCAGCCAAAATGGTTAGGCCAACAATTAAAAGCGTACCCGTAACAGTTCGAAGTATTGTATTAATATAAGCTATACCAATCTGTTCATAAGAAAAAATAAACTTATAGGCATCAGTTATCCATCTTTCTGGCCAAATATTTAATCCAAGGCTTGATGCTTGGTTCGCATCGGTAAAAGACAAGACCAATGTCTGCCAGAAAGGATAAAGGACAGCTATTGAAAACAGGACGATGAATGTCATATTTACTATGTTAAACCACGATATTTTTTTCTGACCATTTGATTTCATGAGTCACGTCTCCTTTCTACCAAATTCCGTGTTCGCTTCTTCTTCTAATAATGGTATTTGCGACCAATATGAGTGTGATCCCTACAACGTTTTTAAATAACCCGACTGCGGTCGCATAGTCAAATTGAAATTGCTCTAATCCGGCTCGATAAACATACGTATCGATAATATCTGCGACTTCATATACCAATGGGTTATATAAGTTTAAGATTTGGTCAAATCCAGCATTCAAGATACTACCTAATCTTAAGATGAATAATATGATAATCATTGGCATAATGGATGGAATCGTAACGTATATCATTTTGTGGAATCTATTCGCACCATCAATTTCGGCTGCTTCATACAAGGCGGTGTCTATGGATGCCATGGATGCAAGATAAATGATTGATGCATACCCAATTTCCTTCCATATATCTGTAATGATTAACATCGGAATAAATGCAGTTTTACTGGCAAGGAAATGAACAGGATCTCCGCCAAACAAACCGATGAAAAAGTTAATGATTCCCCTTTCAGGAGAAAGTACTTCAACAATCATTGTTGAGAGTATTACCCATGACATAAAATGTGGTAAATAGGAGATAGATTGTGTGATTCGTTTAAATTTATCATGGGTAATCTCATTCAGTAATAAAGCAAATATGATTGGAGCAGGAAATGAAATAATGATCTTTAACAAACTAATAATGATCGTATTTTTCAGTGCTCTGATAAATAAGTAATCGTCGAATAATCTTTTGAAATGTTCAAAGTTATTCCAGGGACTCTGCCATATACCTAAACCTGGCGAAAAGTCTTTAAATGCAATAAGAATTCCATACATAGGACCATAACTAAATAAAAACAACATGAGCATAGGAATCAATAGCATTAGATAGAACGATCTCATTTTCTTTATTTCCAACCACTTTTTCTGTTTCCTTTGCTGTTTATTAGCGTTATCCTTCAAAACCACCACTATGTACCCTCCCTAAGAAAGATTTCCTCTTCCTATTAGACTTGCTGCTATTCCGAAAATTACAGGTAACTTTCTATTGCTTCATCAATTCTGTTCTTGATGACTTCAATTTTATGAAGATCTTCTCCGTGTACCGGCTCTAATGGTCCTCTAACAGAACCGATGTTTAATCCTCGTAATTTATAAACTTCTTTAATCACCGAGTACATGGAACCATTCAAGGAACATAATTCAATAATGATATCGTTAATCACTTTTTGAATGCTTCTCGCTTCTGCAAACTTGCCTTCAGCCACAAACTCTTCGGCTTTCAAGAAAAGCTCTGGCATTACGCCGTATGTACCGCCAATACCGCTATCCGCCCCGATCAACCTACCTGCGACGTACTGTTCGTCTGGACCGTTGAATACAATGAAGTCTTCATGTGCTGCGGCCTTGAATCTTTCAATATCCATCACTGGCATGGATGAATTTTTGACCCCGATCAGTTTCTCATTTTCTAGTAGCTTTTCTAGTAAATTCGTTGAAAGATTATACCCTGTCGTTTGCGGGATGTTATAAATAATAAAAGGAAGATCCGTTGAATCCATAATCTCTGTCCAATACTTTTCAATCGCCGTTTCTGGTAGTAGAAAATAAATCGGCGGGATTGCAGACAATGCATCATAACCTAATTCTTCCGCATACTGTGCGAGCTCAATACTTTCCTTCGTTGAAGGTGCACCAACATGTGCAATGAGGGTAAGTTTACCGCCAACATTTTCTGCAACATATTTTAACGTTGCCTTTCTTTCTTCCAGGTTTTGATAGACACATTCTCCTGAACTGCCACCAACATAAAGCCCCTTGACACCTTTTTCATAAAGATAAGTAGAAAAATCTTTTATTCTTTCTTCTGATATTTCTCCAGCTTCATCATAACAAGCATAGAATGCAGGAATGATTCCTTTATATTTACTTAACGTCATTTTCGCTATCTCCTCCGCACATTGATTTCGCTTACATACAGACAATAACATTAATTCTGATAACTGTAAATAGTTTTCACCAATTAAGTTAATACCGGAAAAAATATCCACCGGAGATGAAAGTCAGCTACCGTTTTTAAGTTTAATTTTTCATTAACCATCTAACAACCGCGTTTTTGAGGCATTTTCGAGGCACCATCTTTAAGGTACCCTTTTGAGGTACCTGTGCAAGACAAGATTCAGACAATACACTACAATTGCATAAAGTGAAAAGAGGACACCGACTGTATAACACTTTGTCGGTGTCCTCTTGAGTTATTATCCGGGTTTGCGAATTGTCATAATTGCACCTTGCACAGGTACCTTTTAAAACTCTTAAAGGTGGAAAATGTACCGTTGGCGAATACTACCCATAGGGACGTAGAAGGTAGGGTAGACGGGCTACACTAAGTTAGACAGTTAAATTAAGGTCAAGTAGAATACCATTAACAGAAGAACGATGAAGTTAATATAGGAGAGACAGAATAAAATGGACCAGAAGCTAAAAACCTTAATGTTAGGTAACGTACTATTTCATATAAATAATTTTATCTTGATCCTTCTAACAAACACCTTTGGGTTAAAGGGGATTGCAGCGATATGGTTTTTCACGCCATTTATTTTAATATTGTTTACGACATCGATGATTGAAAGTCGAAGAGAAAAACTAATGGGGATGGTAGATTTTATAGTAAGATGTATCATTTTAATCATTAATTATCTCGCACTCAGTGAATTCATCCGTATTCCGTTTGCGTATCTAATCGTATTAGGAATCATTTTTATGGTATTAAATATTTATATCGAATGGACAATGCATAAACGACTACAACTTAGTCAAAATGAAGATGATGATGTGCTAACCAATGAGGAAATAGATGATTTGATTGAAGACTATGTACATGACAAAACGATGTTGAAAAATAAAACGCCTGCTGAAAAGGATGAAATCAATGAAAGTTTTCATGCAGTCGTTTATATGGGTTATTCATATGTCCTACTCGCTTTGTTAGTAGGTGGAGGCATCTTCGCGTTTGGTTTTTGGGGGGAACAAAAAAGATGGATTATATTTCTGGCAGCATATCTGCTTCTGATAATTTATTTTTATTTAACAGAAAGAAAACTTGGTCTGTACTATAAGGATAATAAGCGCCGAAAGAAAATTAGTTTTAGAGACAATATCACTTTTGTAATTGGTATATCTATCCTTTATATATTGGAGGGTTTTATATATATCGGTACATTGTCGTTTAACTTTTTTGGTGTATTCATAGCTTGCGCATTCTTCATTCCTACTTTAAAAACAAATCAAGAAATTAGAAGTGGTTTTCATAAAACGAATAAGAATCATATAAACGGGTGATTTCTGCCGAAATATAGAAAAAACTAAGTATCTGATAACAGGAAGGTGGGTTAATGTTGAAAAAGTATTTAACATTAAGTTCAAGAAAAATAATTATGGATGCAATCCTAATTAACTTCTTTATATTTATATGTGCATTCTTTTTTAATAAGATTTTTAGTTTCACTTTTGAGTATTTATCACTCCATGCGGGTGTAGTCAGTATGTTAGTGATTCTTGAAGTGATTGCTTATAGAAAATGGTTGCGTTTGAATTTGTCAGAAGAGTGAGCTCTGAATGGGGGGATAAATAAATGGGATGGGGATCTATTTTACTATCGATAGCTGGTTTATTCATTTTGTACGTAGTAATCTTTGCGGCAGTCAAGGATGGCATTGATAAGTCAGTTGTGGGTCAATTAATAAAAACGAAGTATGGCATAGAAGAGGAAGTTGGTCCGGTTAGTGATGAAGAAATTGAGAAGGAATTAGAAGACGAATTTTATAAAGAAAAGTAAAGATGATAAATCGTTTCGTTAAAGGTACCTGCACATGATTCAAATTTTTATTACCAGCGTACCTGACACTGGTGTCATCCGCTCATTCATAGCCGATCGTGGCTATCAATACACCAATCGAAGAGTTTTGGGGCTCTTTGAAATGTGAAATATGTTATTTGAGCAAATTCCTCACGAATTGGAAAAATCCATTGCATTGTATATTCATTTCTACAACACTAGTCGCTACCAAAAACGACTAAACGGCTTAATCCCCCCCTAGAATACAGGGCTCAAGCCGCTTAACGTGTTTTTATCATTTCTACAGTTTACTTGATAGGGAGCAGTTCAAAGGACCTGTTCCCTTTTTTTGTTAGAACCTGACGGGTATGGTGAAAAATACAAGACATTGTTTATACTGGTTGTGAATTTTTGAAAGCTGTATTGCAGCTAAACAGTGAATTTGTAAGTTCTATACCCATTTAAACTAATTCAATTTCTTAATAACAACAGAAGCGTTTACGTTAGCTTGTGTTCCTCCGATTACACTCGCAAGTCCAACCGCTGCGGCGGAAGAATGATTACGGAGAGTGAGAGTATCACCAGCTGCTATAGTGAATATTGCTTGCCCGTTGTTCTGCTGCGTTCCAGCACCTGCACCGTAGACAGTTCCCGGAACTACTGTGCCATTTAAAAATAGCGCAAATTGATTCGGTTCTGTACCAGACACGGAGAAAGTAACTTCGTAAATACCCGGTATGGAAAATAAAATCGAAGGGGTTCCGGGAGCATGTGTAATTCCAGCTGTAAGAACACCATTAGTATCAAAGGGAACATCCGCTTCTATCGCAATACTTTGAGCAAGTAAGTTATAAATGTAAGCGAATTCGGATAACCCTGTACCGGTAGCCCCCGTAGCGCCTGCAGGTCCAGCGGGTCCGATGTCGCCTGTCGCGCCTGCAGGTCCAGCGGGTCCTATGTCACCCGTAGGTCCTGTAGGTCCAGCGGATCCGATGTCGCCTGTCGCGCCTGCAGGTCCTGCGGGTCCGATGTCACCCGTAGCTCCTGCAGGTCCAGCGGGTCCGATGTCGCCTGTCGCGCCTGCAGGTCCAGCGGGTCCTATGTCACCCGTAGCTCCTGTAGGTCCAGCAGATCCGATGTCGCCTGTCGCGCCTGCAGGTCCAGCGGGTCCTATGTCACCCGTAGCTCCTGTAGGTCCAGCAGATCCGATGTCGCCTGTCGCGCCTGCAGGTCCAGCGGGTCCTATGTCACCCGTAGGTCCTGTAGGTCCAGCAGATCCGATGTCGCCTGTCGCGCCTGCAGGTCCAACGGGTCCTATGTCACCCGTAGCTCCTGTAGGCCCAGCGGATCCGATGTCGCCTGTCGCGCCTGCAGGTCCAGCGGGTCCTATGTCACCCGTAGGTCCTGTAGGTCCAGCGGATCCGATGTCGCCTGTCGCGCCTGCAGGTCCAGCGGGTCCTATGTCACCCGTAGGTCCTGTAGGTCCAGCGGATCCGATGTCGCCTGTCGCGCCTGCAAGTCCAGCGGGTCCTATGTCACCCGTAGGTCCTGTAGGTCCAGCGGATCCGATGTCGCCTGTAGCGCCTGCAGGTCCAGTGGGTCCTATGTCACCCGTAGCTCCTGTAGGTCCAGCGGATCCGATGTCGCCTGTCGCGCCTGCAGGTCCAGCGGGTCCGATGTCGCCTGTCGCGCCTGCAGGTCCAGCGGGTCCGATGTCACCCGTAGCTCCTGTAGGTCCAGCGGGTCCTATGTCACCCGTAGCTCCTGTAGGTCCAGCGGATCCGATGTCGCCTGTAGCGCCGGTATTGCCCGTAGGTCCAGCAGGTCCTATGTCACCCGTAGCGCCGGTATTGCCCGTAGGTCCAGCGGGTCCGATGTCACCAGTAGCGCCCGTAGGCCCAGCCGGTCCTATGTCTCCGGTAGCGCCCGTAGCTCCAGCCGGTCCGATGTCACCCGTAGCGCCCGTAGGTCCAGCCGGTCCTATGTCTCCGGTAGCGCCCGTAGCTCCAGCCGGTCCTATGTCACCCGTAGCGCCCGTAGCTCCAGCCGGTCCGATGTCTCCAGTCGCGCCTGTAGCTCCGGCAGGTCCGGCGTCGCCCGTCGCGCCTGTAGGTCCAGCCGGTCCGATGTTGCCAGTCGCGCCAGTGGCTCCAGCCGGTCCGGCAGGTCCAGTGGGTCCCGTAGTCCCACCTCCTGTAGTGATTTGAGTAACTTGTTTCAATTTGCTATCCAATAACAACTCCTTTTTCATCGCTAACTCGAGCGTATCTTGGACGCTTGTATTTACTCGTAAGATATCCTCTAACGAAGCTGACGGAGTCAAGCCGGGTAACGTGCCAAGTGCATATTGAATCTTTTCCCCTTCTGCATTAATGATATGTGCTAGTCCTAACTCTTCCATCGCGATGGAGGCTAAAAGTAGGTTAATGGCATCATCCCTCGTAAGTGAAATATTTGGGGTAATATCAGGGATATTTGGTTGAGACATATAATCTCTCCTTTTTCTTTTTCTTTTTTTTTGAACATTCCTTCACAATGAGGGTGCTCTATTTATATTCTATTCAGGTGAGAAGAAAGTGGATAAGCCATGCGCCCCTTATGTATAAAAAAATATACGATGAATCGTTTAGGGATATGGATTCACTATGGGCCGCGATGGTTTTCTGACAACGAAATGGATAACCTATTGCTGAAAAACGAAATTCTTATGGATGGCGTCCTGAATAAAGGACATTTTACAAGAGGATTATTATATTTAAATGAACATAAATAAAGACTCCAGTGAACGATACTGGAGTCTTCTGTTCGCGAATTAGGTATTGTTCTGATTACTTGTTTTCATTTACCGCTAATATTTCCGCTAATGACGCTGCTGGAGACAATCGAGGTAATGTACATAGAACATGTTGAATTTTTTTAACCTACGCATTGATGACGTGAGCGAGTCCTAATTCCTTCGAAGCAATGGAAGCGAAGAGGAGGTTAATCACACCAGTCCTAATTATTGGGGAAGGCAAGGCAGGTGCCAACCCCTTGTATTTTACTGAACTTCAATAATCGAAACAGAACCATCAGACAAAGTGGTAGTTGCAGATCCATTATAAATAAAATCTAATGTAATGGCACCTGCAGTAGAATTGGCTAAGAACGTTCCTGACACGCTAACATTTGGATCTACAATCCCGGTAACTGATTTACCTGAAAAACGACTCTGAAATACCGCATTAAATCTTGGTGTAACAGTAATATTTCCATTTATAGAACTAGTTGCTCTGAAAGTATACGAAACCAAATAAATGTGCCCAGCTGCTAGAGCAAAGGTTGTGTTTGAAGGGTGAGAAATGTCAGTGCCATTAATAAACGTGGTTGAATACGAAATGGCTGTGCCATTTGCTACAGATGTTACATTAACACTAAATAATCCGTTTTGTATTAGAGCACTTGCACCAGTAGCACCGGTAGTTCCGGTAGCGCCAGTATTCCCGGTAGCTCCCGTAGGTCCAGCAGGTCCGATGTTGCCCGTCGCGCCCGTAGGTCCAGCAGGTCCAATGTCGCCGGTAGCGCCGGTAGGTCCAGCAGGTCCAATGTCGCCCGTCGCGCCGGTAGGTCCAGCAGGTCCAATATCGCCGGTAGCGCCGGTAGGTCCAGCAGGTCCAATGTCGCCGGTAGCGCCCGTAGGTCCAGCAGGTCCAATGTCGCCCATCGCGCCCGTAGGACCAGCAGGTCCAATATCGCCGATAGCGCCCGTAGGTCCAGCAGGTCCAATATCGCCTGTAGCGCCGGTAGGTCCAGCAGGTCCAATGTCGCCTGTAGCGCCGGTAGGTCCAGCAGGTCCAATGTCGCCTGTAGCGCCGGTAGGTCCAGCAGGTCCAATGTCGCCTGTAGCGCCGGTAGGTCCAGCAGGTCCAATGTCGCCCGTCGCGCCCGTAGGACCAGCAGGTCCAATATCGCCGGTAGCGCCGGTAGGTCCAGCAGGTCCAATATCGCCTGTAGCGCCGGTAGGTCCAGCAGGTCCAATGTCGCCTGTAGCGCCGGTAGGTCCAGCAGGTCCAATGTCGCCCGTCGCGCCCGTAGGTCCAGCAGGTCCAATATCGCCTGTAGCGCCGGTAGGTCCAGCAGGTCCAATATCGCCTGTCGCGCCGGTAGGTCCAGCAGGTCCAATGTCGCCTGTAGCGCCGGTAGGTCCAGCAGGTCCAATGTCGCCCGTCGCGCCCGTAGGTCCAGCAGGTCCAATATCGCCTGTCGCGCCCGTAGGTCCAGTAGCGCCTGTAATCCCACTTCCTGTAGTGATTTGAGTAACTTGTTTCAATTTGCTATCCAATAACAACTCCTTTTTCATCGCTAACTCGAGCATATCTTGGACGCTTGTATTTACTTGTAAGATATCCTCTAACGAAGCCGACGGAGTCAAGCCAGGTATCGTGCCGAGTGCATATTGAATCTTTTCCCCTTCTGCATTAATGATATGTGCTAGTCCCAACTCTTCCATTGCAATGGAGGCTAAGAGTAGGTTGATGACATCATCCCTCGTAAGCGAAATATCAGGGGTGATATTAGGGATGTTTGGTTGAGACATATAATCTCTCCTTTTCTTTTTTGAACAGTCCTTTATCGTAAAAGATAGAATAAGGCTTGTTCTATTTCTAATCTATTCAGGTGAGATGAAAGTGGATAAGCCATGCGTCCCTTATGTATAAAAAGTAGACGATGAATCGGTTATGGATGATGCCCTGAATAATGGATTTTACAAGAAGATTATTATGTTTTGAGGAACATAAATAAAGACTCCAGAGAACGATACTGGAGTCTTCTGTTCACGTATTAGGTATTGTTCTGATTACTTGTTTTAATTTACTTTCTAACAGCAATTCTTTCTTTATTACCAAATCAAGCACATCTTGAACGCTTTCATTTACCGCTAATATTTCCGCTAATGTAGCTGCTGGAGACAATCCAGGTAATGTACCTAGAACATATTGAATTTTTTCCGCTTCAGCATTAATGATGTGAGCAAGTCCTAATTCTTCCAAAGCAATGGAAGCCAAGAGGAGGTTAATCACTTCACTCCTTGTAATTGAAATTATTGGCGTGATATTAGGAATATTTGCTTGCGACATACGACATCTTCCTTTCTTCTTTTTATTGAATAACCCAGTATTTCTAATAGCTAACAAGTGCTATAGGAAGTGTAAGGGTTGTTCTATCTGTAGTCTATTCAAGGTACGAAGAAAGGGTTTGTACATTTGCGTTCCTCTTAGATCTACCTTGGATATAACATTTTACAAAGCGAACAATACATATTAAGCCCACATTCATATCAACATGGTTCCCAAATATCTAATAACACCATATGATATTATAATTTTCTAATTTGGTGGTGATAGATTATGTGTACAATAACTCTTTGTGTGATCGTGAAAGATGAAGAAGAGGTATTACATCAATGTTTAAATAGTGTAAGGGAGATTTGTGATGAAATAATTATTGTGGATACAGGTTCGAAAGATAAGACAAAAGAAATAGCAAAGGAGTTCACTGAAAAGGTTTTCGACTTTACATGGATTAATGATTTCTCAGCTGCAAGAAACTTTGCATTTAGTCATGCAACAATGGATTATATCTTATGGTTAGATGCGGATGATAACTTGCCAAT
Organism: Sporosarcina sp. 6E9; assembly: GCF_017921835.1. NCBI lineage: Bacteria > Bacillati > Bacillota > Bacilli > Caryophanales > Caryophanaceae > Sporosarcina > Sporosarcina sp. 6E9. The sequence goes on along the minus strand of NZ_JAGEMN010000005.1, from coordinate 7,045 downwards.
AGAGGAATTAAATAAATTTAAAACCCTGAAAAACAGTCTAGATGTATCAATTGATGCAGTTTCAATGATTTATCATATTGCTTTTGACGAATATGGCAATCCAACCTTTAGTTATAGGAGAAACCGTTTGGTAAAGAGAGAGAATAACTTTAAGTGGATTGGTCCTGTCCATGAATATTTAGAAGTTGGTGGGAATGTTTTTAATGCTGATATAGCTATTACTCATCGCAAAAATGATAAAACAAAGAAATCTAGTCAAAGTGATCGAAACCTTAAAATTTATGAAGAACGCTTGGAAAAAGGAGAAGAATTTTCACCAAGGGATTTATATTATTATGCAAATGAATTAAAAGATCATGCTCAGTTTCAAAAATCGACCATGTTTTATCAAATGTTTTTAGCGACAAAAAAAGGGTGGGTTGAGGATGAAATCCGAGCTTGTATATACATGGCAGAGTGTTATAGAAATCTTGGCAATGTAGAAAAAGAAAATGAATCACTAGTAATGTCTATTTGTTATGATGTTCCACGGCCAGAGGTTTCTTGTCGACTAGGAGATCTTTATAAAAGTAAAAGGAATTATAAAAAGGCTATCATATGGTATCGATTAGCCCTTGAAATAGTGGAAGATGACCATCAAGGATTTAAGCAAGAAGCTTACTCAACCTGGTATCCACATCTTCAGTTATGCTTGTGTTATTGGGAGATAGGGGACGCCAAACTTTCTGAAGAACATAATAATAAAGCTAAAAAATATCGACCGAATGACCCTAAAGTAAAATATAATGAGGATTTTTTTGAAAAATATAAAGAAAATAAAAATGAATAATTTGCACTGACTAAGATGTTGGGAAGTGGCCTAAATCAATTTGCTCTCCATGAAACATCCTGCGTTTTATAGAAACGCAGGATGTTTATAAATGTCCAATGATTAAATCATTGGACAAGTTAATTAAACATACATATAGGTTGACAATGTGGGGGGGCAGATGGTCACAATCAGTTTATGCATGATTGTTAAAAATGAAGAAGAAACAAACAGAAAAAGGAGGAATAGAGGATAACATTTCAGCTTGCGGTAGACTAGCGGATTGTTTTTTTGCTTTAGGAACTTTTAGACAGAATTAGAGTCCGATTTACGATCTTTTCAGATCATCCTAGATTAGAATTTTACTGTTATTGTATAGAATAGTTTAAAAAATATAGTGGAGATTCTTCAGCATGAAGCATATCAAAATAAGAGTAAGTCAACCGGGTTACCTAGGTTGACTTACTCTTGACTTACTCTTGTGTTAGTTTGTGTTTAAAAGTGACATGCCTATTCCGCGATACCTTTACAATTCTTGAATAATTAGAAGTCTAAAGTCAAATGCAGTTCAGCGATTTATTTAAGATGTTACGATAAACCTGCAATCCATGGTGAAATAAGTTGTACATCACTCGTGTTGATAATCTGGCCAACTGTGAATCCAGCTAGGTTTTGTACCCTAAAGTTGATCGGTGCAGGTGCAATTCCGGATACGCCGGTACTTCTACCACCTAAATTCGCTCCGTTAACTTGGTTGTATACTGCTAAATGATAAACAGTATTACTTGAAAGTACTACGGGAGTAGTTAGTGGTAAGGTGAACAAGCCTGCAGTCAATGAAGTTACTACAGGAGTAACAGCAATGACTTGGGATGTCGTTGCAGTTAACGGTGATAAAACCGCCATTTGGAAGTTGCCACTCGATCCTACTTGTGTAACATAGGTTGAAAGTCTATTAAGGGTTGTTGTTGATCCTGAAAATGCGAGAGCCCCAATGGCTTGGTTGTTCCCTCCGTTTACGTTAAAGGGAATCTGTAGATTTAAGTCACCGATTTTTAGGGTTTCGACAAATGCTGACCCCGTTCCAGCTGAACCAGTAGCGCCGGTTGCGCCAGTAGGCCCTGTTGCTCCATTTGTTCCATTAGTGCCGGTTGCTCCAGTAGGTCCTGTTGCACCATTTGTTCCATTAGTGCCGGTTGCGCCAGTAGGTCCTGTTGCACCATTTGTTCCATTAGTGCCGGTTGCGCCAGTAGGTCCTGTTGCTCCATTTGTTCCATTAGCGCCGGTTGCGCCCGTAGGTCCAGCAGGTCCGATGTCGCCCGTTGCGCCTGTAGGTCCAGCAGGTCCGATGTCGCCCGTCGCGCCCGTAGGTCCAGCAGGTCCGATGTCGCCCGTTGCGCCTGTAGGTCCAGCAGTTCCGATGTCGCCTGTTGCGCCCGTAGGTCCAGCAGGTCCGATGTCGCCCGTCGCGCCCGTAGGTCCAGCAGGTCCGATGTCGCCCGTTGCGCCTGTAGGTCCAGCAGGTCCGATGTCGCCTGTCGCGCCCGTAGGTCCAGCAGGTCCGATGTCGCCCGTCGCGCCCGTAGGTCCAGCAGGTCCGATATCGCCCGTCGCGCCCGTAGGTCCAGCAGGTCCGACGTCGCCTGTCGCGCCTGTAGGTCCAGCAGGTCCGATGTCGCCGGTAGCGCCTGTAGGTCCAGCAGTTCCGATGTCGCCCGTCGCGCCCGTAGGTCCGGCAGGTCCGATGTCGCCCGTTGTGCCTGTAGGTCCAACAGGTCCGATGTCGCCCGTTGCGCCTGTAGGTCCAGCAGTTCCGATGTCGCCCGTCGCGCCGGTAGGTCCAGCAGGTCCGATGTCGCCCGTTGCGCCTGTAGGTCCAGCAGGTCCGATGTCGCCCGTTGGGCCCGTAGGTCCAGCAGGTCCGATGTCGCCCGTCGCGCCCGTAGGTCCGGCAGGTCCGATGTCGCCCGTTGCGCCTGTAGGTCCAGCAGGTCCGATGTCGCCCGTTGGGCCCGTAGGTCCAGCAGTTCCGATGTCGCCTGTCGCGCCAGTGTCTCCAGTAGCTCCAGTTGCACCAGTAGGTCCAGGATCCCCGGTAGAACCAGTAGCACCTGTAGCTCCAGTAGCGCCCGTAACCCCACTTCCCGTAGTGATTTGAGTAACTTGTTTCAATTTGCTATCCAATAACAACTCCTTTTTCATCGCTAACTCGAGCGTATCTTGAACGCTTGTATTTACTTGTAAGATATCCTCTAACGAAGCTGACGGAGTCAAGCCGGGTAACGTGCCGAGTGCATATTGAATCTTTTCCCCCTCTGCATTAATGATATGTGCTAGTCCTAACTCTTCCATCGCAATGGAGGCTAAGAGTAGGTTAATCGCATCATCTCTGGTTATCGAAATGTCAGGCGAAATATTGGGGATATTTGGTTGTGACATTTGATCACTCCTTTCTAATTTTTTTTAACAACACTTTATGTCACAAATGACAAATAAGAGTTGTCCTATATAATCTATGCAGGTAAGGAAAAAGGGGATAAGCTAAATGTCTCTAGTGTTGTTAATAAGGCAGAGAAAAAACTAATTATTAAAAGAATAGACGAGAACACCCTTACCACCAGAAGTGAGGGAGGACCCGTCGCCCTTGATTAGATGTTGGAGATCCATTGCTAAACAGACCAAGTCACATATGATTTGAACCCAGTAAAAAATGATTATTTTGTACAATGAAAAGATGACTCTGGAACGATACCAGAGTCATCTTTTCATTGTCTAAGTTATAGTTATAAATACTGGCGATGATTTACAACCCTAATCCATCTGTGTTTTCTTTTCGTATCGAAATGCAGCTTGCGCCTCATCCATCTTGCCTAATTGTTCAAGACACAATCCTTTGTATCGCCACGCTTTAAAGCTCCCCATTCCCTTTAGAACAAGATGTTCAGTGTGATGATCCCCTAATTCAAGGCATTTTTCAAATGCTTGTAAAGCCTCCTTATAGTTTTCCAATCTATATAGAATGAAGCCCATATAAAAATGTAAATCTACATAATCTGGATAAAGAAGAATTGCTTTCTCAATACCCGGCAAAGCACCTTCTAGACTATCTGTTTCTATTAAAATCGCATATTTTAATTTGTAAAGTAGGGAAGGCGGTTTCTGACTTTTTTGCAAGAAAAGTAAAATGGATTGATTTGCTAACTGAAATGCCAATTGATATTTTTCTAGTCTATAAAATTCACTAGCCAAATGGTATTCTATCCAAGGACTATGTGCGGGATCAGACAACTCTTGTTGTAGAATTTTAATATTTCGTGTGCTCTTTTGTTTCGTTTCCGTTACATCCTGTAAATAACCATAATGATGAATAGCCACTGGAAGACTTTCAATGTCTTTTTCCGTTATTTCTGCTGGTAGAAGTGGTATCTCGTGAATACGGTTTTGAAATATAATGTTTTTATGATTTCGAAATATACGCAGTTGGTATAATAAATAAACATTGTTTTTATCAACTGTGGTTGTTTTCCCATAGTAATTATGGACGGGTAAAGAGAGTATTTGGGCATTCGTATTTTCGAGAATCTCTGGAATTATAGATTTATTAATGCCGTCTAATTCTTCATCTGCATCTAACCATAAAATCCAGTCTCCTGTTGAAAATGATAGTCCATAATTCCGTGCATCTGCAAAATCATTTTTCCACTGATAAGAATATACTTTCGCACCATGGTTCTTACATATTTCAATTGTTTGATCAGAAGAACCTGTATCTACGATGATAATCTCACTGACTAGTCCCTTCACACTTTCTAAACAAGCATTAATGAAATTAGCTTCATCTTTCACAATCATACATAGAGTAATCGTGGGAATAGCGTTCATATACTCACTTCCTAAATTGGGATGACCATACTAGGCGTTCAAAATTATATACTTGATAACCATGGAGGAGGAACATGAAGATTTGATTCAACAATGATAGGAGTTGAAGAATAATAATATCGTGAAATTTGTTCCAAAGTATTTACGCAATGTGCTTTGTAGTCTTCATTAAGGAAGGGATATTGTTCGACTTCTCTCATTAGTTGTTGTAAAAGAGGCAAAATCCCTCTTGATTGATAATCGTCACAAGTTTGTTGAGAAAAACTATTGTGGAAGATTTTGGGGCACAATACTTTCTTTGAAAAAATGGATACATGCATAGTCCATAGTAAAGAAAGGGAAGTCATAAAATTCCGTTCTATTTTATTGGATGTTTCTATAGGTAAGGATTCATGAGTTGAAAGGGAGTCGAATATTTTCGTAAGAAAAAGTAAAAAAGAACGAAAGAAAATTATATACTCTGGTTCTACTTTTTTATAAGCGGTGATATAATCCATTTTCATTTTTACGCGTCCTCCTTCCCCTATGCAACTAGGCATTTCTATATATGCGTATATCTAACCTTAAACATTTCATCCAAGCTTTTTATCCAGACAATCCTTACAAGGATTCTTGCTGTGATGCTGACAACGATTCTTACAGCAATTAGTGCAACATTCATCCTTACAGCGACTCTTACGGCAAATAGTGCAACATTCATCTTTACAACGACTCTTACGGCAATTATTGCAGCATTTATCTTTACAATGTGTTTTTCTATCCAACTCAACAACATCTTCTAATTTAAGTTCAAGCAAAATTTGAGATTTTACTACTGTGCGAAGTGTCTTATTTATGCTTTCATTGATGTCCAAAAAATCCTCTAAACATCTATGATTGGATTTTAGGAATAGTTGAAGCTTTTCACCTTCTGCATTTAGAATGTGTGACAAGCTAATCTCCTCCAAGGCTATTGAAGATAGAAGAAGATTAATTGTGTCACAACGATTTAGAGAAATTAAAGGAGTAATATTGGGGATGTTAGGCATAGACATAAAACTCACCACTTTCATTTTTTATCGTACGGGAGTAGCTAGGTTAAACTATCATGTCCCTTCCAATTAATTTTTTAGAAGTTTAAACTCTTCATAAAGTACTAACAAAATTTAGTAGTCATTTAAGAACCAAGACGTGATTTACACCCAACTCTATAACATTGTATTCAATGCAGAAAATTAGGTGCTACATTTAGATAATAAAAAAAGGAAGATTACCAGACTGAGGTAAATCTTCCTTATAATTAGCGTGATGCTTTTTATCTAAAGTTGAATTAACTAATTGCAACACCTGCGCTTGCGTAACCTATTACAGTGTTTGCTAATGACAAACCAGTTGCTGTGATAGAGAACACTAGTAATAAACGATCTTGAGGTGCAACTGGAATGGATAATCCAGTAGTAAGACCATTGCTAATCGACCCAACTGAAACTAAACCTGTGAGAGATGGTGCTAATGTTACAGTAGCTCCAGGAATTGGACTAAAAATGTTATTTGGAGTGGATGATCTATATAATTGAGCATTAATCGTTACAGATGATCCTATAAGTGATAGTGCCAGTGTAGTGCTGAAGTAGGCTGCGATTGATGTAATGGTCCCGGCACGTGGAACTGAAAAGGCAAAGTTCAGTAGAGTGCCCCCAGCACCTGTAAGATCGATATTTCCTCCAAGAGTGGTAACGGTGCTTGCTGAACTTCCAAACCCTACAAGACTTGTCGTACCAACTAAACCGCCAAGTATAGAAGTGAGTACAGAAGGAATGCCCGATGCAAATGGAATGATAGCACCAGATCCGGCTACACCCGTTGCTCCAGTCGCGCCTGTAGCTCCAGCAGGTCCGATGTCGCCTGTCGCACCCGAAGGTCCAGCAGGTCCGATGTCGCCCGTCGCGCCCGTAGGTCCAGCAGGTCCGATGTCGCCTGTCGCGCCCGTAGGTCCAGCAGGTCCGATGTCGCCCGTCGCGCCTGTAGGTCCAGCAGGTCCGATGTCGCCCGTTGCACCTGTAGGTCCAGCAGGTCCGATGTCGCCCGTCGCACCCGTAGGTCCAGCAGGTCCGATGTCGCCCGTTGCGCCCGTAGGTCCAGCAGGTCCGATGTCGCCCGTCGCGCCCGTAGGTCCAGCAGGTCCGATGTCGCCCGTTGCGCCCGAAGGTCCAGCAGGTCCGATGTCGCCCGTCGCGCCCGTAGGTCCAGCAGGTCCGATGTCGCCCGTCGCGCCCGTAGGTCCAGCAGGTCCGACGTCGCCTGTCGCGCCTGTAGGTCCAGCAGGTCCGATGTCGCCGGTAGCGCCTGTAGGTCCAGCAGTTCCGATGTCGCCCG
>NZ_JAGEMN010000004.1 GCF_017921835.1 Sporosarcina sp. 6E9 | reverse complement strand
CCTCAGAGAAGATGAGGTTGATAGGTCCGGGGTGTAAGTGCGGCGACGTACGTAGCTGACGGATACTAATTGATCGAGGACTTAACCTATTCAAGTTAAAAGGGTTTGATTGACCCTGATTTGTGAACAATAACGTACTTTTTATCCAGTTTTGAGCGAATAAAGTTAAAAACTTTGAAAAAACGCTTGAAATATTTAGTAGGTTTGATATAATAAGTCTTGTCGTGTTAAATAAGTCTAGTGGCGATAGCGAAGAGGTCACACCCGTTCCCATACCGAACACGGAAGTTAAGCTCTTCAGCGCCGATGGTAGTTGGGGGCTTCCCCCTGCAAGAGTAGGACGTTGCTAGGCTGCTGTTTTGCAATATAATACTAAATGCATAACACACTAATGATTAGTATTATTCCGCAGTAGCTCAGTGGTAGAGCAATCGGCTGTTAACCGATCGGTCGTAGGTTCGAATCCTACCTGCGGAGCCAATTGGAGAGCTGTCCGAGTGGCCGAAGGAGCACGATTGGAAATCGTGTAGGCGGTTTGCGCTGTCTCAAGGGTTCAAATCCCTTGCTCTCCGCCAGTTTATATTTCATACATAAGGCTCCAATTCCCAAACATTATCATCTAGGCCCCTTGGTCAAGCGGTTAAGACACCGCCCTTTCACGGCGGTATCACGGGTTCGAATCCCGTAGGGGTCATTAAAGTAATTTTAACGGAGGATTAGCTCAGCTGGGAGAGCACCTGCCTTACAAGCAGGGGGTCGGCGGTTCGAGCCCGTCATCCTCCACCATAAACTTTAAACACATTCAACATTATTTACAAAGTAGATGCTATATTATTGTCGCGAGGTGGAGCAAATCGCATAACAAAGAATGCGATTAACACCGACAGCGCAGCGTAAGGTGTCAAACATACTCAATGCGTATATTTACAAAGTAGTTCCTATATTATTGTCGCGGGGTGGAGCAGTGGTAGCTCGTCGGGCTCATAATCCGAAGGTCACAGGTTCAAATCCTGTCCCCGCAACCAAAATGGTCCCGTGGTGTAGCGGTTAACATGCCTGCCTGTCACGCAGGAGATCGCGGGTTCGATTCCCGTCGGGACCGCCATTTATATATTTAATAAGCAACACATATTTTGCATGGCTCAGTAGCTCAGTCGGTAGAGCAAAGGACTGAAAATCCTTGTGTCGGCGGTTCGATTCCGTCCTGAGCCACCATTATTTCAGTAAAAACATTTATATTGGTGGGGTAGCGAAGTGGCTAAACGCGGCGGACTGTAAATCCGCTCCCTCAGGGTTCGGCGGTTCGAATCCGTCCCCCACCACCATTTTTACCGAATCATTAGTAAAAGTTATTAACTTAGGGGTATAGTTTAATGGTAGAATCAAGGTCTCCAAAACCTTTGGTGTGGGTTCGAATCCTACTACCCCTGTTGTCTTTAAAAAATATTAGTATGGCGGCTGTGGCGAAGTGGTTAACGCATCGGATTGTGATTCCGACATTCGGGGGTTCAATTCCCCTCAGCCGCCCCATTTAAATAGTAACTACCATTATGGCGGTTGTGGCGAAGTGGTTAACGCATCGGATTGTGATTCCGACACTCGGGGGTTCAATTCCCCTCAACCGCCCTTTTTGTTTTTGGGGTATAGCCAAGCGGTAAGGCAACGGACTTTGACTCCGTTATTCGTTGGTTCGAATCCAGCTACCCCAGTTTTTTTGCGGAAGTAGTTCAGCGGTAGAATACGACCTTGCCAAGGTCGGGGTCGCGGGTTCGAATCCCGTCTTCCGCTCCAATTATACAATGGCGGCATAGCCAAGCGGTAAGGCACGGGTCTGCAACACCCTTACCACCGGTTCGATTCCGGTTGCCGCCTCCAATTTGATTTTATTCGTTTATTATATATCTTTTCTTCGCCCGAGTGGTGGAATGGCAGACACGTCGCACTCAAAATGCGATGCCGCGAGGCGTGCCGGTTCAAGTCCGGCCTCGGGTATATCCTGGTATTTTTCGATTATGTTAAGTATGACCTAAAGCATCTACAAACGTTGTTAAAACAACATTTGTAGATGCTTTTTGTTTTGGTTGAATATTAGGGAGTACGATGTGCTTGTAAAGTATTCACACAAGTTCTGCCCAAATATTAAAGGTCGAAGTCATTTTGAGAAACTATGGATCATCTAATATATAGTTTTTTTATAAAAAGAGAGGGTAAGGTATACCTAGAAGGAGATATAGATGGGTTTTTACAAAACACATAAGAAGGAAATCACTACACTCCAGCCGATTTTACAAATACTGGGAAAGATTAAACTTGAATATGCCGTACAAGAGCCACAGTGGGCGCATGTCATTCTGGATATTAGGCCAAGTAGATTTTCTACTGGGCTACTTAAATACAATTCTTCACACTTTGAAATCGAAGTGGATTTGATTAAAAGCGTAATCTTAATGAAGACCGAAGAAAGTGATACCGAGATAAAGCTTGCGAATGGAAAGTCGATTAGCTAATACTATCAAGAAATTATCGATAATGCGACTGCTGCAGGACTTACGCTATCTATTCATACAAAACCTCAGGAGGTGGAGACGAAAACGCAGTTTGAAGAAGATGTTGAGCATCACCACTATAACGAAGATGTTGCCAGACAGATTCTCAAATGGTTCCAGTTTGCTTGGGATATCGAGCAGCATTTTATTGCACCGTTTAGACAAAGAAAGGTATATCCAGGTCTTTTCTGGGGGACTTTTGACGTTTCATGCATCATTATTTATAATGAATTGGAATCTTTTCCGGATGACTGTAGAGTAATTGAACGGGCTGCTTTTGATGAGCATATGATAGAGTTTGGTTTCTGGCTTGGCGATGACCAGTTTGAACATCCGACTTTCTTTACACTCCCATATCCGCCGGGAAGTTACTTCAGTCCCAAACTGGCTGAATATTTTTTTGAAATTAAAGATGGCATCAATCAAGCTAAAGCTGACGAAGTCATTCGCTTCATGCAGAAAGTCTTTTGATTATTTGAAGTGGTAAAATACCGCTCACAGCTTCGTGGAATTGAAAATGGAGAAAAATAAAAAAGGTCTTACATAAAAAAATGTTAGCTTTCACAAAATGTATTATGATAATAGTCAGTTATATACTAGTTTCAAGGATGAAAATCGATATTATTTAGAAAATGATGAGAAACAATTAACTGCCGAAATTACTTTTACTCAGCCTAATAATGATCTCTTTATTATTCATCATACGAGAGCACGTGAAGGAAATAAAAAGATAATATCTTTATGTCCTTTTGCCAAATTAGAATTTGAAAAGAAAAAAGAATATGCTGATGTGTGGAAGTGTTAATTAAGTAAATTCGTATATTTTCTATTACATAATTGATGAAAGCATATAGATAAAATAGAGTCTGATTCTTTATTTAGGTAAGGATCAGACTTTATTAATATTCACTTGGAGCTACATCCTAGATATGAGGGAAGTAGGTTTATTTATCATTTATCTTCAATTGGGGAAAGTTAAAGATGGGTACCTTAATATAGTATTCATCAATTGGTCATCATATAGCTACATAACAGAATATAAAGGCTTAAGATAACGCTTCGAAATAGAAAGTAAACTGAAGTGTTGACAAATGAAATGAATCTATGTTATATTTACCTTGAATTCGAGATGTATTGATTCAAGATAACTTAAAGGTAGAAAAGAAACAGTTAATCATAAAATGAGTCTAAAAGAATTAAGTTTTGATAAAAAAATTTTAAGCTAATGTAACTTGAATTCGAGGTATATTTATTTACATTAAATATTAGGAGGAATTATAATGAATCACTTAAAAGGAATACACCACGTAACAGCTATAACAAGTAGTGCAGAAAAGAATTATGAATTTTTCACATATGTATTAGGAATGCGCCTCGTCAAGAAAACAGTCAATCAGGACGATATCCAAACATATCACTTATTCTTCGCGGATGACAAAGGCTCTGCTGGTACGGATATGACTTTCTTTGATTTCCCTGGTATTCCAAAAGGAACACATGGAACGAATGAGATTTATAAAACTGCTTTCCGTGTGCCAACAGATGCTGCACTTGATTACTGGATAAAGCGTTTTGATAAGTACGAAGTGAAACATAATGGGATTGAAGAAGTTTTCGGAAAGAAAACTATTTCATTTGTTGACTTTGATGATCAACAATATATGTTGATTTCTGATGAATTTAACAAAGGAATTGAGTCAGGTACACCTTGGCAGAATGGTCCAGTACCTTTGGAGTTTGCCATTACAGGTTTAGGACCTATTCATATTCGTATTGGAGATTTCGACAATTTTAAAGTGGTATTGGAAGAAGTCATGTTAATGCGTGAAATCGCAAGTGAAGGATCGTTCCATTTATTTGAAGTCGGTGAAGGTGGAAATGGTGCTCAAGTAATTGTAGAAGATAATGTGAGCATGCCACCTGGCAGACAAGGATATGGTACAGTGCATCACGCAGCTTTCCGCGTAGAAGATACAAAAGTATTATATGAATGGATTGAACATATGGAAGCAGCTGGTTTCGGTACTTCAGGATATGTTGATCGGTTCTTCTTCGAATCTTTATATGCACGGGTCGCACCTGGTATCCTTTTTGAATGGGCAACAGATGGTCCAGGCTTTATGGGAGACGAACCTTATGAAACAGTAGGGGAAATCTTATCACTGCCGCCATTCCTTGAAGGGAAACGTGAACAAATCGAGGCAGCAGTGAGACCGATTGACACAGTGCGTAGCACACTTGAAATTGAAAAAGAGTATTTGTAAGAAACTAAACTGATAAAATTTGAGCAATATAGGGGCTGAATCTATTGATTTCGATTGATCCAATAAAAAATAGTGAGCGAGATAATTATAAACTTCTCATCGGTTCTATAATTCCAAGACCTATTGCCTTTGTGACTACCCAATCTAAGGAAGGTATTGTCAACGGGGCACCATTTAGCTATTTCAACATTGTTTCATCAAACCCGCCAATGGTTTCTCTAGCTATTCAAAGACCTACTGGCGAACTAAAAGATACTGCTCGAAACATTTATGATAATGATCAATTTGTTGTGCATATTGTGGATGATGAGAATGTAGCGAAAATCAACAAAACGGCTGCTTCATTACCTGCAACAGAAAGTGAAGTTGAATTGGCTGATTTAACACTCGTACAAAGTGAAGATATTTCTGTTCCAGGCGTGAAGGAAGCAAAGGTTCGCATGGAATGTAAACTTGTACAAGCAATTCCTCTTGGTGGAGATGGACCTGGTAGTGATTTATTTATAGGGGAAGTAACTCGCTTTCACATTGATGAAGAAATTTATGAAAACGGACGAATTGATCCGAGAGGTTTAAATGCGATTAGTCGTTTAGCTGGCTCTAGTTATGCAGCAATTGGTGATATATTTTCAATTGATAGACCAAAGTAACCATGGTTAATAATCAAAAAAGACACAACTTCGGTTGTGTCTTTTTGATTTTACAGTTAGGATTGGTATTTTTCCTTACTCGGTTAATTATTCTTTTATTACAATCGTTGGGTGATCTTCTTGTAAAACATAGGACTGAACATCGCCACCACTAATTTCTGTAAACATATTGCCGGCAGCAGTTGTTAATTCGAGTGCTTCAGCCTCATTCATGGATGGACGTAGGAAGAATGCGTGCAGGGAATTGGTCGTTTCTTCTGTCACCGCAGTGCGAGCAGAATCGACATAAGGGCTTCCAAAGGGACCTTCGTCGTCTGATAGGATTAGCATTTTCTCTAAAGAATTAAAACGGCCATTCAATCCGTCATACCCACTTTCTTTAGTTCCAACGGTGAGCGTGACGTTTCCTTTGATTTTATCTACATCATAAATTCCGACTGGAATTTGATATTGTAATGAAAAGAAATTATTTAAATCCACAGCGGAGTGAAACGGGCTCAAATAGTTCTGCTTCGCAATGCGCCGCATAAGGGCTTCAGTTGAATGGCGATGGCGACTTGGATTTGCGCCGAATAATTTCCAGACTTCGCGCCATTCCTTAATGCCGAGAAAATCGGTCACTGGTTTGTCGTCAAGGTCGAAAAAAAGAAGTTCTTGAAATAATTGTAAGCGACCTTTTAGCATTTGAGGAGATTCTGCAACGGTAACTTTGGTATAATGGTTAAGGCCCAATTTAAAGGTAGGTACGATTTCCAAAACTGCAGGATCTAAATTTAACTTCAATGTCATCACCCTTTATTTAATATATGTTAATTTTACCATAGAGGAGGTGTTTTCAAATGAATACACTCGAATTACAACAAGAAGTCATAAATTATGCCCATTCAATCGGTATCGATAAAATTGGTTTTACGACAGCCGCCCCGTTCCGTGAATTGAAAAATCGTTTGGTTCGTCAACAGGAACTCGGTTATCAATCGGGCTTTGAGGAAAAGGATTTGGATAAGCGGACGGAACCCGCGCTTCTCCTTGACCAAGCGGAGAGCATCATTTCGATTGCCATCGCTTATCCATCCCGGATGGAAAACTCGCCTAGAGGGAAAAAGGGGGAACGCCGTGGCATTTTTTGTCGTGCTTCATGGGGAACAGATTACCATATTGTTCTGCGCGAGCGGTTAAAGCTACTGGAGGCGTTTATCCTTCAACATGCGCCTTCTGCAAGACTCCGTTCAATGGTGGATACGGGTGAACTAGCTGATAGGGCAGTAGCTGAACGTGCGGGCATCGGTTGGTCTGCAAAAAATTGTTCGATTATAACACCTGAGTTTGGTTCTTATGTTTATCTTGGGGAAATGATTACGAATATCCCGTTCGCACCGGATCAGCCGATGGAGGATGAGTGTGGGGATTGTACGCTTTGTTTAGATGCTTGTCCGACAGGAGCGCTCATACAAGGCGGGCAACTTGATGCACAGCGTTGTATTGCTTTTCTTACACAAACGAAAACGCCTATACCGGAAGAGTTCCGTGATAAAATCGGAAATCGTGTGTATGGCTGTGACACTTGCCAAACTGTTTGTCCTAAGAATCGAAAAAAACACAACTTGCATCAACGCGCTTTTCATCCTGATCCAGAACTAGCAAAACCACTTTTACAACCAATCCTTCGTTTATCAAATCGTCAGTTTAAAGAACGATTTGGACATGTTTCAGGCTCTTGGCGCGGTAAAAATCCAATTCAACGAAATGCAATCATTGGATTGGCACACTTTAAAGAAGAGTCATCAGTGCCTGAGCTTATTGAGATGTTGTTAAATGATCAACGACCGATGATGCGGGGGACGATTGCCTGGGCGTTAGGGGAAATTGGAACAGAGAAGAGTTATGAGGGCATTTGCCAAGCACTTGAAACTGAAGAAGATCCATCAGTAATTGCTGAGTTGCAAAAAGCGATTGATAATAGAAAGATTAAAAATCCACAGAGTTAAGGAAGTGCTGAAATGGCAATACATGTCGCATTATTTGAACCAGCAATCCCGGCAAATACGGGAAACATTGCAAGAACTTGCGCCGGAACCGGAGTTAAGCTTCATCTTATTAAACCACTTGGGTTTTCAACAGAAGATAAAATGTTGAAAAGAGCGGGGCTAGACTACTGGAGTCATGTTGATGTATCTTACCATGATGGAATTTATGAGATGTTTGATCAGTATCCAGAGGCACAATTTTACTTCATTACGAAGTTTGGAAAAAAGCCGTATACATCCTTTGATTACTCAGATACTTCAACGGATATATTCTTTGTGTTTGGCAAAGAAACGACGGGTCTACCTGATGAAATTATTAAAGAGAATGAGGAGCGCTGTCTTCGCATTCCAATGAATGATCATATTCGCGCACTAAATTTATCGAACACTGCAGCTATTTTAGTTTATGAAGCATTGCGTCAACAATCATTTCCAAATTTACATTAAAAAAATGGGACCGCCAATTTGGCGAGTCCCATTTGTTCATGTAGGCTGATGACCTTTTTTAGACTTTTGTTTCGTACCAGGCTTGTCCTCGTATCCGCCAGTAAGGATTGCAGATAGGAATGCAAAGCATACACCTAAAACAAGAATTAGATTCATTTGTTCGCCTAACCATGTAAAGAAAGTTTCCATTGAATGTACCTCCTGTTAAGTCAGTTTATTCTTCTTTAAGTATACCCTATATTAATGAAAATTCAAATCCCCAGTAAGTTATTAATGTGGCAAAAATAGTAACTGATACAAAAAGAGTACCGCAAAAATGTATAACAGGACTGGAACTTCTCTCCATTTACCTTTCACCACTTTTAGTAATGGATAAGAAATAAATCCGAGTGCAATCCCAGTGGCGATGCTCGATGTGAGCGGCATTGTTAAAATAATGAGAAACGCGGGAAATGCTTCGTCAAACGAATCCCAGTCAATTTCTTTCACAACGCCTATCATCAAGCTACCGACAATAATTAATGCAGGCGCGGTAATTGCTGATACGCCAGATAAAGTACTAACCAAAGGTCCGAAAAATGCTGCGACCATAAATAAAATCCCGACCGTTAATGTCGTCAACCCAGTTCGGCCACCTACAGCTACACCCGATGAGGATTCTATGTAAGCAGTTGTAGGACTAGTTCCGAACATAGCGCCAACAGATGATGCAACAGAGTCAGCGAGCAGGGCGTGGCGTGCACGCGGTAATGTGTTCCCTCTCATAAGTCCAGCTTGCTTGGCCACGCCAATCATTGTTCCAGTTGTATCAAACAGGGTAACAATTAAGAATGCGAACACGACACCGTATAGTCCGTGAGAGATGACATCGTTTAATGCAGTAGCGGGATTCCAAACAAGAATGCCTTGGGGCAATGATGGTACTTGCCACAAGCTGCTTTTGAACGCTAGTTGACCCGTAAAGACTGCTAAAACTCCTGTCAGAATCATACCAATAAAGATTGACCCATAAACATTCAATGTCATGAGGACGACAGTGACCAGAAGTCCAAACAATGCCAACAATACTGGGGGAGAAGTGAGGTCTCCTAATTGAACGAGGTTTGATTCGTGACTAGTGACAATCCCCGAAAGTTTTAAGCCAATAAAAGCAATGAATAGTCCAATACCAGCAGTGATTCCGTGCTTTAAGTTTTCAGGTATGGATTTAATCAGTTTTTCCCTGAAAGGTGTCAATGATAAAATAACGAATAAAATCCCGGCGATAAAAACCGCGGAGAATGCAGTCATGTAATCTAACTTTCCATCTGAAGCCAAGACAACAGAAGTGAAATAAGCATTCAAACCCATTCCAGGCGCAATCGCGATTGGGTAATTGGCGAACAGTGCCATCCAGAGTGTACCGACTGCCGACGCAATAATTGTCGCGAGAAACACTTGGTCGAAGGGGACGCCTGCATCAGCGAGTATTATCGGGTTAACTATGATTATATATGCCATGGTTAGAAAAGTTGTCATACCGGCAAGGATTTCAGTTTTTGCAGTTGTTTGTTGATCTTTTAAATGAAACATAATAATTCTCCTTTCAAAACACGAACGATTTTAAGTCCGTTATCAATAGTATTCGTTTTTTATCGTAATTTCAAGTGAAAATGTAATTCATAGTCAAAAAGATTTCTCGCTTGTATAATAAGGGCGTGTAAATAAAGGGGAGGGATATTTAGTGAGTATATATAAGGAAACGAAATTACTCGCAAATGGGATCGAAATGCCGCGAATGGGACTTGGTGTTTATAAGATGCAAAATCCCGAAGAAACGGTTGAAGCAATTCAGCATGCGCTGAAAACAGGGTACCGTGCAGTTGATACGGCAGCAGTTTATGGAAATGAAAAAGAAACTGGAGAAGCGATTCGCCATTCGGGTATTCCAAGAGAAGATTTATTCATAACCTCTAAAGTTTGGAATACAGATCAAGGATACGATGAAACATTGCGTGCATTTGAAGCTTCACTTGAAAGGTTGGAACTCGATTATTTGGATTTGTATTTAACGCATTGGCCAGTCAAAGAAAGCTATGTCGAGACGTATAAAGCGATTGAACGGTTATATGATGAAAAACTAATCCGTTCAACGGGTGTTTCGAATCATCATATCCACCATCTGGAAAAAGTTTTTGCAAAAGCGAATATTCGTCCGATGGTCAATCAAGTTGAAGTTCATCCAAGATTGTCACAAGAACCTTTACGACAATTTTGTGCTGAAAATAATATTGCGGTTACTTCTTGGTCGCCATTGGCAAGAGGCGGGGAATTGCTAGCTAATGGGTTGCTCAAGAGCATAGGAAGTAAATATGGAAAAACGTCTGCCCAAGTAATTATTCGTTGGCATTTACAAAATGATTTAATCGTTATACCTAAATCGGTCACACCGAAGCGGATTGATGAAAATATCAATGTTGCTGATTTTGTATTAACTGAAGAAGAGATGGAAAAAATTAATACACTAAACTTAAATGAGCGTGTTGGATCAAACCCGGAAGACTTTTAAAAATGAAAAATGCCTGGGAGAAAAAATTCTCCAGGCATTTTTTTATTGTTCAATCGTTACTTTTTCCATTGTAAATGGATGAATGAAAGATAATCCAGTAGCAGTTAGTCGGAACTCGCCGTCGGTTGTTCGACTACCGTCGTATAGCGTGTCTCCAACTACGGGATGTCCGAGATGGGCAAGATGAACACGAATTTGATGTGTGCGCCCAGTTTCAAGCTCTGCTTCCACGATTGTTGAATCTGGTTTACGCTCAATTACACGAAAATGTGTTACTGCTGATTGACCAGAAAGCGAAACAATACGTTTTGCAGGATGATGACGATCCCGTCCGATTGGAAGTTTAATGGTTCCTTTTGGTCTTTTTAGCTGACCGTCTACTTCCGCCTGATATTTTCGAACGATATCATTGCGTTCAATCATTCGATCAAAAAGAGCCTTTGCAATCGGATGCTTCGCGATGAGGAGTACCCCGGAAGTTCCTTTATCGAGGCGATGGATATGCTCTGCGTAATCTCCGCCCTGATTGGAAATGTACGCCATTACGAAGTTCATCAAAGTACCGCTTTGCCCCGGACCATCTGGGTGAGTCGTAATTCCAGCGGGTTTATTAACCGCAAGAATATGTTCATCTTCAAACAGGATCTGTAGTCCCTTTTCTTCTGGTAAGTAAGTTGAACGCGCATCGGGAACGGTGAAAGTCAATTCAGTACCTAAGGGAAGAGGCGTTCGCCAATCGATTGGTTCGCCATCAGTTCCAGTTACACTTTTAGCCATACGCATATGGTGCACTGTCTTTTTTCCGGCTTGCCATTGTTCACGTAGAAGATATTCAATCGTTGAACTTTCTTCAGTCGTTGTATATTTAAATGAACTCATTAAATTTCATCCTTCCAAAATAACTCACTCTGTTTCGTATTCAGTGAAAAATGCACGAATATTTTCTGCTGGTTGTCCTCCGACCATTCTTCCAACTTCTTTTCCATCTTTGAAGTGGATAAGCGTAGGTGTTGATTTGATGCCGTAAGATGAAGCTTGTGGACTGAATTCAAGTAAGTTGTACTGGTAAACAGTGACATCCATTTCTTTTGCGATTGGCATAAGAACAGGCGTCATTTCCATGCAGTACGGACATGTAGGACTGAAAAAGTAGGCTGTTACAGGTTCACCCGATTTAACTTTCTTGGCCAATTCATCAGGCAAGATAATATTATTATAGTTTTCGTTGCCAATTAGGTTAATGGTCGATGGATCTAATTTGTCCGTGCCGTATGGGTTATCTTTCAGTTTTGTTTCATTCGATTTGTTGGTTAGAACAACAATTAGAATAAAGATAGCGACGATAATGCCACCAATGACTAATAACTTTTTCAATTTATTTCGTCTCCTTTTGCCATTTCATCATGAAAAGGCTTGTGATTGCGATAAGTAAAAATGCAATTAGTGCGAGAAATGGAATTGTAATGAATCCCAAGTAATTGATGTATTGACCAGTACAGGGAACGAGCCCGCATGATGGTGCGCTATCGTTTAGGAATGCGAGTTTTTGAATTCCAAAATGATAGAGAGAAATACCTCCGCCGATAAACGCAAAAATTGCTGTTGTTAAGGCGATCTTAGCGTTTTTTTGGAAAAGGCCAATGCCTGCAATAAGTATGATGGGATACATCAAAATTCGTTGGTACCAGCAAAGTGTACAGGGTTCAAATCCGCGTATTTGAGAGAAATATAATGACCCTAAAGTGGCGACTAACGAAACGATTGTGATGAATATCAGCCCGTTTTCAAGCCGCTTCTGCATGTAACCAACTCCTACTAAAAATAATTGCTTCTTTGATTATAAGGTGAATACTGATGCAAGTAAATTATTCTTCACTGAAGCATGTTAGTTGTTAGTAAAGTGTGAAGAAGTTGTGTCGTTTTTTCATCCCATTTTTGACAATGAAAAACCGTGACATCTAATAGGACGTCACGGTTCATTCCAAAGTGACAGAAGTGGGAAGGGCGTCATGTCAATTTGTCAAATCAGGTTCAATATGAACGAGAATGACCGAATGTGGTTTCATAGCACCAATTTTCAGTTCGATTTCTTCAGTGATTCGGTGGCTTTGGATTACGTTTAGTGCTGGATTCACCGTTATCGTTAGGTCAATAAACATTAAATTACCGTGCATGCGACCTTTGAATTCTTTCAGTTTGACAACACCTTCCACTCGCAAAACAATTTCGGAAAGTTCTTCAACATCATCTTCATCAAACCCATCCGTCAGCGTATGGACACTTGGATAGAAAATTTTCCAAGCCGTGTAAATAACTAAAAGACCGATAATGAAAGCCGTTATAGAGTCGATGATTGGAAATCCAATCACAGCTCCGAGAATACCGACGGCGGTTCCAACACTGACAAGGGCATCTGAACGATTATCATATGCTGCGGCGCGAACTGCTTCACTGCTGATTCGTTTTGAAAGTTTTAAGTTGTATCGATAAACCAAATACATAACGATTGCACTTAAAATCGCGACGACTGCGGTCAGCATTGAAGGTGATCCTTTAACTGGACTGATGATTGATTTTCCAGCGCTAAGTAATATTTGAAATCCGACAAAAGCCATAATGAATGCAGCGACAAGAGATGCAACTGTTTCTGCACGCATATGACCATATTGGTGGTCGGCGTCTGGAGGTTTTTGGGCAATCCGTAAACCGACTAAAATTGCAATGGATGCGATAATATCGGTTGTGTTATTCAGGCCATCTGCTTTTAAAGCTTCTGAAGATCCGATATAACCAATAATTAGCTTTACAGCACTGAGTGAGAGGTATGTCCAAATACTAAGCCAAGCCCCTTTTTCGCCTTCTTTCAAATTCGAATAAAGTTCCAAATTGCACCCGCCTTCCGAATGAAAAAACGACCCCCTTACGGAGAGTCGCTCTTTTATTAGGATTCCGCCGATAGTTCAATGCTATCTACGGCTTCTTCCTCTTCGTGTTTCAAGACTTCTAAATACAGTATGTGATGTCCGTCCATATCTTTAACCATAAATTCGAAGCCTTGTTCAATGATTTTTTCACCTTTCATGGCTTCGAAGCGTTCAGTCATGAACCAACCGCCAATTGTATCGATGTCTTCCTCGTCTATTGAAATTCCAAGAATTCCATTTACCTCTTCAATGAGTAACTTCGCATCGAATATATAATGGTTTTCTCCGACGATTTGAACTTCAGGGACTTCATCTGTGTCGAACTCATCGCGAATATCACCGACGATTTCTTCTAGGATATCTTCAATAGTGACAAGCCCAGCTGTTCCACCGTATTCGTCCATAAGAATAGCCATATGGATTCGTTCACGTTGAATCTTCAACAGCAAATCGCCAATTGGAATCGTTTCAATGACGCTAATAATGGGCTGCATATGATTGACAACAGGTTGATTGCCTGCTGTAGGATCTTTAATATACTCGGTTAATAAGTTTTTCATATTTATAAGGCCGATAATATGGTCTTTATCACCATCTGTCACAGGATAGCGCGTATATTGTTCAACGCCTGACATATCAAATACTTGACTCAAGGTCATATCTTTTTCGATGGTCATCATTTCTGTTCGAGGGGCCATAATTTCTTTAGCTACACGATCATCAAATTCAAATATTTTATTTACATATTTATATTCCGCTTGGTTGATTTCGCCGCCTTTTAAACTATCGGATAAAATCAATCGCAACTCGTCTTCCGTATGTGCAACGTCTGATTCGGAAATCGATTTGAAGCCTAACAGCTTTAGAATAAAACGGGCAGATCCGTTCATACCCTTAATAACTGGATACATTATATGAAAAAACACGATGAGCGGCTTAGCAAATAATAGCGCTATTTCCTCCGCTTTTTGAATCGCAATCGTTTTGGGAGCCAATTCACCAACAACAACATGCAAAAATGTTACGAATGTAAAGGCGATGATGAAAGAAAGGATGCTTGCTACACTTGGTGTAGTATCAAAATAAGCGAAGGCTGGACTCAGCATTAATTTCACGGTCGGTTCGCCGAGCATCCCGAGACCGAGCGCAGTTATCGTTATCCCTAATTGACACGCGGATAAATATTCATCCAAATTACTGATTACTCTTTTAGCATTCATTGCTTTCGGGTGACCTTCAGCAACGAGCTGGTTTATTCGTGTCGTCCTTATCTTCACAATTGCAAATTCACTCGCAACGAAAAATGCGGTGAGGGCGATCAAGACAGCAAATGCTGTCAATCGTATGGCAATTTCCAAATAATTACTTCATTCCAAACCCAAATGGGGGGTAGAACGAAGTGTACACCTCCTGTAGTGGTAAAATCGTTAGTTAAGTCTATATTAAATTATTTAGAGGTAAAATACAATTGGATACGCTTGTTTACCTGTATAAACTAGGAAAATATTTAACTCATTTAATATTCGTTTGAACATACAATGAAATTATTGCGAAAATATTATCTTTAATTTCAAAAAGTATTGACATATTAGAATTGGAAGTGTTAATCTGAAATTATTCGAGAACTTTCGAAATCCGAAATAGAAAGATGGTGCGGACGATGAATAAAATAGACATTGTACAGAACGTTAATTTAATAGTATTTCCGTGCCTAGCCGACTTCTGTTAATTTTACTTTGATTAATTGAACGGAATGGCATATCTGTCGTTCCTTTATGATGAGCACGCGCTTACTCTAGGAGGCGTGTGCTCTTTTTGGTTTATCGAAAATTAATTATTCAGGAATTTGGTTGGCATAAAAGTAATGGGGAAGTGGGTTGACTTATTTATGTTTTCAGTTTTATTTAAATTGAAATGGTTTTTTAAAGAAAATCGAAAAAGATATACAGTCGCGCTAATTTTACTGATGATCACGAATGTGCTGGTCATTATTCCGCCTTGGCTTATCGGGGAAGCCATCGATTCTATTTATCAACAAACATTGACCTCAAAACTGTTAGGCGGATTCATCGGGGCGATGCTTCTGATTATGGGGCTGAATTATATCTGTAACTATGTTTGGCAATTCCAGTTATTCGGCGGCGCTTATGTGATTGAGCGGCAACTTCGTGGAAATTTAATGGGTCATTTTTTGAAAATGACGCCGACATTTTATGAGAAAAACAAAACTGGCGATTTAATGGCGAGGTCGACGAATGATCTTCGCGCGATTTCTGAAACAGCTGGTTTTGGAATTATGACGCTAGTCGATTCAACCGTCTACTTATTTACGTTGATTTTGACGATGGGTTTTCTTGTCTCTTGGAAATTGACATTGGCCGCGGTACTGCCACTTCCGATATTGGCATTTATTATGCAATATTTAGGAAAGAAAATTCATGAAAGATATATGGTCGCGCAAAAGTCGTTTGGTGATTTAAACGACAATGTTCTTGAAGCCGTAGCGGGTGTCCGCGTTGTGCGTGCATTTGTTCAAGAGCGCTCAAGTGAAAAGAAATTTGCGGATATGACGGAAGATGTATACCAAAAGAACATGCATGTAGAAAAAATAGATGCGCTGTTTATGCCGATTTCCAAAATATTAACTGGACTTACTTATATGATAGGACTTGGATACGGAGCCTACCTAGTTTCAGAGGGAGTTATGACGCTTGGCAATCTGGTTACGTTCAACGTTTATCTTTCCATGATTGTTTGGCCGATGTTCGCGATTGGCGAATTAATAAACGTCATGCAACGCGGGAATGCGTCACTCGACCGAGTAACCGAGACGCTTAATTATGAAGAAGACGTTAAAGATCCGGTAACACCGGTCGCTGTTTCGAATCCGGAAAGTATCGGATTCCGCGATGTTGTTTTTACGTATCCAACGTCCGAAACCGTTAACTTAGATCATATTCAGCTTCAATTAGAAAGCGGAAATACGCTCGGAATTGTAGGAAAGACCGGTAGCGGGAAGACGACGTTTGTTAAACAGCTGCTACGAGAATATCCTGCTGGATCCGGTGAAATTGCGTTTTCTGGTGTAGATTTGCAAGCACTGACTAAAAATCAGGTAAGAGATTGGATTGGGTATGTCCCGCAAGATCATGTTCTTTTTTCTAGATCGGTTCGAGAGAATATTTTGTTTGGCCGACCGGATGCAACGGAAAGGGATATTGCTGAGACGATTCGACTTTCCTATTTTGAAAAAGATTTGGAAATGCTTCCTGATGGATTGGATACATTGGTCGGGGAAAAAGGCGTTGCTTTATCTGGCGGACAGAAACAGCGGATTTCAATCGCCCGTGCACTTGTGAAAAATCCAGAAATTTTAATACTGGATGATTCGCTATCAGCGGTGGATGCCAAAACAGAAGCGAAAATCATTGAAAATATTCAGGCGGAACGAAAAGGGAAGACAACGATTATTACAACGCATCGTCTGTCCGCAATCCAACATGCAAATTGGATTATCGTGCTTGATGATGGGCGCATTGTTGAAGAAGGAACACATGAAGAGTTACTAGAACATGACGGCTGGTACAAAGAACAATTCGACCGCCAACAGATCGGGGAGGTTGAGTAATATGGGTACTGGTAAACGATTACTCCATTACGCACTTGACTATAAAAAGTTATTGTTCGCAGGGATTGTTCTTCTTGGATTTGCAGTAACAGCAGATTTAATGGGGCCGATGATTGCGAAGAAAATTATTGATGAACATATCGCTGGTGCAGTAGACGGGGGCATCGATTTTGCCCCGATAGCCAAATTATTAGCTGTCTTTTTTGGCCTTGCTGTCGTAACCGCGATATTGAGGTATTTCCAATATTTATTACTGCAAAACGCGGCCAATCGGGTCATTCAAAAAATGCGAAATGACTTATACGAGCATATTCAAACATTGCCAATTCGCTATTTCGATAACTTGCCTGCTGGGAAAGTTGTGGCGCGAATCACGAATGATACAGAAGCCATTCGAAATTTATATGTAACGGTACTGTCGCAATTTGCAATCAGCGGTATGTATATTACCGGTATCTTTGTGGCGTTATTTTATTTGGACCCGAAGATGGGTGCCATTACATTGTTCGTGCTGCCGATACTTTATATTTGGATGAAGGCTTACCGGAAATTTGCATCGAAAGTGAACCATATCATTCGAAGCAAAGTAAGTGATATGAATGCGATGATCAATGAATCCATAAACGGGATGACG
Organism: Sporosarcina sp. 6E9; assembly: GCF_017921835.1. Lineage (NCBI taxonomy): Bacteria > Bacillati > Bacillota > Bacilli > Caryophanales > Caryophanaceae > Sporosarcina > Sporosarcina sp. 6E9. Next base: position 179,731 of record NZ_JAGEMN010000004.1, on the reverse strand, counting down.
ATTATTCAAGCATTTCGCCGTGAAAAACAAATGGAAGAGGAATTTAAAGAACTCAATGATAAACATTTCCGCTACCAAAATAAATTATTGAAAGTGGAAGCTGCGACGTCATACAACTTAGTTGATGTCATTCGCTCCTTGACATTTGTGATATTTATCTGGTATTTCGGGGGTGCTTCATTATCAGCAGAAAGTGTCATTACAGTAGGGATGCTCTATGCATTTGTCGACTATATTACACGGCTTTTCAATCCGGTTACAGGCATCGTTAACCAATTCGCGCAGCTAGAACATTCACTTGTTGCGGCAGAACGCGTATTTCGGTTACTTGACCGGGAAGGGGAGCTGGTGAGTGATGAGAAGGTTGCTAGATATCGTGGGAATGTTCGTTTTGAAAAAGTTTGGTTTGCTTATAAGGAAGAAGAATATGTGTTGAAAGATATTTCTTTCGAAGCAAAACAAGGGGAGACCGTCGCGCTAGTCGGTCATACTGGATCGGGAAAAAGTTCCATTATGAACTTGCTGTTTCGGTTTTACGATGTTTCAAAAGGAACCATTTCAATTGATGGGATGAACATTGGTGAGATGCCGCGGCAGACTGTTCGTGATTATATGGGCATCGTTTTACAAGATCCTTATCTATTCAGCGGTACTGTGGAATCGAATATATCACTTGGAGATTCACGAATCACACGCGACAAAGTGCAGCAATCACTAGATGCGGTTGGCGGCGACCGACTCTTAAGGCATTTACCGAATGGGATTGATGAAGAAGTGGTTGAAAAAGGAAGCACGCTTTCTTCCGGACAACGTCAATTAATTTCGTTTGCCCGTGCGCTTGCATTCGATCCAGCGATTCTGATTTTAGATGAAGCAACGTCGAATATAGACACTGAAACGGAAGAGATTATTCAACACGCGATGGATGTTCTTAAAAAAGGTCGAACCACATTCATCATCGCGCATCGACTTTCAACGATTAAAAACGCTGACCGAATCTTAGTACTTGATCACGGGGAAATTATCGAAAGTGGAACGCATGAAGAACTTCTATCATTAGGTGGTCAGTATGCACAAATGTACAAATTGCAGGCGGGTACTTCGAATAAAGTAGGGTGAATAACAGAAAAGGGGATCAATCATATGGTTGATCCTTTTTTTGATTCAAATCTTATTGCTAAACTATTCTGGAAAGCGTATATTTAGAGTACCGAAGTATCATGCGCGAAAGTGGGAATTGTATGTGGAATTGGTTTGCGGATTGGAAGAAGAAAGTTTCCTCATTTAATAGAAACGTTAAGTTATTCATGCTTGCAAACGTGCTCATTTCAATTGGAATGGGTGTTTTTATGGTTATGTATAATCTTTATATCAAAGAGCTCGGAATGCCAGAGACGATAAACGGTAAAGTAATCTCGATGACGGCGCTTGCTTCTGCAATTATGCTTATTCCCGCTGGATTTCTAAGCGATAAATTCGGGCGCAAGTGGATGATTATCGGCGGGGCAGTGTTTGGCGCGATGACGTTGTTTTATCGTAGTATGACTGTTTTAGAAACGCCGATTATTTATGCCGCCTTTTTAACAGGTATTTTTATGGCATTCGTTCAGGTTTCTGGTGTTCCGTTTCTTGCAGAAAACACAGAACCAAAAGAACGTGTTCATATGTTTAGTATGCATTTTGCATTAATGACACTCGCGAATGTCATTGGAAGTTTATTTGGCGGCGTCTTATCGGATGTTCTTCAAGTCACCTTTTCGCTTGGCGCAGTAGAATCAATCCGCTGGGCTTTACTAATCGGTGCAGTCACTTTCACGATTGGGCTTATCCCGCTATTTAAACTGCAAAATAAGAAATCAGTGCCTGTTGTCGTTAAAGAAGTCTTTGAGGAACAAAAACTTAAGATTGACGATAGTTTAAAAAGAAATCTTATTCTCATTTTCCATTTCTCATTTGCAAGCCTGCTTATCGGACTTGGATCTGGATTAGTGATTCCGTATTTGAACTTGTACTTCGCAAATCGTTTTGATGCATCCAATTCATTTATTGGCTTGATTTTGTCTTTGGGATCTGGAATGACAGCGGTCGCCATGCTTATCGGACCAGTATTAGTGAAGAAAGTCGGGAAAGTGAGAGCGTTAATATTATTCCAAATCGTATCCATCCCATTTTTGATATTAACAGCTTATACAACATCGCTTCTGCTCGCATCTATTGGATTTTTGGCAAGACAGGCGCTGATGAATGCGGGGAATCCGATACAAAGCGCAGTCGCAATGGAAATTGTAGCGGACAAATATAAAGGGCTTGCCAATTCCATCAATCAAACCGTTTTCCAGCTAGGATGGGCTACCATGGGACCAATCGCAGCAGGGCTTGTCATTTCGTTTGGTTCTTACTGGGGCTATGCGTACGCATTTACGATAACTGGTGTCTTGTATGTGGTTTCGTCAACGTATTATTACTTTATTTTTGGGAGAAGGAAGTTATCGAAGGAATGAACCAATTCAAACACCGGGTATACTTTAATAAAAGAGGTGTTAGAAATGGGTAGGGCGTTAAAGGGGCCAAATAGTCAATAGTTTGGTCCCTTCTTTTTTGTACCTTCCTCTAGTCATATACATGAAAAGTCATTAATTCGTGAATCATTTTCTTAATGTTTTCTTCTTCAGGCGGTGTTTCACCGAGCCATTTAATAGTGCCATCCGGTAAATATTCGCCGGTATACCTGACACTCTTAGAGAAGAAAGCGAATGTCCAGCCCGGTATTTGCGTGTTTTCGAACATTGGTTTATAGCTAAAGTGTTGTAGCATTATAGTGCCCCTCTCATAAGACAGAACCGTATCGCATAAAATTGAAAAAAACATGCGAAAGGATGCTGACTTGTTTATTGATAAATTAAAGCAGTCCATCGAGGACGAATTCAAAGATTACCACTTTTATAGATCGATGTATCAATTGACAGATGATCCGCTGTGGCGAGATTTCATCAAACATGCGTATGAAGATGAAAAAAGTCATTATGAAATGTTTCAACAACTCTATTATATGCTTACGGGGAGATTTGTACAAAACCCTAAGAAAAAGTTACCATGTTATAATTTAAAAGATTGTGCTAAACAAGCGCTTCTAGGCGAATTGGAAGGCGTGGAAACGTATAAGTTGATGTTGTTATCGATTCCAATCCAACAAGCGTATAATCCGATATTCATAGCATTGAATGATGAAATGGAACATGCGATTCGATTTTCAACGATGTACAACGCTTTATAATAAAGCGACAAATTTTTCCGTTTGCTTTTCATCTGTTATAATTATGGCGTAACGAAACGGAAAAAGGTGAAGAGATTGGATTTTTTATGGATATTATTATTTATGGCATTCATCGGAGCGCTAATTGGTGGATTTACAAACCATTTAGCGATTAAAATGCTATTTAGACCACATGAGGCAAAGTATATTGGCTCTTGGCGGGTACCCTTTACACCAGGGCTAATTCCGAAGCGACGAGATGAGTTGGCAAAGCAGTTTGGGAAAACGGTTACGAACTATCTATTGACGCCGGAAACGTTTAAAAAGAAATTGTTAACGCCTGATATGGAAGAAAAGGCGGAAAAGTTTCTTCAACAAAAACTTGAGGAACATGTTTTGCATTCGGACAAAACATTGAATGACTGGTTGGAAGTGGCAGGTGCTACCGCTGTTTCGGAAAAAGTCGAACGAAAAGTTGTTGAGTTAGTCGATGACCGACTTCTATTAGTTCGTACCAAACTGACAACAGGGGCAGTTGAAGACTTACTTCCGGAAAAATGGCGATTAGAAGCAGAAGAGCGGATTCCACAAATAACGACTTATATTTTGAAACAATCAGAGCAATATTTCGAGTCTGATGAAGGAAAAGCCATGTTTCGTAAGTTAATCGATGATTTTCTCGCATCGAAAGGGACACTCGGAAGCATGGTGAATATGTTTTTCGGGGAATCCGAATCACTTGTTGGCAAAGTGCAACGTGAAGCGTTAAAATTCATTGCAGCGCCAGGCACTTATGATCTTGTTAATACGATTATTTTAAATGAATGGGAAAAACTGCAAAAACGTCCAGCGAATGAACTGCTCGCCGGTTTTGATTGGGACGGACTATTTGGTTCGATTAAGGGCTATGTGCAAAAAGAATTGGCGATTGAGTCCCGCCTGGATAAAACTTTACAGGATTATTGGCCCGCGGGAGCGAATTGGACCGCTAATCATATTACACCGACTTTAATTCAATTCGCTTTTGAACAAGTTGATAAACAATTAGAAAAATCGCTCCGCAAATTAAAAATAGATGATATGGTTAAAGAGCAAGTCGATTCATTTCCAGTGGAAGTGTTGGAAGACCTTGTACTAGGCATTTCAAGACGTGAATTCAAAATGATCACAGTTCTAGGTGCAGTGTTAGGCGGCGCGATTGGAATTGTACAAGGCTTAATCGTATTTGCAACAAATCTTACTTAGGAGGAAATATACATGACTGTAAATATTTACGATGATTTAAACAAATTGGAAGCAACATTTAGACAAACGACAGAGTTTTCAGAGGTTCAACAAGCGGTTGGAGTCGTTAAAGCGGACGAAGAGGCGTTGGCATTGTTCAAAAACTTCCGTAAAATTCAACTGGATCTTCAAGAAAAACAAATGGCTGGGGAAGAAGTAGAAGCGGATGAACTTGAATACGCACAGAAAACGGCACAGCTTGCTCAGTCAAACGAAAAAATTATGGCGATGTTAGAGGCGGAAATGAAGTTAAGCGGATTAATCGAAGAAGTTAACCGTGTGCTTATGAAACCTGTTCAAGAAATATATGAATCAATCTAAAGTAAAACCGGTAGAACGGTTTTGATGTTTAAACCGACATGAGTCAGTTTTTTATTTTTCAAACTGACTCATGTCGGTTTTTATTTTTGTCTTTTATCTTAAAGAATACGTGCATTCCAACGTGCAGAACGCTAGAATTAAGAATTAGAAAATAGAAAGTTGGGAAATGCTATGCAAAAAATTAAAATTGAAAATACATTTGCACAGGACTGGATTCGTATGTTTGCTCATCTTGCGAATCTCTTCTTTGAACAATGCGAAATTATTACCGAAGATGTGGAAAATGCGAGCCAGGTGGATTTCATCCTTACAGAACTCGAAGGGAATAAAATTTCTGGAAAAGCGATTTTGACTTATGAAGGGAAAAAATTTGAGGCCACATTTTCAGAAATTGAAGCAGATGGTGATGCGAAGGTTAAATCTCGTCAATTAAAGAGAATTTATTCGCATGTATTTTTAGAGGTTTTAGAACAAGCAACTGGAATGAAACAATCATGGGGAATTTTAACGGGCATCCGACCGATGAAGTTATATCATAAGTATCGTCGGGAAGGACTTAGTTCTGAAGAAGCCGTTGAAAAAATCATGAAAAACTATCGCGTTTCTCGTGAAAAAGGAGAACTGTTAGCAAAAATTGCAGCCATCCAACTGCGTTCAGTTCCTGATTTATATGATTTGAAAGAAGAAGTGAGTATTTACATTGGGATTCCTTTCTGTCCAACAAAATGTGCTTATTGCACGTTTCCCGCCTATGCGATACGGCGAAAAAGCGGTCGCGTTGAATCGTTTTTGGATGGCTTACACGAAGAAATTCGTGAAATGGGTAAATGGCTAACAGAAAAAGATATGAAAATCACAACGATTTATTTCGGTGGCGGTACACCAACTTCAATCGAAGCGGAAGAGATGGACGAACTGTATAAGACGATGTACGAGTCATTTCCGAATATGGAATCCGTTAGAGAAATTACGGTAGAAGCGGGTCGACCGGATACCATTACGCCAGCGAAAATTGATGTGCTAAAAAAATGGGGCATAGATCGAATTAGCGTTAATCCTCAATCGTATACGGATGAAACTTTGAAAGCGATTGGTCGCCATCACACCGTTCAAGAAACAGTGGATAAGTTTTGGTTGTCGCGAAATATGGGCATGAAAAATATTAATATGGACTTGATTATCGGATTGCCTAATGAAGGCATGGCGGAGTTCGAACACTCACTTGCGGAAACAGAAAAAATGCAACCTGAATCATTAACAATCCATACATTATCTTTCAAGCGGGCATCTGAAATGTCTCAAAACCGAAACAAGTATAAAGTGGCGGACCGGAAAACAGTGGAACAAATGATGAAGCGCGGGGAACAATGGAACGCGGAAAATGGCTATGACCCGTATTATTTATATCGCCAAAAAAATATATTAGGTAACCTAGAAAACGTTGGCTATGCGAAACCAGGGGAAGAAAGCATATATAATATCGTCATTATGGAAGAAGTACAAACGATTATTGGCGTTGGATGCGGGGCCTCAAGCAAGTTTATCAACCGTGACACAGGGCATATTAAACAGTTTTATAACCCGAAAGATCCGGCGGCGTATATATTAACGTATGAAGAATCAATCGAGAAGAAATTGGCATTTCTTGACGGCATATTTCCCGAAACTGTCAAAAAATAAAGGACTTTCAATGAAAGAGTCGAATAACATTAAGTGAATGGTTATTCATTTCATTGAAAGAGGTGCAGTTATTTTGTATAAAACAGTAGAATTAATCACAGAGGGGCGTCTTGCCCGTCTAACATTGAACAGACCAGCATCCATGAACGCAATGGACGGGGTCATGATGAAAGAACTTGCAGATGTGTTCGAGTCATTGAAAAAAGACGTGACAGTGCAAGTGTTGGTTATTAACGGTGAAGGGCGTGCATTTTCTGCGGGTGGAGATATTAAAGCGATGCTTGATCCAGATAACCCGATGGAAATCGGGGATATCATGGGGGATGTTTCCCGACTTGCTTACGCCCTATACACATTGCCACAAATCACAATTGCAGTTGTTCACGGTGCGGCAGCGGGGCTAGGGTTAAGCGTCGTCCTTGGCTGTGATTACATAATCGCGGAGGAAGAAGCAAAAATCGCGATGAATTTTATCGGCATCGGATTAGTGCCAGACGGAGCAGGCCATTTCTTCTTGAAAGAGCGTGTCGGCGTTCCAAAAGCGAAAAATCTTATTTGGACGGGGCAAGTGCTGAATGGACAAGTGGCTCATAGTCAAGGACTAATTGATGAGGTAGTTGCTGAAGGAAAAGCGGCCGAGCACGGGGAAGCATTGGCCAATAAGTTGCTTGCTTCGCCGATCGCTTCAATGATCGCGACTAAGAAAATCTTGCATGAACAAAAAACGAAAGAACTTGAACGCGTTTTGGAAATGGAAAGCGAAGCGCAACAAGCGATGCGAAATACGGAAGATCACTTGGAAGGTATTCAGGCGTTCGTGGAAAAACGGAAGCCGATTTTCAAGGGGAAGTAATAAATATTTTGCAATAAATCAACAGAAAAAATGCCAAGCATCCACTTAATGACTTATTAAGTAGTGCTTGGCATTTTCTATTTATATTTAGCCGCTGTTTCGCGCCATGAAAAATATCCTTTTTCTATGGCGCGTATTAATAGTTCAGCTGTAGCGCTATTGGTTGCGAGCGGGATGCCGTAAACATCGCAAAGTCTCAGCAATGCACTTACATCTGGCTCATGAGGCTGTGCAGTTAGCGGGTCGCGGAAGAAAATGATTAAATCTAACTCGCCTGTCGCGATCATGGCACCGATTTGTTGGTCGCCGCCCAATGGTCCAGACATGAGTCTATTGATTGTCAGATTCGTTTCATCCATGATTCTTTTCCCAGTAGTACCCGTTGCGTATAATTGATATTCAGAAAAAATCGGTTCATAAGCAATTGTAAAGTTAACCATTTCATCTTTCTTTTCATCATGGGCGATTAACGCGATTTTCATATTGTACACCTCTTTTTTTATGAATGAAATAATAGTAATTTCCCTGAAGGCGAAGCCAACCGATGTGTTGTTTCGAGTAGTTCTTTACCTTCGAGTATGATTTGTCCTTTTTCTATCGCATCCTCATCCGTTGCCGCCAATAACGACTCGTCTATAATGACATTGCCTTTTGATTCATATGCCGTCAATTTATATGTTTTCATCTAAATCCCCTCCATATGTATATTGTTTAGTATACTACGAAAGTTCAAAAAAAGGAATTTGTAAAGGGTGCTTGACATATAGTGTATAAGTAAAGTATCCTTTACGTAAAGCTTGCTTTACCCAAGGAGGATAAACCATGACGTCAACAATTAAATCAATGCAAACAGCGTTTATTGTATTGGGTTCATTATTCTTACTGTTCTCAATCATATTTTCAACTGCAACAATATCCATTGGGATTTTCCCTGTTGGGCATGAGTTGATTATGTTATCGGTTAGTATCATGGCATTTTGTAACGCGTATTTATATCCGCAATTTAAATCGAATGACGAACGTTCAAGGTCGATTCGGGAAAAGGGGATGTTTTATAGTTACTTCGTTCTAGTGGGGTATTTAGTTGTATTTATGACGCTATTTCAATTTAACCTCCTCAATTTGGATGGTTATCAAATGGTATGTGTAATTGCTGCATTGTTAATTAGTACTGTTTTTATTTCAATGGTTGTCATATCCAAAAGAATATAATGAAGGGGGAGTATCAAACTGAAAAACTTGATCAAGGAAAAGCGAACAACGCTTGGCTTGACGCAAGATGAGCTCGCGGAAAGATTAGAAGTATCACGACAAACGATTATCTCCCTGGAAAGGGGAAGGTATAACCCGTCACTTGTCTTGGCGTTTAAAATTGCGAAGTTATTTGATTGTTTGATTGAAGATGTATTCACACCGGAGGAGGAATGAGTATGTACGAAGGGTTTGAGATTTGGTCATTTCTTGTTGGTCTGCCACTTGCTATTGTCATAGCAACAATTCTAACATTTTACGCTTGGAGAAAAGGGAAGAAACAAAGTCTTTATGATGAGCGGTACACAAAAATTCACCAACATGCCCGATCAATTTCTTGGTTTGTCACAACGGCTTCGATACTCATTTTGTGGGGAATCATTATCATTTTTGAAGGGCCGGGACTTACCTTTTTTCTGATTTCTGGAATGTGGGTTGTTCACATATCTTCATATGCGATTGGCGCAATAATTGCCACGCGTAAAAACTAAACGATATGAAACTTCAGGGGACTAGATTCGTATAGTAAAAAAGGGAATAGAGGAAAGGGGTATTAAAATGGCTTTACATCTCGAACATGTAACGAAAAGATTTGGTGATTTCACCGCAGTTAATGATTTATCATTATCGGTCGGGGATGGCACAATGTATGGATTTCTCGGTGCAAATGGAGCTGGAAAAACGACAACTTTCAGAATGATTTTAGGGTTGTTGAACGCAAACGAAGGCCGAATTACTTGGAATAATAATTCCATTAACTACAAAACTAGTCCTGAAATTGGCTATTTACCGGAAGAACGCGGGTTATATCCCAAGATGAAAGTAGAGGAGCAACTCATTTTTCTTGGGCAATTGCGCGGATTGAATAAATCTGATGCAAAAGTGGGTTTGAACAAATGGCTTGATCGTATGGAAATTCCCCATTATGCAAATAAAAAAGTGGAGGAACTCTCCAAAGGAAATCAACAAAAAATCCAGGTCATCGCATCTCTTCTTCATAATCCCAAACTATTAATACTAGATGAACCATTCTCGGGACTTGACCCAGTGAACGTTGAATTATTGAAAGAGGCGATTATCGAGTTTCGTAATAGTGGTGCAACGATCATTTTCTCGAGTCACCGTATGGATCATGTTGAGGAACTGTGTGAGGAATTAAGTATTATCCATCATGGCAAGCAAATTGTCAGTGGAACGCTTCGAGAGGTGAAGCAGTCATTTGGAAAGCAGAATGTCCGTATTCATTCGGACAATGATCTATCGAAGCTAGATACGATTTCTGGCGTGACATCAGTGAGCAGATCGATTGAAGGCGCACTTTACCAGGTGGAATCGGAGCAGATTGCCAATAAGTTATTAACGGCAGCGTTGGAATCAGGTCCCATCCGTCATTTCGCAATTGAAGAACCATCTCTTCAAGACATATTTATCGCAAAGGTGGGGAAAGCACATGCGTGAATTCCTAATTGTCTTTAAACAAGCATTTATGACGAAACTAAAGACCAAATCATTTATTATCACAACGGCTTTTATGATTGCGGCTGTATTTTTATTTGCCAATATGACAACAATCATTGATACCGTGACAGACTTGACTGGTGGCGGTGAAGATAAACTCTATGTTGTTGATGAAAGCGGTGAACTAAGTGCTTCCCTGATGGAAAAGTTGGAGGCTACGAATAGTGGAATTGTCGTTAAAACCACGACCGAATCAGAAAAAGAATTAACTGAAAAAGTTTCGAGTGAAGAAATCGATTCGTTCCTGATCATCGGATTGGATGCAGAAAACACAATCCAAGCTGATTACACATCAATGAGTGCACTCGATTTTGGTCGTTCTGCGACGATTATGGAAGCGTTGCAATCAATACAATCGGAATTGAAAGCAGAACAGTTACTGCTTTCGGGAGAGCAACTTCAAACATTATTTTCGCCGATTCAGTTTGAGCAGCATTCCGTTTCGACCACAACAAAGTCCGAGGAAGAGTTAAGTGAGGCACGCGGACTTGTTTATATACTGGTCTTCCTCATCTACTTTACGGTTATTTTTTATTCAAACATGATTGCAACAGAAGTCGCGACGGAGAAATCGTCCCGTGTAATGGAAATTCTGATATCAAGTATATCGCCTGTTAAGCATATGTTTGCCAAAGTATTGGGAATCGGATCACTTGGTCTAGTTCAAATGATGCTATTGGGAATTGCAGGATTCACAGCGGTGAAAACATCAGCCTCTAATATGGGGGATGGAGTTTCTTCATTCTTTGGATTTTCAAATTTAAGTGTCTCGACTATCGTTTTCGCGATTATTTTCTTTTTACTAGGCTATTTCTTATATGCCACGGTCGCAGCGCTGTTAGGTTCACTCGTTAGCCGAACCGAAGACGTACAACAAGCGATTATGCCGATTATGATTTTAGTCATTTTAGCGTTCATGATTGCAATGCCTGGACTCACAAATCCAGAACTTGGTTTTCTGAAATATGCATCCTATGTACCCTTTTTCGCACCGCTCGTCATGTTTTTACGCGTGGGGATGTTGGATTTACCACTATGGGAACCGTTACTATCCATTGCCATTATGCTCGTGACAATTTTAATATTAGGTGTTTTCGGTGCGCGTGTTTACCGGGGCGGCGTACTCATGTATGGGCCTTCACGTTCATTGAAAGATATCAAGAAAGCGATTCAGTTAGGAAAAGAATAATAGACGAAAATAAGACTTCCCAAAACTTCGCGAAGTCTTATTTTTTATGGTAAAATAGGAACAAGTATTCGTTTTTAAGGGGAGGGATTCATGTGTCGACAATTCGTTTTCTTCATGCGGCCGATTTACATTTAGATAGTCCTTTTAAAGGGATGACGGGGATGCAGGTAGATCAGCTAGTAAGTTTGCGTAATAGTACATTTGCTGCTTTTGAACGACTGATCTCGCATGCAATTCATACAAAGCCGGATTTCGTTCTGATTGTTGGCGACATCTATGACGGTGAAGACCGAAGTTTGCGCGCGCAGTTGAAATTTCAAGAGGGAATGAAAAAACTGAGCGACGCGCATATACCTGTCGTGATTTCATATGGTAACCACGATCATTTAAGCGGTAGGTGGACAAGATTTGAATTGCCGTCAAATGTCTATGTATTTAAGGAGAAAGTTGAACAAGTTACGCTCAATATTCGCGGCGATCAAGTAAATATTTACGGTTTTAGCTACAAAGATCGCCATATTCGAGAGTCTATGATTACGAATTACCCGATTGCAGATACTGGAACGGCATTTCATATCGGCATGCTACATGGAAGTTTAGCAGGGGATGAAACGCATGCGGTGTATGCCCCTTTTACCAAAGAAGAATTATTGCAAAAGCATTATGATTATTGGGCGCTCGGTCATATTCATTTACGCCAGCAACTGCACTCTGAACCGCCAATCGTTTATCCAGGGAATTTACAAGGAAGGCATCGAAATGAGCGCGGTGAAAAAGGGTTTTACGAAGTGAATCTATCTAAAGCAGAAGCGGCACTTAACTTTATTCCATCGTCTGAAATTGTTTTCGAGCGGATTGACATATCGTGTGCTGGCATTCGGCATGCAAATGAATGGATAGAAATCTGCAAAGAATCGATTGACTCTTTTAAAGATAAACATGGCGCGGGAATAATTGACTTGACGATGACTGATGTAGACCTAGAAACAGCCACTATGTTCGATCAAACACCGGTTGAAGAATGGCTGGAGGTGCTTCGAGAAGTGATCTCAGATCAAGAGTCCTTCGTTTGGATACAATCCCTTTCATTCAAGAAAGCTTATGGCGTGACAGCTACAGGGGTATTGGAGCAGTCCGTATTCAATATGATCAACGAATGGACTGAAGAGGAATGGAAAGACGTTTTAAAAGACGTCTACCAACATACACGTGGCGTAAAGTATTTACCTATTTTAAGTGAAGATGACATATTAGAAGTAAAAGAGAAATCGAAGATAATCATGGCAAATGAGGTGACTTTGTGAAGATTAAACAGTTGCTAATTTACGGGTTCGGTAAACATGAAAATGTCACGATTAATTTTAGTTCTGATTTGAATATTGTCTATGGATTGAACGAAGCCGGAAAGACGACAATCCAACAGTTCATACTCCATGTTTTATTTGGCTTCCCACAAAGAAATAGTGCCTTATTACGTTATGAGCCTAAATCTGGCGGGAAGTATGGTGGTCAAATTCAGTTAGTCGATGAGCTTTATGGAAACTTTACAATTGAACGCATCCGCGGGAAATCCTCGGGGGATGTCACGGTTTATTTTGAAGATGGAACAACAGGCGGGGAAGAGGAATTAAAGGTTCTTTTAAGGCAGTATAATCGAGCTTCTTTTGAATCCATTTTTTCATTTTCATTGCTCCAGTTGCAAGATTTCGAAAAAATGGATGAGAACGAGCTCAGCCGAACTTTGCTGGCGTCGGGGACAACAGGTGTTGATAGTCTGATTCAACTTGAAAAACGAATGGAAACGGACATGGGCGAGTTGTTTAAAAAGTCGGGCAGGGTTCCAAAAATGAATGTTAAGATGAAAGAACTTCGAGAACTTGAAATTTCCCTAAAAGAAGAACAAGAAAAAGTGGAAGAATTTGCACCATCTATTTCGAGGATCCATGAAATCGAAGAACGATTATCTTCATTGCGAAATCAAGAAAACGAACATCGAAAACAACTTGAACAACTTGCGCTTCACCGACAACGATTGCCGCTGCAACTGAAAAGGGATACCCTTCGACAACAATTAGAGCGACTTGGCACTACCAAATTTCCTGCTGACGGCATACGTCGACTGGAGTCAACGTCGGGTAAATTAATTGAAGCCAAAGCGGCTTATCATAGAATTGAAGAAGAGCTTATTGAGTTGGATCGGCGCATGCCCAAAAACGATCATGATGACCAACTTTCTAAAATCGACGACTTACTGGCAAAAGAATCGGAATGGCATGGTTGGCGCTCTACAAAAACTTCCTTAAATGATGAGCTACGTCGTTTAAGCAGTTTGAAGCAACGATTGCTTGACCGACTAGGGATCAAAGGTGACGATGGGTATCAAATCATACTCGGGGCGGATGTTTCTCTTCGGAAAGAAGAAGAAATGCACGAATTTCTAAATGAATTAACAATGATAAACAATCAAATTGATTTTGCTGAACAACAAAAAGCAATGTTAGAAAAAGACATTGAACAATTATGTGCCCAACTCGACTCGTTGCAGACGCCATCTGCCGCAGAACGACAGCAAGTAGAAGAATGGCCAAAGATACAGCAAGAATTAGCTGAAGCCAAGGCGTATATCTCGTTTAATAAACATGCCAATAAAGGAAATAAGTCCCAGTTACTACCTGTCGGCTTGCTATTGATTGCCGTTGCATGTATCGGTTTCGGGATCATTCAATTGCAATGGTTAGCGCTTGTTATAGGTGTGATTATAGGTGGAATTGGTATGTTCTTTTATTCGAAAAAAGACGATGCAGATGACTCGAAGCTGACTGCGATGGAAAAAGTTGTTTCAACACATGCCCATAGAGAACGAGAAATGAAACAACTCTCAGACCGAATTGAATTTTATACACGTGAAAAGAACCGATTGGAAGAAGCTAATCAAGCCAATAGAAGCAACGCTGAGACAATCCAATCAGAAATTGATCGTTTAGCTAACTTAAGGCATCAATGCGAGTTGCGTTTTAATGAGTTTATTGGCGCATATGGTTTTGACGGGCTTCCATCGCCCGGAATTGTTCCGGAGTTATTTCGAATGATCCGAGAAGTGCAAGAAGTTGGTCGAGAAGTAAAAGAAGCCATGAACCAACAGCGTTCGATTGAAGCGAATCTAGCGCTGCGATTTGAAGAAGTTAAACGTGTCGCGCAACAAGCTGTTTCAGAGGATAGTGTATATGAAGTACTACGTAAAACTTTTATTCAGTTGAATGAAGAGATTGAAACAAAGAAAGCTATCACGACAAGGATTGAACGACTTAAGCCTTCATTGATCGAGACTAACGAGCTGATTGATTCGCTCGATATAAACTTGCATGGGTTGTTAAAAGAAGCGGGTGCGGAAACGGAAGAGGATTTTTACAAGGCATATGATTTTCACCGAGAGGCAAACAACTTAAGAGAACAGTTAGCATCGATAGAATCACAAATGACAGCCATCGGATCGTTGTATTTTGAAGAACAGATAACCGAAAATGAAATTGAAGATAAAATTACTTTTCATGAGGATGAGTTGTCGATAATTGCGGAAGAAGTTGATTTGTTAATCAATGAAAAGGCGGCACTGGTTAATAAAACAGAAAAACTTCTGACGGATGAAACTCATGGTAAACTACTTCAACTTTTTGAAATGAAGAAGGCAGAACTCGCAGAACTTGCGAAAGAGTGGTCTGCTCGAAAAGCAATTAACGAGGCAATCAATCGAACAATGATGGATTTAAAAGAAAAGAAATTACCAGAGGTACTGGGCTATGCAGAGCAACTCTTTAAAACGTTAACGGATGGTAAGTATACAGCGCTGATTATCACAGAGAAAGGGACATTTGAGGTTTTATCAGAAACGGGCATACGATATCCAATTATTGAACTTAGCCAGGCTACGAAAGAGCAAGCCTATATATCACTTCGATTAGCGCTTGCCAAATCAATATTGGAAACCGCTCCATTTCCGATTATCATGGATGATCCGTTTGTTCACTTTGACGAAGAGCGACTTTCGCGTATGATGAAATTAGTAGATTCTGCCCATCAACATCAATTTATCTATTTTACTTGTCATGAAAAAATGAAAAATTATTGGGTAGATGGTACAATAATTAACGTTTCAGAAATTGGAAACGAACAGGGGGCGGTTGTTTAATGAAGAAGTTACTCGAATATAAAGTAGGCGAAACAATAGACCTTTATCTATTGATCAAGCAATCTACTAAAGGTGTTACGACCCAAGGAAGTCCTTTTATGACCCTAATTTTACAAGACAAAAGCGGGGATTTAGAAGCGAAATTATGGGACACGACGGATGAGCATATGAAATTATATCCAGCGTCAACAATCGTAAAAGTAGGTGCGGATATTCATGAATATCGCGGGAAAAATCAATTGCGTATTAAAAGTATACGCCCAATTAAAGAATCGGAAAATGTGACCATTTCTGACTTAGTTCCATCAGCTGCCAAAAGTAAAGAAGTGTTGTATGAAGAGTTAATGTCGTTTTTCTTTGAAATGGAAAATCCACAGATACAACGAATTACGCGTCATTTATTGAAGAAGCATGAAGCGGCGTTTTTGACATATCCAGCTGCGACTCGAAATCACCATGACTATGTTTCTGGGTTAATCGACCACGTCGTATCCATGTTGAAATTAGGAAAGTCATTAGCTGAATTATACCCATCGTTGAATAAGGATTTATTATACGCGGGAATTATTCTGCATGATATCGGTAAAGTGATTGAGCTATCTGGTCCGATTGGGACGCAATATACGCTTGAAGGAAATCTAATTGGACATATTTCTATTATGGTCAATGAAATTTCGAAAGCGGCGGATGAGCTAGAAGTTACAGGAGAGGAAGTCATGTTGCTGCAACATATGGTGCTATCCCATCACGGAAAAGAAGAATGGGGCAGCCCGAAACGCCCGATGTTAAAAGAAGCGGAAATCCTTCATTACATTGATAACATCGATGCGAAAATGAATATGTTGGACCGTGCACTTGGCAAGACGAAACCTGGGGAGTTTTCTGAACGAATCTTCCCATTGGATAATCGTTCGTTTTATAAACCGACATTTGAATGAAAAAGTACGTAAAAAAGGCTATCCACATAGGATAGCCTTTTGATATTCTATTTATCTGTTCCTTGCCAGCCCTCTAATACAGATTTAAACGTTTCGTCTTTCAAGTCGACGTCGACTTTACTTACAAGATTTGCAAGTGCTTCTTCAAACTTCTGTTTTTTAAGGCCGTTTTCGATGCCAGGTTTCAATTCTTCGTAAGACTCGGTAAGCTCGACATCACGTGTCTCAGTAACCTCGATGACATGATAGCCGAAGCTAGTTTTAACAGGCTCACTCAGTTCGTTTTCTGGCAGGGTAAATGCCGCATCTTCAAACTCTTGCACCATTTTTCCAGGGCCGAACCATCCCAAGTCTCCACCAGTTTCTTTCGCAACAGTTTCTGTGGAGTATTCTTTGGCAAGTTCAGCGAAATCCCCGTCTTCTTTTAATTTTGCAATGACTTCTTTAGCGGTTTTTTCATCGTCAACGACAATATGACGCGCGTGAATTTCTTTTTTCATTTTCTCGTATTCTGCTTTTATTTGTTCTTCTGTAATCTCATCTAAACTCTCAATTAATTTTTCATTTAGCATTTTTAGTTCAACTTGTTGTTCAAAAAACGCTTCTGTCCAATTTTGTTGTTTAAGAAACGCTTCAAAGTTTTCACCATAGCTTTCTTTTTGCTCCTTAATGGCTGCTTTTAATTCTTTATCTGAAACTTCGTATTCATTAGAGATTGCTTTTTTTAGTATTAAATTTTCAAAAGCTTGAGCACCAACTGATCCCTTCATCTCGTTGTATAAATCAGCTTTTGTTACACTTCCGGCTTTTGTTGTAGCGATTACTTCGTTATCAGTAGCGTTATTATCGCTACATGCGGAAAGTGCAAGGATGGAAGCGGTTAATGTGAGTGCAAGCATTGTTTTTCTCATTTGAAATCTCCCCTAAATGTAATGTGCAACAGTTGTTACTATATCATAAATTCAGTCTTAAAACAAAAAGCTTTCGACGGTTATTTGCCTACGAACCAGTAAATGGTGAGCATACGATAAAGAGAGAGAGGGGGTGCTCCCGTGAGCGGATACAACCAAGGTACTTCAGGCTTTGCGTTAATCGTAGTGTTGTTTATTTTATTAATTATTGTCGGTGCAGCATACTTGTATTAAGTAAAAATGAAAAAAGTCCGGTTTCCCATGGGGAAACTGGACTTTTTCATTTTTTCTAAACTGCTAACAGGACTTCAACGAAAAATGAGAGCATTAATATTGTAATGAGAATATTAACAGTCGTAAATATTTTCGATTGTTTTTCTTCGGGGATTTCCCTTGTCGCGCAAAGTATATATGTCATTCTATTTATTTGATATAAGTAAAATAATGAGAATAGAACTGTTACTACAAGGATCAAATGTATTTCCTCCCCTTCAATCATCTACTCGTTATAATAGCATAAAGTGATTCAGATTGAAACAGAACCAATCCCATTTTCTCATTAGCTCGAGTTTCGTGCGGATGTCAATTCGCCACTATCACTATCGAATGTACTTTCAATATTGGTAATGCCGCGTTCGAAGATTTCCATAAAATCTTCACCATAAATATTTTTAACTACAGCCATCACTTCTAAAAATTCGGGAAATTTCCCGTATAATTGCTTAATTGGCAGTGAGCCATCAAGTATTCTATGTTCGGTATCATAATAACTTTGATTCATCTCTAAAATTAGTTTTTCGCCTTCAGCCGTTACAGCAACATAAGTGTTTCGGCGATCATCTTCTAATTTGTAAAAACTTAAGTATCCACGTTCTTCTAATTTTTTTGAAAAGTTGAAAGCAGTCGATACGTGCATGACACCAAATTTCGATATATCCGAAATTGTAGCCTCTTTCAGATGATAAGATAACCACAAAATATGGTGTTCATTAATATTCAAGTCATAAGGTTTAATCCATTGTTGCCAATCTTTTTCTACAGCTTTCCATAAAGCTTTAGACAGTTGAGCAATGCGCTGGCTAAAGATCATCGCTTCTTTTGGTGAATATTTTTCATCCAATTGTAAAACCCCCACTTTCTTTAAACGTCCTCTTTTATTATAGCAGGAAAGCAAACGATAAAGAAGTGAGAATTGCGAAAACTTCTAATTGAAATGAAAAAGGTTATCCGAAATGTTAGGATAACCAATTTCTAGTACGATTATTTTTGCTGCGCTGCTATCGTTTGCTCTAAGTTCTCCAGTGCATCTTGGATTGCAGTTAGTTCTTTTTCGAGGCGTATTCGATTTGGTTCTGTCGATTGTTGCCAATTTTCAAATGACTGTTTGATTCCGCGGGCAGCGCCTGGGACAGTTTCTTTTGCTTCTTTTGAAAGACTGGAAATCGAGTGTTTTAAATTATTTACTTTTTGTTTAATATCACCAAATGTTTCTCTAAAGTCAGTTGAAGCGCTTTTTACAGAAGTGCGAATTTCACTACCTGATTTTGGAGTTGAATAGAGTACAGTAATCGCTGCCGCAACTGTGCCTGTTGCTAGGCCTAGGAAAAAAGTAGATGCTTTCATAAGTGATGAACTCCTTTCTGTAGGAATAGTATTCCTTTCACTAGTTTAATTAAACCACGCATTCAATAGATGAGCAAACAAAAAAAGCTTTTCGCCTAATAGCGAAAAGCTTTGGATAAGAAATTTTAGTTCGTAACGGGTTTATGAAAAGAGGATCTTTCCAAAATTTTTGTTACGATTGGGTTGATTAAGAAAAATGCGATGCCATTTAGCGCGACAGTAGGTAGTACAACTGTCAATATTGCATATAACAAAGTAAATGGAATATCTACGGCTAAAATGAAAATTGCGACTGACAAAAAGATAAATCCTGATAGCAATGTACCAAGACCAACCAGTACAGTCGATGCAATTAAATTAGAAGAAATACTTTTGAACAATTTGATCACCGCATAGAAAACAAATCCAGTAATTAGTTTATCTACAATATTCGGGAGGAATCCTAACGGGAATGTCGAAAACAAACCTGACAGAACACCTGTCGCGATTGTTAAAATAAAAACGCTCTTCACATCGCGGAATAGTAAAATACCGATAAACATCATTGTCAACATGAAATCGGGTTTCATGCCACCATTAATTCCTGGAATGATTAAATAGAGTGCGGCACCTACAGCAACCAACATGGCCATTAAAACAAGATTCTTCGTATTCAATTCTAATCTCTCCTCAGCTAAGCTCAATTTGTTCTCCTATCGTATCCTCATGATCGATAGCGAAAAACTTATAGATTACTATATACTAAAAGTAGCGGTTAAGCAAGTACACTTCTAATCTTATCTGCAAGTTCTTGAATCTTTTCGGGTGTATATGTCGTCTGTTTCGTTTCCCATGTTGATAACTGGAAACCGTCCGTTTCGTCGTATCGCGGGATGAAGTGCATATGGTAATGGAATACGCTTTGGCCAGCAGGTGCACCATTATTTTGAAGTAAATTTAATCCTGCGGGACGGAATTCGGCTTTTAGCGCGTTTGCAATTTTAGGTGCGACTTTGAAGAAGTTGGCTGCATCCTCTTCAGTAAAATCGTAAATGTTTTCAATATGTTTTTTCGGAATGAGCAGAACATGTCCTTCTGTAGTCGGCATTATATCCATGAATGCGTAGACATGCTCATCTTCATAGATTTTCGCGCTCGGGACGGCTCCTTCAATAATTTGACAAAAAATACAACTTGTCATATTCAACACTCCTTTCATTATTTAGACAATTGTAGCATATTTTCAACTGATGGATAAGAATAAGAATATGAATATGAATATGCATAGGACAAGGTATTTTGCTTGCGGATTTGTTAAACTAAAGAAAAGAATGGGGGATGAACATGTCAATAGTTGAACTGAAAGATGTGACAGGCGGATATTCAAGAAAGCCCGTTTTACATGATTTGTCATTTGAAATTGGCGAAGGTGAACTTGTTGGCTTGATCGGCTTGAATGGCGCTGGAAAAAGTACAACAATTAAACATATTATTGGCTTAATGAATGCGCATAGCGGAGAAATTCGATTGAACGGGGTCACGTTTAGTGAAGATCCCGAAACTTATCGAAAATCATTTACGTATATACCGGAAACACCGATACTTTATGAAGAGCTGACGTTGCGCGAACATTTGGAACTGACAGCCATGGCATACGGACTTGATAAAGATGCATTTGAAGCGCGGTCGGCATCATTATTGCGTGAGTTTATGATGGAAAAAAGACTTCGTTGGTTTCCGGCGCATTTTTCTAAAGGCATGCGTCAAAAGGTAATGATTATGTGTGCATTCCTCGTCAATCCATCACTGTACATTATTGATGAACCTTTCGTCGGTCTTGATCCGATTGGGATAAAATCATTGCTCGAACAAATGACAGAACGAAAGAATGAAGGGGCATCCGTTCTGATGTCCACGCATATCTTATCAACAGCTGAAAAATACTGCGATAGAATCATCCTGCTGCACGAAGGCAGGTTGCGTGCACAAGGAACGATGGATGAGCTTCGGGAAGCATTTGGACGACCTAAGGCGTCGCTCGACGACTTATACATCGCAATGACAGAGGACAATGGCCATGAAAAATTTGCGTGAATTATGGGGAACTCGATTTATTCATTACATGACAGAGTTTCAAAAGTACATGAAGTATGTTGTGACTGGTCATCTGGCATTGGTTCTCGTTTTTGCAATTGGCGCAGGTGGTTATACGTATAGCGAGTGGTTAAAAGAAGTGTCTCCAGATTTTCCAGCAGCGCTACTAACTGCAATTATTATTGGGGCAGCATTGGCCTACTCTGCTCCGGTTACATTATTAAAGCCAGCCGATGCTGTTTATTTTTTACCAATGGAGACTAAACTGGATTTGTATTTTAAACAGTCATTGCGTTGGTCGACTTTTTCGCAACTTCCATTGCCTTTTATTTTGTATATTGTTGCGTTACCACTTTTATCAGCAACAGAAACCGGGACCAAAGCTGAATTTATGTGGTTGGCATTCTTCATCGTCGCGTTAAAATGGATCTATATAGAAACAGAATTTTATTTCAGACATGCTAAAGGTGGCGAATGGGTTTGGGGAGACCGAGCATTTCGCTTCGTATCTGCATCATTCTTTATTTATTTATGGCTTAGCCCGTACCCATACTTAATTATCTTATTCGCTGTTCTAATTGGCGTCTATTCAACGTATTGGCGGAAACAGAAAAAAAATATGCCCTTTCCGTATGAACATTTCATCACGCTAGAACAAAATAGAATGATGCGTTTCTATCGATTTGCAAACTACTTTACCGATGTGCCGCATTTGAAAGGTTCTGTTAGCCGTCGAGGGTGGCTCGGATTTTTGTTGACGCCCTCACGGTTTGAAGGGGCGGATGCCCAAAAGTATTTGGTCAAGCGCACACTAATTCGAACAGATGATATTTTTTGGTTATGGGTGAGGTTAACAGTAATTACAGTGCTAGGTGCAGTATTTATCCCATTCCCGCTTGTTGTCTATATTTTTACAGCTGCACTTGCATTTGCATCAGCGATTCAATTAATCTATGCGTTGCGTGCGGGCGAAGAGTTTCGAATGGATATGTTATTTCCAATCAACAAACGTTCTGAAGCCATTCGAAGTACAGTTCGCCAAGTTCAATGGCTTCAAGCTTTACTGGTTCTAATCACTGCCTTATTTACATTTGGATTCGGAGGGACTCCTTTCTTACTTGGGATAATTGTTCTCGCTGTATCTGAGATAACGCTTCAAGTAACTAAAGAAAAGTGAGCAAATCGTTCCCTCGGTATTTAATTTACCAGGGAACGATTTTTTTAGAAGTTTAAATAGAAAATTCCGAAAAACCTTGCAACTTCACCTGTAAATTATATATAATAGTAAAAAGGCAACAGGGGTGAGCGTTTTGGAAAAAAAGTATTCATACACTGAATTTATGAAATCTATTGGCAGAAATACCTCTTCGGCTCATGCGGAAAAACTGTTAAATGAAATTTACATGGATTTGTTTCTCAAACGTCTTCATCGTGAACAAATTAGAAAACGTCTCAATGGACTTGTCGATCAATCATTGGACAATCGAGACGAAAGCGCCTTCTTGTCTTATACAGATGAACTATTGAAATTTGAAAAATGTAATTGAACAAAAAACGCTACGAGTGGACGTAGCGTTTTTTTACGTTGAAAATAGTTAAAACATACGTTCTCTTTTTATTCGTATAAATAAAGGGTATATGATAAAATAAGATTATACTAGCACGGGAGGGGCTCCTCATGGTTCAAACATTTAACTTACAATCACCGTACAAGCCTGCAGGCGATCAACCGCATGCGATAAAGCAACTTATTAAAGGATTGGAACAAGATAAAAGGCATCAAACGCTTTTAGGAGCAACCGGTACAGGAAAAACATTTACAGTATCCAATGTATTGACAGAAGTGAATAAACCAACACTTGTCATGGCGCATAATAAAACATTAGCAGGTCAATTATATAGCGAATTCAAAGAGTTTTTTCCGGACAATGCTGTGGAGTATTTCGTTAGTTACTATGATTATTTCCAGCCTGAAGCTTATGTTGCACATACAGATACTTATATCGAGAAAGATGCGAGCATAAACGATGAAATTGATAAACTTCGTCACTCGGCAACATCTTCTTTATTTGAACGAAATGACGTAATTATTGTCTCATCTGTTTCGTGTATTTATGGGCTTGGTTCGCCTAAAGAATACCGCGACATGGTCGTTTCTGTACGTGTAGGAATGGAAATTGGACGCGATGAATTGCTGAGAAAATTTGTCGCAATACAATATATTAGAAATGACATCAGTTTCACGCGCGGAACGTTCCGGGTTCGAGGGGATGTTGTAGAATTATTTCCGGCATCACGGGACGAGCGCTGTATTCGAATCGAATTTTTTGGCGATGAAATCGACCGCATTCGAGAGGTGGATGCACTGACGGGAGAAATTATTGGGAATCGTGAACATGTTGCTGTTTTCCCAGCTTCCCACTTCGTGACGAGCGAAGAAAAAATGGTGAAGGCAGTCGATAATATTGAAGTTGAATTAGAGGAACGTTTACAGGTATTAAAAAGTGAAGATAAATTGCTCGAAGCACAGCGGCTTGAACAAAGAACCCGCTATGATTTAGAGATGATGCGTGAAATGGGTTTCTGTTCGGGTATCGAAAACTATTCTAGACATTTGACATTAAGACCCCCGGGTGCGTCTCCTTATACGCTAATTGATTACTTCCCGGATGACTTTCTATTAATCGTCGATGAAAGTCACGTCACTTTGCCGCAAGTTCGCGGAATGTTTAATGGAGACCAGGCAAGAAAACAAGTTTTAGTGGATCACGGTTTTAGACTTCCTTCGGCACTTGATAACAGGCCGCTTACATTTCAAGAGTTTGAAGGACGCATTCGTAATGCGATTTATGTATCTGCAACACCTGGCCCATATGAAATTGAACATACGCCCGAAATGGTCGAGCAAATTATCCGACCGACGGGATTGTTAGATCCAACGATTGATGTTCGCCCAATTGAGGGACAAATAGATGATTTAATACATGAAATAAATGAACGGGTTAAAAAGAATGAACGCGTTCTGATTACCACGTTAACAAAGAAAATGTCGGAAGACTTAACTGATTATTTAAAAGAAATTGGTATCAAAGTGCAGTATCTTCATTCAGAAGTCAAAACGCTTGAACGAATTGAAATTATTCGTGAGTTAAGAGTGGGTACCTACGATGCACTCGTAGGGATTAACTTACTACGAGAGGGTATAGACTTACCTGAAGTATCACTCGTCACAATCTTGGATGCTGATAAAGAAGGATTCCTACGTTCCGAACGAGCGCTAATTCAAACAATTGGACGTGCTGCGCGAAATTCAAACGGGCATGTCATTATGTATGCCGATCGAATGACGGATTCAATGGAAAAAGCGATTAGCGAGACAGAACGTCGTCGTGACATTCAAAGGGATTATAATACGAAACACGGGATAACGCCTACGACTATCAAAAAGAATATTCATGAAGTCATTCGAGCAACCGACGTTGCAGAAGAAAGAGAAACTTACATTGAAAAGATAACACAAGGTAAAAAACTGACGAAGACAGAGAAAGAATCGATTCTCAAAGTGCTTGAAAAAGAGATGAAAGATGCCGCGAAGGATCTTCAATTTGAACTTGCAGCAGAACTAAGAGATGCCATTTTAGAGTTAAAGGCAGAGAGGTAGATTGTTATGAGAAACAAAGAAATCGTCATACAAGGCGCAAGAGCACATAATCTTAAAGATATTAGCTTGAATATTCCACGCGATCAGCTCGTTGTTATTACGGGATTGTCGGGGTCCGGAAAGTCATCGCTTGCCTTTGATACGATTTATGCGGAAGGGCAAAGGCGCTATGTCGAATCGCTTTCGGCATATGCTCGCCAATTTTTAGGGCAGATGGATAAACCTGATGTCGATGTGATTGAAGGTTTGTCTCCTGCGATTTCGATTGACCAAAAGACGACGAGCCGAAATCCCCGTTCGACAGTCGGAACTGTCACGGAAATTTATGATTATCTTCGACTTCTATTTGCACGTGTCGGGAAACCGATTTGTCCGATACATGGAACTGAAATCTCTTCGCAAACGATACAACAGATGGTTGACCGGATCATGCAATTGCCAGAGAGAACGCGCATACAAGTTTTGGCGCCAATTGTCTCAGGAAGAAGAGGCACACACGCGAAACTAATAGAGGAAATCAGGCAAGAAGGTTATGTTCGAATTCGTGTCAATGGGGAAATTATAGATCTTGACGATAATATCGAATTGAATAAAAACCAACGTCATTCCATCGAGGTTGTGATTGACCGTATTGTGATGAAAGATGACATCGTTTCCCGGTTAGGCGATTCATTGGAATCTGCACTTCGACTAGCAAAGGGCACAGTTCTAATCGATATTATTGACGGTGAGGAAATGCTGTTTAGCGAACATCACGCTTGTCCAATCTGTGGATTTTCAATTGGCGAACTTGAACCGCGAATGTTTTCGTTCAACAGTCCTTTCGGTGCATGCGGAGAATGTGACGGACTCGGAACAAAACTTGAAGTCGATTCTAAACTTGTCATTCCAGATTATTCATTGTCATTAAAAGAGCACGCTATAGCCCCGTGGGAGCCGACGAGTTCGCAGTATTATCCAGAACTATTAAAAACTGTCGCAAAACATTATGGGATATCAATGACTGTGCCTGTAAGTGAATTGCCAGAAGCCCAATTAGAGAAAATATTATATGGATCGAAAGATGAAAAAATCCGTTTCCGTTATACAAATGAATTTGGCGGGACGCGTGATAGCGATATTTATTTTGAAGGGGTATTATCGAACGTTGCCCGAAGATACAAGGATACTTCATCCGATTATGTACGTGACCAAATGGAAAAATATATGGCACAGCGCCCATGTCCAACATGTAATGGATACCGCTTGAAAGAAGAGACGCTTGCGGTAAAAGTGAACGGCGTCCATATCGGGAAAGTGACCGATTTATCGATAGAAGAGGCGGATCGGTTCTTTAAGCAATTGGAACTGTCTGAAAAAGACCGACAAATCGCAGAACTGATTTTACGTGAGATTGCTGAACGGTTAGGATTTCTTATAAATGTAGGTCTGGATTATTTAACGCTATCAAGAGCATCTGGAACACTATCGGGCGGGGAAGCCCAGCGTATCCGTCTGGCTACACAAATTGGTTCCCGTCTAACCGGTGTACTTTATATATTAGATGAGCCTTCGATAGGGCTCCATCAACGGGACAATGATCGTCTTATCGAAACATTGAAAAACATGCGAGATATTGGGAATACGTTGATTGTAGTGGAGCATGATGAAGACACGATGTTGGCAGCAGACCATTTAATCGACATGGGGCCAGGTGCAGGTGTAGAAGGAGGAGAGGTCGTCTCCGCCGGTACGCCAAGCGAAGTGATGAATGATCCAAAATCACTTACAGGAGATTATTTAAGCGGGAAAAAATTCATACCTTTGCCGCTAGCGCGTAGAGAATCAGATGGCCGTAAAATATCAATCAAAGGTGCAGCTGAAAATAATTTAAAAAATGTCGATGTCGATATTCCTTTAGGCCAATTCATTGCCGTTACAGGTGTATCGGGATCGGGAAAGAGTACACTTGTCAATGAAGTGCTGTATAAGGTGTTGGCGCAAAAACTAAACCGTTCAAAACAGCAACCGGGTAAATATGACACTTTAGAGGGTCTTGAGGAACTTGAAAAGGTGATTGAAATCGACCAATCTCCAATCGGGCGAACGCCTAGGTCAAACCCGGCTACTTATACAAGCATGTTTGACGACGTTAGGGATGTTTACGCTTCTACGAATGAAGCAAAAGTTCGCGGGTATAAAAAAGGTAGATTTAGTTTCAACGTAAAAGGCGGGCGCTGCGAGGCGTGTCGCGGAGATGGAATTATCAAAATCGAAATGCATTTTTTACCGGATGTTTACGTACCTTGTGAAGTGTGTCATGGAAAGCGTTACAATCGCGAAACGTTAGAAGTTCGTTATAAAGGAAAGAATATTGCGGATGTACTTGCGATGACTGTTGAAGATGCGCTTGTCTTTTTCGAAAATATCCCCAAAATCAATCGCAAATTACAGACGATTGTTGATGTTGGACTCGGCTATATAAAACTTGGTCAGCCAGCGACCACGTTATCAGGCGGAGAAGCGCAACGTGTGAAACTAGCTTCCGAATTACACAAACGCTCAAACGGGAAATCCTTTTACATTCTTGATGAACCGACAACTGGGCTTCACACACATGATATCGAAAAACTGCTGGTTGTTTTGCAGAGGCTTGTTGAAACGGGGAATACTGTGCTAGTTATTGAACATAATCTAGATGTCATTAAGACGGTCGATCACATCATTGATTTAGGGCCCGAAGGTGGAGATAAAGGCGGGCAGATTATTGCAACGGGAACACCCGAAGAAGTAGCGAAAGTTAAAAAGTCATATACCGGACACTATTTAAAACCAATTTTGAAACGAGATAAAACACGCATGAAGAATGTAATAAAAGAAGCTGAATCCCTCGTCAAATGAAACTTTTAACGAATGCAACCGTATATATACTAATCACAAGTAGAGATCCAAATTAGGAGGCGGAAGAATGCAAAGTAAAAGAAAGCGGATATTGACAATGTTGGAAAACGGTACGATAACCACGGACGAAGCGTTAACCCTTTTAGAAAACTTGAATGAGGAACAAACATCGACAGAAACAAGCCAATCCCCAAGTTTAGAAGAAACAACTGAAAGCGAAACTTCATCGGATACAACGGAAAAAGAGACAACGAGTTCTGAAACTGAAAAAAAATCGGACCCCGATCAAGAAAACAATCAATCCGGGAATTCGGGGAAATCCAAGACGTCCAAACAATCAATGGATGACTTCCTAGAGGACTTGCGTAAAGATTTTACCAATGTTAGCGATCGTTTCATGCAGTTTATGCAAACAGCCGTACAAACAGTGAAGGAGTTTGATATTGAATCTCCATTTGGCGAATCTGTGTTATTTTCCCACACCATTAACAAACCGATGGATAAAATTGATGAACTACTTTTAGACATCGATAACGGGAAAATAACAGTCCATTACACTGATGAAAAAGAAGCACGCGCGGAATTTTCGGTGAAGGCATTTAACAACGAATCAGAAACGAAAGCGAAAGAAGACTTTCTCGAAAAGGTGCTCGTCGTCACGGATGACAACAAATTGAGAATTTCAAGCAAGATGAAAATGACTAAGGTGAATCTAGAATTATTTTTGCCTCAAAAAGAATATAAAGAGCTTAATGTTCGTTTGATGAATGGATCATTCCAGATGAAGGATGCTGAGGCGAAAAAAGTACATGTAAAAACAGCGAATGGTAAAATTGATATATCTACATTGAAGTTTACTACCGCTGACTTCGAAACCGCAAATGGCGAAATAAGATTGACTGGCTTAAGCGGCGAAAATCTATCTGCGGAGACCTTAAACGGCCGTGTTTATATTGATGGCGATTTAAAAGAAGTGGAAGCCCAATCGCTAAGTGGACATGTCGTTGTGACAACAACAAATGAAAAAGCCTCAAAAATCGAAGCTAAAACAATGAGCGGTTCGGTTGAATTATATATACCAACTGGTCTTGCATTGTCAGGTGAAATCGCATCGAATATGGGGCGACTAGATTTACAGCTCGATGATGTGAACCGTACGGCCGAGCAAGATTTACTATTACAAAGATCAATCCGCTTTTCAAAAGATGTCGAAAGTCAAGACAACCCGCTATATATATTTGGAGAAGCAAAAACGGGTTCAGTCCTTGTTTGTTATAATGCAAAGTGAGTTAGTAAAAAAGAACATTCCTTGGTGAATGTTCTTTTTCTATTTCACTTAAAGCGACAATTAGTTGAATTATGTTAAAGTAAGAACATATAGAAAAAGTGGAAGGTGTGTTATGAATGGCTTATGTTACTGTTCGTGATGTTCAAGAACGATTAGGATTGAATATTTGTGCTGGTGATGGTGGACTTGACCGGAAAATATATAAAAGTGATATTTCCAGACCAGGTTTGGAAATGGCTGGTTTCTTCAATTTTTATCCCGCAGATCGTGTTCAACTTTTGGGGAAAACGGAGTTAGCATTTTTTTCAAAGCTTGAGCCTGAAGAAAGAGTGGATCGAATGGAGAAACTTTGTTCGTCGATAACCCCGGCAATTGTCGTTGCACATGGTGTTGAAGTTCCTGAGGAATTACTTGTTGCAGCTAATGATGCACAAATCCCAGTCTTTAATACTTCGACTGCAACGACTCGTTTTTCAGGTATGCTTACAAATTACCTTGAAGGGAAACTCGCACCGATGACAACCATGCATGGTGTGCTAGTCGATGTCTATGGAATCGGTGTGTTAATTACCGGAAAAAGCGGAGTTGGAAAAAGTGAAACAGCGCTTGAGCTCGTAAAACGAGGACATCGCCTGGTCGCAGATGATTTAGTCGAAATTAGAGAGGTTTCACAAAATGTGTTAATCGGGAATTCTCCGCCATTGATTGAACATATGCTTGAAATACGCGGAGTGGGTATTATCGACATTATGACGCTGTTTGGCGCAAGTGCTGTGAAAAGTGATAAGCGAATATTAATTGTTATTAATCTTGAATTATGGGAAACAGATAAAATGTACGAGCGACTAGGCCTTGATGAAGAGAAGATGAAAATCATGGATACTGAATTGACAAAACTAACGGTTCCTGTACGGCCTGGGCGAAATTTGTCAGTAATTATTGAAGTTGCTGCTATGGATTACCGTATGAAATTGCTTGGCGTTAACGCCGCGCAAAATTTTTCGGATAAATTAACAAATGCAATCAACCAAAACCCGAGTCAAAACGATGAAGAGGGGAACGAATGATAAATGATCCACATATTATCTATTAACCCAGTCGCTTTCCATATTGGCTCAATACCGGTTCGTTGGTACGGTATTTTAATTGCACTTGGCATTGTACTTGCTTTTATCGTTGTTCAACGCGAAATGGTGAAAAGGGGAATGCATCCTGACTTTTTAACGGATTTACTGGTGTGGGCAGTACCGATTTCAATCATTAGTGCGCGCATTTATTATGTCATATTTTCTTGGGATTATTATAAGGATAATCCGGGGCAAATTATTCAAATATGGGAAGGCGGAATCGCCATCCATGGTGCACTCATTGGTGCATTTATAACGACTTATATTTATACAAAACGTCGTGGGATTTCTTTTTGGAAAACAGTTGATATAGCAGCACCGGGTCTATTGATTGGCCAAATTATCGGAAGATGGGGCAACTTCATGAACCAGGAAGCGCATGGTGGTCCTGTTTCGGAACACTTTTTGAATACGACAATCATTCCGGACTGGATTATGAATCAAATGACGATAAACGGCGTGACCTATCATCCGACGTTTTTATATGAATCCATGTGGAATCTGTTTGGACTCATCATCTTATTGCTACTTCGCCGGGTTTCATTAAAACGGGGCGAAATGTTTTTGTTTTACTTAACTTGGTACTCATTTGGCCGCTATTTTATAGAGGGCATGCGTACCGATAGTTTGATGGGAGGAGCTTTGCGCACTGCGCAAGTTGTCTCAGTTTTAACAATCATTATTGCAGTCATATTTTTCGTCATCAGACGTTATGTTCGGAAAGTTAACGAAACATACCAAGATAACTAACTGAGTGAGGTATATATAAATGACAAAAAAACTAACAACATTATTATTTGATTTTGATGGCACATTGCTTGACACAAATGAGTTGATTTTCCAAACATTTGAGCATGTCCTTGGCAAGCATTATCCAGGAAAGTATGAAAGAGATGAAATCCTACATTTTAACGGCCCGAAACTATCTGAAACATTTGGTTTAATCAATCCCGAAAAAGTAGACGAACTCATTCAAGAATACAGGGAATGGAATATTGCGAATCACGATAGGCTTGCGTTTGAGTTTGATGGTGTCTCTGAAACGATGCGAAAATTAAAGGATGCCGGTTATAAAATGGGCATCGTGTCAACAAAGAGAAACGATATGATTTATAAAGGGTTAAAGCTTCTGGATGTTGAAGGCGTTTTTGATGTCGTCATTGGTATGGATGATGTCGAAAAGACGAAGCCGGATCCAGAACCGATTTTACTTGCACTTAAACGTTTAGATGCTGATCGTGAGGAAGCCTTAATGATTGGTGATAACTATCATGACATAGTAGGCGGTCAAAATGCAGGGGTACATACGGCAGCTGTGGCGTGGTCGGCAAAAGGTGAGGCGTTTTTGCAAAAGTATCATCCGGATTATATGCTTCACCATATCTCCGATCTGCTTGCCATTGTTAATGGAGAAGGAAATTGAGGCGGACAGAAAGGTACCCCACAATAGGAGACGCTAATTCACTTTGGCATATTTATAAAACTGTTCCTTTTTTTAAGGTAGCTAAAAACTTTTTTGTAATTCAAATGTCTAGGTATACGCCGTTTATTTCATTCAAAAACTTTTTGTTTCGGACGTTTTTAAAAATGAAAGTTGGGGAAAAAACATCATTTGCATTAATGGTCATGCCGGATGTTATGTTTCCTGAACGGATTCAAGTCGGCGACAACTCAATTATCGGGTATAATACGACGATTTTAGCGCATGAATATTTAATAGATGAATATCGAATTGGTGATGTTGTCATAGGAAAGAATGTATTAATCGGTGCAAATTCAACGATTCTTCCGGGAGTTAAGATTGGTGATGGTGCAATTGTCTCCGCGGCAACCCTTGTTAATCGAGATATACCACCCGGTGTTTTTGCCGGCGGTAATCCAGTAAAAATAATATTTACAAAAGAGCAGATGGAGCAACGTCAATCTTCACGGTCGAATGTGCCATGAAAGTAAAATGGATAGAACTCAACTGCTTTATGGTATAATAGGTTTAATAAGGAGGAGGGGCGTGTAAAACGTTCCTTCTTGATTGTTTTCGGGGGAATTTGATTGGATAAAAAACAAACACCAGATGATAATAAAATAATAACATTTATTCCTGACGGTAGATTTTATTATGATAAAGCGATTCGGTCTATGAACAGGGACCGTTTCGATGAAGCGCATAAATATTTGAAAAGGGCTACAGAGTTGAGCCCGAATGATCCGCAAATTCTTATGCAATACGGCGTTCTTATTATGGAAGAAGGTCGTTTTGATGAGGCGCATGAGATTTTGCTGACCTCGTATTCACTTAATCCAGAAGAGAACGAGGTTATTTTCTATTTAGCTGAAATTCATGCACATCTAGGTTTATTAAAAGATGCAAGAAAGTATGCCGAAAAGTACTTGTTAAAAGATCCCCAGGGATCCTTTGGTGACGAATGCAGGGAGATAATTGACTTTGTCGAACAAAAAGAGAAGTACATGGACGAAGATGACGATGTAGATAAGGAAGTGTACTTTCTCCAGGAAAAAGCGCGTCGCCTTATGGAATCAGGAAATTTTAAAGAAGCTATTGAATTGCTTGAATCGATTATTACGGATTATCCTGAATTTTGGGCGGCTTATAATAATCTTGCATTGGCCTATTTTTACGTCGGGAAAAAGAAGAAAGCGACTACGCTCCTTCATGAGGTATTAGAAAAAAATCACGGTAACCTTCATGCTTTATGTAATCTTGCTGTTTTTTATTATTATGAAAAAAAAGAGGAGAAATTAGCTTCTTTGCTTGAATTGCTTATGAAAATCAAGCCGTATTTAATTGAACATCGATATAAACTTGGGGCAACTTTTGCGCTTGTTGGTAAGCACGCTGAAGCGTTCCATTTGCTGAGAGGGATTCAAAAGAATGGTTTTGAAGGGGACGCCGGTTTTTATTTTTGGTTGGCGCATGCTGCCTACTTCACTGGCCACGAACAGATTGCGAAAAAGTCCTATGCTAGCCTGATTGACATAGACCCTTCCAAAGAAGGTTTCGAACCATGGAAGGATCTTACAGAAGACTTTGAACCCAATTCCGTTGAGCAAGATCGAAACTTCTTGCTTGGAAAAATTCGAAATGAGTATAGAAGTGAGCGCATGTTGGGTTTCTATCTTCTAGGGAAATCCGCGCATAAGCAAGAAATCATATCGCATCCGTCATATATTATTGTTGAAGAACTAAGTGATGTTGAACGATTATTTCTGGCTAGTGGACTGAATTATGAATTCATGCCCGAAACGACATTTGATCGTTCATTTATACGTGCGTTAGAAACGACGGAGTTATTATACGCAAACTACCAACCGTTAAATCATGAAGCGACTCATCTTTTTCAAATGTGGTTTACACTGTGTGAAAGTGCGTTATTAAGATCATACCAGTTCTCTAATCCAAAAGGGCTAGCTTCTGCGGCTGATTATATGTTTCAGTCTGCACGCTACACAGGTGTTACCAAAAAAGCGATGGCAGAAAAGTATGGGATCTCAACGCCGACGTTGACAAAATACGTGAATGAATTAATGGAGTTTTTGCCGCATTTGAATTCTTAAGCAGTTGTGTTGATGGTGGTGTTAAAATCCTATAGCATTTGAGATGTTAACAGTTGTTAAGGAGGAAAGTAATATGTCTACTGAAAAAATATATGACGTGATTATTGTTGGTGCAGGTCCTGCGGGATTGACTGCAGCAGTATATACATCGCGCGGTAATTTATCTACACTTATGCTCGAAAGAGGAGCGCCAGGTGGACAGATGGCTACAACGGAAGATATTGAAAACTACCCTGGATTCGATCATATATTAGGTCCTGATTTATCGACGAAAATGTTCGATCACGCGCGTAAGTTCGGTGCGGATTATGCATACGGCGATGTTACGGATGTAGTTGATGGAGAAGAATATAAGACAATTTTCGTCGGTCAGAAGGAATACAAAGCACGTACGATTATTATTTCGACTGGCGCGGAATATAAAAAGATGGGTGTACCGGGCGAAGAGGAGCTTACTGGCCGAGGTGTTAGTTATTGTGCGGTTTGTGATGGTGCATTTTTCCGAGGTAAAGAAATTATTGTCGTAGGCGGGGGAGACTCAGCGGTTGAAGAAGGCGCTTATTTAACAAGATTTGCTGACAAAGTAACCGTTATTCACCGTCGTGATAAGTTGCGTGCACAAAAGATTTTACAAGACCGTGCATTTGCCAATGAAAAAATGGATTTCATATGGAATTCGACGATAAAAGAAGTAAACGAAAAAGATGGTAAAATCGGTTCTGTCACATTGATTTCGACAGAAGATGGTTCAGAGAAAGAATTTGAAACCGATGGCATGTTCGTTTATATCGGCATGGATCCATTAACGGCCCCTTTTGAAAAACTTGGCATTCTCGACGCAAATGGCTACGTCGAAACAAATGAAATCATGGAAACAAAAGTACCTGGAATTTACGCTGCCGGTGATGTTCGTGAGAAACTATTACGTCAAATTGTTACAGCTACAGGTGATGGTAGCATCGCTGCACAAGCGGTACAACAGTATATTGAAGAACTTAAAGATAAGCTCAGTGCAAAAGCTTAATATATTTAATCTATCTTTAATGTGCTTGTAACAGAAATGCAACATCTAAAGGGTACACTAGTAGTGTAATATCAATTGACCCCCCTTTTGATATAGTAAGTACTTGGTCGCCTGCCGGTTAGTTCCGGTAGGTGACCTTTTTTTATGTTAAAATTGTTTTATTAGTAAATATGCGTTTCTAATGCAGTTTTGGTGACCAAAGATGTATAATGGGTATAACGGTACAAGTAGAGTGGGGATGTAATGATGCAAAGAATTGCAAATTTATTGGTAGTAAAAGACAATCATGTATTATTATTAAAGAAGCCGCGACGAGGCTGGTACGTAGCCCCAGGTGGGAAAATGGATTCTGGTGAATCTATATATGAAGCCGCGGTACGAGAGTTTACTGAGGAGACGGGAACAACACCGATTAACCCTCATTTAAAAGGCGTCTATACGATGATGATTAAAGACGACGCTGATAAAATTGTTAAGGACGAATGGATGCTTTATACATTCGTCGCTCATGACCTGGAAGGCGTTCCTTTTGAAACAACAACGGAAGGGAAACTTGACTGGCATCCTGTCGAAAGTTTACATACGCTTCCAATGGCCGAAGGAGATCGAACGAATTTATTGTTTGCAGTTTCTGAATCTGGAATGCAATACGGAACGTTCTATTACACGGAACAATTCAAGCTGTTAAACGAAAAGCTTCAAAAGTCTGTGGGAGGGGGATATTAAAATGACAGAAAATGAAAATGGTATAAACAATAACGATGTGGAACTTGTCATTATTACAGGTATGTCAGGCGCGGGGAAGACGGTTGCCATGCAAAGTTTTGAGGATCTCGGTTTTTATTGTATTGATAACTTGCCTCCGGAGTTGCTCGTGACTTTTCTTGATTTGATGATGAAATCAGACAATCCAATGCGACGGATTGCGGCTGTTATGGATACGCGCGGAGGTGATTTGTTTGATTCACTTATCGGTGCGTTTGATGACTTGTTAAATGCGGAAGGTGTGTCATCAAGAATATTATTCTTGGATGCAAATGATGAAGCGCTCGTTAAGCGTTACAAAGAAAGCAGGCGTTCACATCCACTTTCAGAAGGCGGTTTATTGCTAGAGGGTATTCGTAAAGAAAGACTGTTGCTTTCAGAGTTAAAAGGTCGCGCTCGTTCAATCTACGATACATCCGACTTACTCCCACGTGAATTAAGGGAGAAAATTATAGCGGAGTTTTCTTCTAGAACAGATTCTGTATTTACATTGAATTTTATATCCTTTGGATTCAAACATGGAATGCCAATTGATGCGGATGTTGTGTTCGATGTGCGTTTTCTACCGAATCCATTTTATATTAAAGAGTTAAAACCACAAACAGGACTTGATAAAGACGTATCTGAGTATGTTCTGAAGTGGGGCGAAACCCAAATTCTTCTTCAAAAGCTGACTGACCTGTTTAAGTTTCTAATTCCACAGTATAAAAACGAAGGAAAATCTCAAGTTATTATCGCGTTTGGATGTACTGGCGGACAACATCGTTCAGTAACACTTGCTGAATATTTTGGTGCCCATTTTGACGAGGAATATCGGACATTCATAACTCATCGGGATATCGAAAAGAGAAAGGGTTGACAGAATGCCGCACTCGGGGGAAAAAAAGAAGGTTGTAATTTTCGGTGGAGGAACCGGGCTGGCGACACTAGTTCGCGGATTGAAGAAATATCCAGTTGAAATTACAGCAGTTGTTACAGTTGCAGACGACGGCGGCAGTTCTGGCAGGCTACTCGATGAATATGATATACCACCTCCAGGAGATGTTCGTAATGTTATGGCTGCATTATCGGATGTAGAGCCACTAATCGAGAAGATGTTTCAATACAGATTTGCAAGTTCGAAAGATTTAAAAGGTCATTCTCTTGGAAATTTAATGCTTGCTGCGATGACGAATATTACTGGAGATTTTGCGCGTGCTGTGGAACAGATGAGTCATATATTAAATATCCAAGGAAAAGTTCTTCCAGCTGCTAATCAAAGAATTACATTACATGCGGAGCTGGAAGACGGGACAATCGTAACCGGAGAGTCGAAAATCCCAGTTTATGGTCGACGTATTCGTAAAGTGTACTTGTCTCCAACAGAAGTTAAGCCATTACCTGAGACAATCCAAGCACTTAGGAATGCCGATTTAGTGATTTTTGGTCCGGGAAGTTTATATACGAGCATATTACCGACAATACTTGTTCAAGCGATTCGCGATGCGGTAATGGAATGTTCGGCTAAAAAGGTGTATATTTGCAACTTGACGACGCAAGCTGGAGAAACTTTTGAATACTCGGCCTCAGAACATGTTAAAGCCCTATACGATCACGCGGGTGGGGCATTTATAGATACAGTCTTATTAAATACGACGGATTTTACTACACTCTATGAAGAAGGCGAATACAAAGGGCCGCCATCGCCTGTTGAACATGATATGGCGGAATTAGAAAAACTGGTCCCGAATGTCGTTAAAAGAGAAATTGCTACATTGATTGATGGTCAAATCCGCCACGAATCTAAAGAAGTTGCTTCATGGCTTATTCAATATATGGAAAGCACGGCAGGCAAGAAAAAGATGTGATTAACTGAGAAAGGAGAGGTGTCATGTCTTTCGCATCAAGAACTAAAAAGGAACTTACGCAAATCGAAGGGGAAGACTGTTGCACACGTTCGGAAGTCGCGGCATTTATCCGCATGAACGGCTCGGTATCTTTTTCAAATAAATCATTAAGTCTAGATGTCCAAACTGAAAATGCCGCGATTGCGCGGCGTCTCTATTCGAATTTAAGGCGTCTTTATCCATATAAAATTGAATTACTCGTAAGAAAAAAAATGCAATTGAAGAAAAATAATGTGTATATTTGCCGAATTCGTGAAGGTGCAAAACCGTTGCTTAAAGATTTACTTATTCTTACCGGAACTTTCGAATTTAAGAATGAGATTTCTCAGGAGTTAGTCAAAGATAAATGTTGCCAACGCGCGTATCTTCGGGGCGCATTTCTCGCGGGAGGATCGGTAAATAATCCGAAGACCTCATCCTATCATTTGGAGATATTCTCGATTTATAAGGAACACAGTGAAGCCCTTGTAGATTTGATGAATGAATTTCATTTGAATGCGAAATCAATTGAACGTAAAAATGGCTACATTGCTTATTTAAAAGAAGCTGAAAAGATATCCGATTTTTTAAGAATCGTCGGTGCGCACTCAGCGTTGATGAAATTTGAAGATATACGTATATTACGAGATATGCGTAATAGTGTAAATCGACTTGTTAACTGCGAAACAGCGAATATGAATAAAACGATTAGCGCAGCGCAACGACAAGTCGGGAATATCGAATACATTCAACGGACAATCGGATTGGATCAATTACCTGATAGGTTACAGGAAATCGCGCATTTACGCGTAGAACATCAAGACATCACGTTGAAGGAACTCGGAGAACTTGTTTCTGGTGCTTCGGTTAGTAAATCTGGCGTGAATCATCGATTAAGAAAAATAGAAGAAATTGCGGACAATCTTCGTAATGGCGAAATTGGCATTACGTAAGGTCACGTTACAAAGGAGTATGACTAAAGATGATGGAAAAAGAAGTAGAAGTCAAAATGAAGCCTGGGCTTCAAGCAAGGCAAGCGGCATTATTCGTGCAGGAAGCGAATCGATTTGCGGCGGATATCTTTTTGAAAAAAGATGACCGCCAAGTGAATGCAAAAAGTATCATGGGCATCATGAGTTTGGCGATTGCGCAAGGAACAAAAGTCACCCTGATGGCAAAGGGAAGTGATGAGGAGAAAGCGCTTTCGTCTCTTGCTGAACTAGTTGAGCGTGAAAAATAAGTTAAAATAAAACCGTCCCTCGTCTAATTAGCGAGAAACGGTTTTTGTTTTGGTTGAATATAAGAGAGGGGGTCTTGAAGTATCTGTTGAATTGCTTGAGTACCAGTATTTATGTAGGATAATGGTCCCGACTTGCAAGCAAAATCATTTAAGTGCAAGCAAATGCCGTTTAAGTGCAAGCAAACAACTTTCAACTGCAAGCAAATCGCATATAACTGCAACCAAAATTACTCGATATGACAATTAGCACCTAAGTCGCCTCGAATAAATAAAAATCAAAAAAATATAGAAGAAGCATTTTGAAATGCCCCTTCTATATTTAGCCTTACTTAATTCTTATTTGTTTTCTTTCATATCGCTGCGCGTGATGATGTGATCGATGAGACCATATTCTTTTGCGCGTTCAGCTGTCATGAAGTTATCGCGTTCTGTATCAGCTGCGATTACATCAATCGGTTGTCCTGTACGTTCAGCAAGGATTGTATTGAGCTTCTCGCGAAGGAATAGAATTCGTTTCGCAGCAATCTCAATCTCCGTTGCTTGCCCTTGTGCACCGCCAAGTGGTTGGTGAATCATGACTTCAGCATTCGGTAAAGCGTATCGTTTACCTTTAGTACCGGCCGCTAGAAGGAATGCACCCATCGATGCTGACATTCCAATACAGATTGTTTGGATATCAGGTTTAATGAATTGCATCGTATCGAAAATTGCCATACCGGCTGTGATGCTTC
Organism: Sporosarcina sp. 6E9; assembly: GCF_017921835.1. Lineage (NCBI taxonomy): Bacteria > Bacillati > Bacillota > Bacilli > Caryophanales > Caryophanaceae > Sporosarcina > Sporosarcina sp. 6E9. The sequence goes on along the minus strand of NZ_JAGEMN010000004.1, from coordinate 140,497 downwards.
CACCCGGGCTATTAATGTAGATTGAAATGTCTTTTTCTGGATCCTCTGCCTCAAGGAATAGAAGCTGAGCAACAAGCGAGTTCGCAACATTATCATCAATTGCGCTTCCGAGCATGATAATCCGGTCTTTCAACAAACGGGAGTAGATATCATAAGCACGTTCCCCGCGGCTTGTTTGTTCAATTACTGTAGGTATTAACATAATAATTCCTCCTTAATTCAACTGTACTTGTATCATAACATAGCATGGTCAATAAAGGTCAAATTTAAAGCTTCATAAAAAAACCTTGCATTTTTATGTAATCATTAGTACAATCTATAATGTTGCTGTGAAAGTAACAATACCATTTTGTCCTCGTGGTGCAATGGATAGCACGTAAGCCTCCGAAGCTTAAAATGTGGGTTCGACTCCCGCCGAGGGCGTAATTATTTGCTAGTGCATTTGTTGTTATGGGTTAACGTAAAAATATTATACAGACTAGACTCTAAACTCTTATTTGATATACGTGTACGTACGTAATCAAATAAGAGTTTTTGTGTGCCGAAAATCCTTGATTCTTCATCAGAAAAGGTTTTAATCAAACAACTAGTTATGCTGGGATTGTTTTCGAAGTTAAGCACTGACGTGGATCTTCTGTGGTGATTGACATAGTTATAGAAGTGGCGTAATATGGTCAATCTACATAAACAGCATAAATAGAAAATGTTTGTGAACTGAACAAAAATACTTTTTAGTGTGATGTCATAAGCATCAACCATTATAGGTATTAAAAATCAAGTTAAAGAGAATGGAGATTTTGCATGAAACCAAAAAAGTCGACAACGGACTGGCCCGTACTGATTATTAGCGGGGGACTATTATTAGTTTTTGTTCTTGCGTCGCTTATAAATACAGAATTCGTCACAAATGCAGTGAATGTTTCATTTGCGGTAGCAATAAAATACTTTGGGGCATTTTGGCAAGTCGTGCTTCTAGGCACTTTTTTCGTTGCGATTGGCATAGCGATTTCTAGTTATGGAAAAGTACGTCTAGGTATGATTGATAAACCTCAAATAGGAAAGTTTAAATGGATAGCGATGATTATGACAACGCTACTGGCTGGCGGGGGTGTGTTTTGGGCTGCCGCTGAACCTATGCATCATTTTATCAGTACGCCACCTACATTTGATGGCATTCAATCAAGCACTATAGATGCAATCATACCAGCACTTGCACAAAGCTATTTGCACTGGGGTTTTCTTGCTTGGGCAATACTTGGGACATTGAGCACAATCGTCTTAATGTATGCACATTATCATAGGGGAATGCCTTTAAAACCACGGTCCCTACTTTATCCTATTTTTGGTGAAAAAATCATGAAAAATAGTATGCTCGGTACGGCAGTGGATGCTTTTTCCATTATTTCTGTTGCAGCTGGAACAATAGGACCAATCGGTTTTCTAGGGCTGCAAGCGGCATATGGGATGGAAGCGATAATTGGGGTTCCGAATAACATGGTAACGCAAATCCTTATTATTGTAGGCGTCGTGGCAATTGCGACAATTTCTGCTATCACTGGCCTACGCAAGGGAATTCAATTTTTAAGTAATTTAAATATAATTTTAACGCTAATTTTAATGGTTTTTGTTTTGTTACTTGGACCAGGTGGCTTTATTATTGATATGTTTCTATCTTCATCAGGTGTTCATCTTCAAGAGTTTATTCGCATAAGTACTTTCCGTGGTGACTCTGAGTGGCTTGGTATCTGGACAATATTCTTTTGGGGTTGGTTTTTAGGTTATGGTCCAATGATGGGTATTTTCATATCAACGATTTCACGAGGAAGAACAATAAGAGAACTTGTTGTAGCAATTGCTATTATTGCACCAATCGTGACCTGTTTCTGGTTTACCGTAGTCGGAGGATCTGGTATTTTCTATGAGCTGCTTCAGCCAGGTATTATTTCAGATGCACTGAATAGTTCAGGAATGCCAGCTGCTATGATTGCGATAACGCAGCAACTACCCCTAAGCGTTATTATGGCACCCGCATTTTTAATTGTCACGATATTATTTGTAGTGACTACAGGTGATTCGATGTCCTATACAATTTCGGTAGCGATTACGGGTGACGGTAGCCCGCCGAAGAGTATGCGTGTTTTTTGGGCAATCATCATGGGCTCGGTGGCAATTGTATTGCTAGCAATTGGTGAGGGAAGTATCGGTGCGATTCAGTCGTTTATAGTTGTAGCAGCTGTTCCTGTATCGTTTATATTATTACCGTTGATATGGACCGCACCCAAGGTTGCAGGTATATTGGCTCGGGAACAATTTATTCGGAAAAATGATTCCAAAAATGAATCTGTATAATTATTGAGAGAAACAATATTAAGTACTTGCAAACGTTAATTTTTAACGTTTGCAGGTACTTTTTTTATTTTACAAAAGTATTTGACGTGCTTTCGGTAATCTGCAATTGATATAAAACATGTTTTGTAGCCATTACTTCTTTAATCACAGCCCATAATTTAATATTTAAAAATTCAATTGTACTATTCTAATAAATTTGATAGTCTTATATATACTTGATGATTTTTGTCTATTAAATTAATTCAGAAATGAATGACTTGGGGGTGGTCTTGTGAATATTTATGTGTCAGTTGATATGGAAGGAATTACGGGATTGCCTGATCACACATTTGTCGATTCAGCGAAACATAATTATGAACGATCTCGGCGGATTATGACGAATGAAGCAAATGCCATTATCCGGTCAGCATTTGAAAATGGGGCAAATAAAGTCCTCGTCAATGACAGTCATTCTAAAATGAATAATCTACTGGTGGAAGATATTCATCCAGAAGCGGATTTAATCACGGGGGATTTGAAACCGCTTTCGATGGTTCAGTCGATAGATTCTACATTTGACGGGGCAATTTTTGCAGGCTATCACGCTCGTGCGGGACAACCTGGCGTCATGAGCCATTCGATGATTTTTGGGGTTCGGAATATGTATATCAATGATGTTGCCATAGGGGAGCTTGGCTTTAACGCTTATGTTGCAGGCTATTTTGGTGTACCTGTCATTATGGTCGCTGGAGATGACGGGGCTTGTCGTGAAGCAAAGGCATTGATACCTGGAATTGTCACTGCGGCCGTCAAACAATCCATTTCCAGGTCTGCCGTCCAAACACTGCATCCGACAAAAGCGCATGCGCTACTGGAAGAGACGACGAGTGAAGCGATAGCGAAACAACATACCATTCAACCGCTCGTACCTCCCGAAAACCCGATTCTCCGGATTGAATTTAATAATTACGGGCAAGCGGAATGGGCTGCGTTGATGCCGGGCTGTGAAATTGAAGCAGGAACAACGATTGTGAAATATGAAGCAAAAGACATCATTGAAGCATATAGAGCGATGCTTGTCATGATTGAGCTGGCATTGCAGACGAAGTTTTGTTAAGGGGGAAATGTGCATGGCTAAATACATAGTTAAGAGATTCCTTATGATGATTGCGACAATCTTTATCATTTCCACATTAACATTTTTCTTAATGCACTCATTACCAGGATCACCGTTCGATGAGGAACGGACTTCGAATCCTACCATTCAAGCGAATCTTGAAAAGTTTTACAAACTCGATCAACCGATTGGCGTGCAATACGTATATTATTTGAAATCAATTGTTACGTTCGATTTTGGGCCTTCGATTAAGAAACCGAATGAGACCGTAAATAGCTTGCTGGCTAGGGGGTTCCCGATTTCATTTGAACTCGGGATTATAACGATACTTGTAGCAGTCGTATCGGGCATTATCTTAGGGACCTTTGCTGCACTCAGGCATAACGGGATTATCGATTATTTTGCAATGGCATTCGCCGTCGTCGGTATTTCTGTTCCTAACTTCGTGCTAGCGACGTTATTAATTCAACAAGTGGCGGTGAACTGGGAGTTGCTTCCGACAGCGACATGGAGCAGCCCGCTTCATATGATCTTGCCGACGCTAGCACTGGCAACGGGTCCTACAGCCATCATAGCAAGGCTGACCCGGGCAAGTATGTTGGAAGTGCTTACGCAGGATTATATTAAGATGGCACGAGCGAAAGGTTTATCGCCGATTCGAATTGTTGTGAGACATGCGCTTAGAAATGCCCTCATGCCCGTTGTGACAATCATGGGGACAATGTTGGCAGGGATTTTGACGGGTACATTTGTAATTGAACAAATTTTTGCGATACCAGGCATGGGAAAATACTTTGTTGAAAGTATCAATAACCGAGATTATCCAGTCATTATGGGATCGACCGTCTTTTATAGCGCGTTTCTAGTCTTCATGCTATTCCTAGTCGACATCGTCTACGGCCTTCTGGATCCACGCATTAAATTGCATAAAAAGGAAGGTGAAGTGTGATGGTGAGTAAAGACCAACGAATGACGGTTCCTGATGAATGGTTTAAGCCGAAAAAGAAGGACACAAAGGAAGCGGAGGCAGTTGTTAGACCATCCCTTTCTTATTGGAAAGATGCATGGCGACGCATTCGAAAAAACAAATTAGCGATGGGTGGACTAATCTTTCTTATCTTACTAACATTATTTGCGATTTTCGGTCCGATATTTTCACCACATTCAGTCACAAAACTGGATTTACCGAACCAAAACCAGGCACCTTCCAGCACGCATTGGTTCGGTACTGACGAAATGGGGAGGGACGTATTTACGCGGACTTGGTACGGCGCTCGAATTTCGCTTTTCGTCGGAGTAATGGCTGCACTTATTGATTTTTTCATCGGTATTATTTACGGAGGTATAAGCGGTTATAAAGGTGGCCGCACTGATACATTGATGATGCGTGTTATTGAAGTCTTGTACGGCTTGCCGCATTTGCTTGTTGTTATTCTGCTCATGGTTGTGATGGGACCGAGTTTAACGACAATCATTATTGCATTAACGATTACCGGTTGGGTTGGGATGGCTCGAATTGTTAGGGGACAAGTTCTGCAGATTAAAAACTATGAATTTGTCACCGCGTCGAAATCTTTTGGTGCGAAAACGTCGCGCATTATAAGAAGAAACTTACTACCTAATACGATGGGTCCGATTATTGTTCAGATGACGCTAACCGTTCCGAGTGCGATATTTGCAGAAGCTTTTCTGAGCTTTCTAGGGCTCGGTATACAAGCACCGTTTGCAAGTTGGGGTGTGATGGCGAATGACGCACTTCCAGTCATAACATCTGGTTATTGGTGGAGGTTGTTCTTCCCAGCATTTTTCATATCAATGACAATGTTTGCATTTAACGTGTTAGGGGACGGAATGCAAGACGCGCTCGATCCGAAATTGAGGGGGTGAATGATTTTGACAAAACAACAAGTGCTCAATACGAAAGAAGCTGTCGCAACCGAAAAAGTGCTGACAGTTGAAGATTTGCATGTATCATTCACGACGTTCGGTGGAGAAGTGCAAGCACTGCGCGGGGTTACTTTTGATCTGTATAAAGGCGAGACGCTAGCCATCGTAGGCGAATCGGGTTGCGGGAAAAGCGTGACGGCGAATACCATTATGGGGTTGATTCCACAACCGCCTGGAAAGATTAAAAACGGGAAAGTTCTATTCAAAAATCAAAATCTAGCTAAAATGAGTAAATCGCGTTTGAGAAAGGTTCAAGGCGTCGACATCTCGATGATTTTCCAAGATCCAATGACAGCGCTGAATCCGACATTGCAGGTGGGGGAGCAATTGACGGAGGGTCTTCGGACACATCAAAAGGTGAGTAAAGCAGCCGCATATTCGAAGGCTATTGAAATGTTGGATTTAGTAGGGATTCCGAATCCTAAAGAACGGATGAAACAGTACCCGCATCAGTTTTCCGGGGGAATGCGTCAACGGATTGTCATTGCAATTGCTTTGATTTGCGAACCGGAATTACTGATCGCAGATGAACCAACGACTGCCTTGGATGTCACGATTCAAGCACAAATACTTGAGCTGTTCGAAGAAATACAAAATAAAATGGGTGTATCGATCATCCTGATTACGCATGATCTCGGAGTCGTCGCAAAAATTGCTGATCGCATTGCGGTTATGTATGCCGGTAAAATAATTGAGACTGGCGATAAACGCGAAATTTTTTATACGCCTCAACATCCGTATACGAAAGGATTATTGAATTCAGTTCCGCGCCTTGATTTGGAAGAAGAAGAGCTCCAACCCATTGAAGGAACGCCGCCGGACTTGTTTTCACCGCCAAAAGGTTGTCCTTTTACGGCGAGATGTCCTTTTGCGATGGAGGTTTGCGGTGAGGTTTATCCGGAGTCGACAGCAATTTCGGATACGCATGTAGTCGATTGTTGGCTGCAGGATGAAAGGGCGAAATTAGTGTTTGCCTAAGTGGGTTTTACGCACGAAAGTGCTTTTTATATCTTCACAAAAACAAAGGGGGTATTAGAATGAAGAAGTTTTTGACGTTTCTGATCGTAGCGATGCTTGCACTCTTTTTGGCGGCTTGCACAGTGACAAAGGATGAAGGCACGGAAAAAGATAAGGAAAAAGATAAAGAAAAGGATGAAGGCAAGACAGAAGAAGTAGCGGATGATAAAGAAGAAGCCGGAGAGAAAATTCTTTACATGAACAATGGTGAAGAGCCAACTTCATTTGATCCATCTGTTGGATTCAACGCAGTTTCATGGAGTTCATTGAACAACTTGATGGAAGGTTTAACACGTCTTTCAGAAGAGCATTTAGCTGAAGAAGCCACGGCTGAGAAAATCGACATTTCAGAAGACGGTTTAACGTATACATTCACTATTCGTGAGGGTGCGAAATGGTCAAATGGCGATCCAGTAGTTGCTGGGGACTTCGTATTTGCATGGCGTCATATGCTTGACCCTGAAACAGCGTCACCAGCTGCGTTCCTAGCATATTTCATTGAAGGAGCAGAGGCGTATAACAACGGTGAAGGTAAAGCGGAAGATGTAGCGGTCGAAGCGCCGGACGAAAAAACATTTGTTGTTAAATTAACAGCACCAAATGAGGCGTTTTTGAACATCATTACAAACCCAAGTTTCTTCCCAATTAACGAAAAAGTCGCGACTGATGATCCAAAATGGTTTACAGAAGCAGAAACATTTGTAGGGAATGGTCCATTCAAACTTGCTTCATGGGATCATGATGTGAACTTCGTATTTGAAAAGAATGAAAATTATTGGGATGCGGATAAAGTTAAACTCGATAAAGTTCATTGGGCAATGGTAAACGATGCAACGACGTCCTATCAAATGTATCAAGCGAACGAGTTAGACGTTTCTGGCATTCCACCTGAACTAGCTGAACAGTTGAAGGATGATGATGAAGCACGCTTCGACGATGAAGCTGGACTTTACTTCTATCGTTTCAATACATCCATGGAACCTTTCACAAATACCAAAATCCGTAGAGCTTTCGGACTTGCAGTGAATCAACAAGTAATCGTTGAATTTGTCACTAAAAATGGCGAGAAACCAGCACATGGCTTCGTTACTTACGGTTTCATCGGTCCAGATGGGAAAGAGTTCCGCGATTCGGTGGGGAACCTTGTTGAATTCAATCCAGATGAAGCTAAAAAACTACTTGAAGAAGGCATGAAAGAAGAAGGGTATACTGAGTTACCAAAAGTAACGCTTACTTATTCAACGAGCGAAGCACATCAGAATATTGCGGTAGCGCTTCAAGGTGCTTTTAAAGAAGTGCTTGATGTTGATGTAGAATTGCAAAACGTTGAAGGCGGCGTATTCTTGTCAGAGCAGAAAGAATTTAAATACCAGATGTCTCGTTCCTCTTTCTTGCATGACTATGCGGATCCTGTGAACGCACTTGAAAGCTTCATTACAGATTCGCCGATGAACCGTACGACTTGGTCGAACGCTGATTACGATAAACTAATTGCAGATATCAAAAACGAAACAGATGAAGAGAAACGTTGGGAATTACTCAAAAAAGCGGATGAGCTTTTGATGGCTGAAATGCCTGTATTCCCAATCTACTTCTATAACCAATCAACACTTGAAAAACCTGGTGTGACAGGAATCTTGCGCCACCCAGTAGGTTATATCGATTTGAAATATGCGGATAAGAATTAAGTGAAAGTCGCGGCGTCCTCCGGGGCGCTGCGTTTTTATTCATATACTATCGCGTAAAAAGGAGTGGACTTAATGAATTCTTGGTATTGCGCGGTTTCGGTGGCAACCGTTTGGACGTCGCCCGAATCTGCTCGAGAAATTGATGAGCCTGGACTAACGAATCCCGTTCAGATGACAAAATGGCTAGAGAAACTCCCCTTTGAACCACGGTTAGATTTATGTGATGGAAATCGTGTGCAGACCCAATTGTTGTACGGGGAACCGGTTATCGTTGAGGAAACCAAAGGGGATTGGGCGAAGATCATCGCTGTATGGCAACCGTCGAAAAAAGATGAACGCGGTTATCCAGGATGGGTGCCGCTTGCTCAGTTGAAAGAAGCAGAACCGATTCATGCGGAGGGTTTTGCGAAAGTAACTGCTGGAAAAGCCCAAGTATGGACAACAGACGGCGTGCCATCTTTAGTTGTGCCGCTCAACACAATGCTGCCGTATGTCGGTGCGGAAGGCGAATATTTACGTGTTTGCACGCCAGATGGATATGCATATGTCTTGAATCGTGATGTCGACTGTTCACCGTCCATTTATCAGTTTCCGAAACGAGCATCATCCGTCGCAGTTGAAAAAGGACTTGAATATCTAGATTTGCCATACTTTTGGGGTGGCATGTCGACATATGGATTTGATTGTTCTGGATTTACATACAACATGTTCAAAGCATGTGGGCATACCATTCCTCGTGACGCTAGTGATCAAGCGAAAAGTGGCATTGAAATTCCATTAGACCAACCAGAACAATGGGAAAAAGGTGATTTACTATTTTTCGCAAATGATAAAGGAAAAGGGAATGTTCGTCATGTCGGATTTTATTTCGGAAATGGGTTGCTTCTTCATTCCCATTCGACGGGAAAGTCGGTTGAATTCATGAAACTTGCAGGCTCAAGCCTAGAAGCTGATCTATGCGGTGTCCGAAGATATGGTAAGGAGGAAACGACGTGACAGAAGAGTTTTTGTTATCAGTGAAGGGATTGAAACGCTATTTCGATGTGGGGCGCGGCGAGCAACTCAAAGCTGTGGATGGGATCCGTTTCGATATTAAAAAAGGGGAAACCTTCGGGCTTGTCGGTGAGTCGGGATGCGGGAAATCGACTGCAGGTAGAACTATTTTAGGTCTTTATAATAAAACCGAAGGCGAAGTGTTATACGATGGGCAAAGTGTTCATGACATGACCGGCAAAGAGCGCCATGATTTTCTTAAAAAAATGCAAATGATATTCCAAGATCCATACGCATCATTGAATCCCCGTTCAACGGTTTTCGATATTATTGCGGAGCCGATGCAAATCCACGGCATGTATAAAACGAAAGCAGAAATGCGAGCCAAAGTAAACGAATTGCTCGAAGACGTCGGTTTAAATCGGGATCATGCGAACCGCTATCCGCATGAGTTTTCAGGCGGGCAACGTCAGCGAATCGGCATTGCGCGTTCACTAGCATTGGATCCGGAATTTATCATTGCAGATGAACCGATTTCTGCACTAGATGTATCTGTTCAAGCGCAAGTTGTTAAACTTCTTCAACGACTGCAACGCGAAAAGGGATTGACATATTTATTCATCGCCCATGATTTGTCAATGGTGAAATACATTTCTGACCGAATCGGCGTTATGTATTTGGGGCATATGATGGAACTCACAACAAGTGCAGCGTTGTATGACAAACCGCTTCATCCATACACACAAGCACTGTTATCAGCAATACCGATTCCAGACCCGGATATAGAAGAATCACGTGAAAGGATTTTGTTGAAAGGGGAACTTCCCAGCCCGATTAATCCGCCTTCTGGTTGCGTATTTCGAACGCGTTGCCCTTATGCAATGGATGTCTGCGCAGAATTGAAGCCGGATTGGTTGGAAAAAGATGACGGGCATTTCGTGGCATGTCATCTCCATGATGAACAAGTGATGTTAAGAAATGATGCAATTCCCGTTCATGCAGAGTCGTCCTGAATTTTGGGGCGACTTTTTTTGTTGGAAAATGAAACATTTTAAACACATGAATCGTATAGTTTATTAGCCGATAGTTTATTAATTGGTTTCATATGGGTAAAGTACTTATAAAATGAATGGAGAGTGGTAGCTTGAGAAAAGTACTAGGACCGATTGCCATAATTGTAGTCATACTTGTACTTCTCGGCGTGATGCTTGTTCCTAGCTATAACAAGTTTGTGACGTTGGAAGAAAATGTAGACGCATCTTATGCGCAAGTCGAGAACCAATTGCAAAGAAGAATGGACTTAATCCCGAACTTAGTGAATACGGTAAAAGGATTTGCAGAGCATGAGAAAGAAGTTATTGGAGATATTTCAGATGCGCGTGCAAGACTAGCGGGGGCACAAGGGCCTGAAGAGCAAGCGGCGGCTAATGATGAACTATCAGGCGCATTAAGCAGATTATTAGTAGTTGTAGAAAACTACCCTGATTTAAAAGCGAATGAAAACTTCCGTCAATTAATGGATGAGCTTGCTGGAACCGAAAACCGAATCGGTGTCGCACGTCAAGACTATAATACTGAAGTGGCTACATTCAATAAACGAGTGAAACGTTTTCCGGGGAATCTGACGGCATCTATATTTGGATTTGATGAAAAAGAATACTTTAAAGCGGATGAAGCTGCGAAAGAGGTTCCTAAGGTCGATTTTGGAGATGATAAGAAGTGATTAGCAAAATGCTTCGATCTTTGATTGTATTTTGCTTACTATTTACGATTTCATCAACCGCTTATGCAGCTGATATTCCCAAACCAGTAGGTCATATTTACGTGCAAGATTTCGCGAATCTGCTAAATGCAGAGCAAAAAGAAGAACTCGTCAATTACGGGATGCAACTTGAGGATGCAACCGGTGCCCAACTCGTTGTGATGACTGTTAATTCACTTGAAGGCGATGCGATTGAAGATTATTCAGTAAAAGTATTCCGCGAGTATGGAATTGGCCAAAAGGCGGAAAACAATGGGGTGCTTTTTCTTGTCGCCCCGAATGATGGCGCATTGTGGATTTCCACAGGCTACGGTTTGGAAGGTGCTTTACCCGATGGAAAGATTGGGAGGATCCGCGATCAATACGCATTCCCTTATATGAAGGAAGGGAAATTCGATCTAGGGATCATGAATACGTATAAAGCGCTTTTTAATGAAATTGCGAAAGAATACAATTGGGATGGAGAATTTGCGCCCGTGCAGGTAAGTGAAAGTTATGAAGAGGATTCCGATACAGGTCTTCCGTTTCCAATCATTGTTATTATCGTCGTCATTATTTTATTCACCATGAGAAGTCGTGGTGGTGGAGGAGGAAGTGGCGGCTCCGGCGGACGCAGGGGCGGTGGCCCTATATTCATGCCCGGCTCATTTGGTGGTGGTAGTTCAGGCGGCGGTTTCGGAGGCGGTGGAGGCTTCCGCGGCGGCGGCGGAGGTTCTACCGGCGGTGGCGGCGCAGGTGGACGTTGGTAATAAATATTCAAACAAGCGGCATGCTATTTCTTAGGCATGCCGCGATTTTTACTTTATACTGGACATAAAAGAGTGGTGATAAAAATGCATGTCACGTTCTATACAAAACCAAATTGTGGACTATGTGACGAGGCCAAGTTAATGATGCAGCTTGTACAAGAAGATTTCCCCTTTACATGGACAGAGGTCGATATTCAATCGGATGATGATCTCCATGAAAAATATATGCTGATGGTACCTGTCATTGAAAAAGACGGAGATGTATTATTATATGGAAATATCGGCTTCGTTGACATCGTTGAATTGTTTTGAATAGATAATCATAGGCTTTTTATTTGAACTGTCAGAGAAAAAGAACTATACTTTGTTTAGGAATAAAAATTCATCCTATTTTTTTGCTGTAGGTGGGACGTTTTTAATTCGCGTGGGACGCTTTTCGTCCTGGTGGTTGGAGGTGGTAATACTTTGGAGTATTCGATGGAAGCCCAAAGTAAGCTTGTGCCCGAAATGATGGAAGTCATGCAGGAAAGATACCGAATGCTGAAATACGTGAAGGTGGCTGGACCGATTGGAAGACGTTTACTCGGTGAGATGTCCGGGTTGTCGGAACGTGAAACGCGTACGATGATGGATTTTTTACGAGAACAGCATTTAATCAGTGTTGCCAAAAACGGAACGACTATAACAGCAGAAGGTAATAATGTACTTGAAGCACTCGAATTGCCAATGGAAAAATGGTCAGGACGTGTTGCATTAGCGACACGATTAACAAATCTTCTTGGCGTGCGATCTGTCAAAGTCGTAGCTGGTAACAGCGACGCGGACGGCGGGACAAAGAACTTGCTCGGAATGGCTGCGGCCAAAGTGTTTGTTTCTGAGCTGGGAGATGGGGTAACTATCGCTGTAACAGGCGGAAGTACAGTTGCATCGATTCCGAACTATATAAACAAGATGAATCATGCTAGGGAATTATTGTTTGTAGCGGCAAGAGGCGGAGTCGGCGAAGATATTGGATTGCAGGCAAACGTCATAGCAGCATCCTTTGCCGAAGCGTGCGGAGGGACATACAATACTTTCCATTATCCAGAATCGCTTAGCGAAGAAGCGCATGAAGCTTTCCGAAAAGAACCATCCGTTTTAAAAATGATTCAGCTTTACGAAAAAGTAGACTGTGTATTGCATGGCATTGGCGATGCACAAACGATGGCGAATCTTCGTGGTTCAGATGCCGAAGAAAGGCACATGCTTAAAGAGGAAGGCGCCAAAGGAGAAGCTTTTGGTTATTATTTTGACAGAACGGGTAAAGTAGTACATCGCCTTCGAACGGTAGGCATACGTCCCGAACAATTGAAAAGAGTACCGCTTCCCATTGCAATTGCAGGTGGAAGAAGTAAAGCCGAAGCGATATTATCGTATATGGCTTCAGCACCGAAGCAAACGGTTCTTGTCACAGACGAAGGTGCCGCGAATGAAATGGTTAACTTATTGACACAATAACAATAGTTATAAAAGATAAAAAACAATATATGGAGGAATAAATAATGACATTAAAATTAGCAATTAACGGATTCGGAAGAATTGGACGCGTAGTATTCCGCGAAGCACTAAAATCAGAGGAAATTGAAATTGTAGCAATTAACGACTTAACAGATGCGAAAATGCTTGCTCATCTTCTAAAGTATGACTCCGTTCACGGTACGTTCGACGCAGAAGTAAGCGCAGACGGCGAAGACTTAGTTGTAAACGGTAAGAAAATTCGCGTATATGAAGAAAGAGACCCTGCAGCACTACCTTGGGGAGAAATCGGCGTAGACGTTGTCGTTGAATCAACAGGAAGATTCACAGACCAAGAATCACTTGCAAAACACCTTGAAGCAGGCGCGAAGAAAGTAATCTGTTCTGCACCAGCAAAAGGCGATGTTACGACAATCGTAATGGGCGTTAACCATGAGGATTACGATCCAGCAAATGATAATATTGTTTCAAATGCTTCATGTACGACAAACTGTCTTGCACCAGTTGTAAAAGTATTGAATGACAAATTTGGTGTTAAACGTGGTTTAATGACAACAATTCACGCTTATACAAACGACCAACACCTGCTTGACCTACCACATTCAGATTACCGACGTGCGCGTGCTGCAGCTGAATCAATGATTCCAACAACGACAGGTGCTGCATCAGCAGTAACGAAAGTTATTCCTGAGTTAGAAGGAAAATTAGACGGTATGGCAGTTCGCGTACCTACACCAAACGTTTCAATGGTTGACTTTGTAGCAGAACTTGACAAAGAAGTAACAGCTGAAGATGTGAACAATGCATTTAAAGACGCATCTGAAAATGAGTTGAAAGACATCCTTGTCTATTCTGACCTACCACTTGTGTCAATCGATTACAATGGTAACCCATCTTCATCAACAGTAGACGGACTATCTACAATGGTTATGGGAGATAACATGGTGAAAGTTATTTCATGGTACGACAATGAAACAGCATATTCAGCACGTTGTATCGACTTAGCGCTTCTTATGCACAGCAAAGGTCTATAATCATAGCCATAACGATTACAACCCCTTATAATGGTAATGGGTAAGAGGAGCGGGGTACCCCGTTCCTTCTTTTTAATTAAACTTGGAGGTGGCTAAATTCATGAAGTCAAAAAAGACGATGAAAGACATTGAACTTAAAGGCAAACGCGTTTTTTGCCGAGTAGATTTTAACGTGCCAATGGAAGATGGGAACGTTACGGATGACACAAGAATACGTGCAGCCATACCGACAATAAACTACTTAACAGATCAGGGTGCCAAGGTAATCCTGGCAAGCCATCTCGGACGACCAAAAGGTGAAGTTAATGAAGAAATGCGTCTCACTGAAGCTGGCAATAAACTAGCAGAACTGATTGATAAACCTGTACAAAAGTTGGACGAGTCAATCGGCGAAGCTGTCGAAAATGCGATTTCAGAAATGGGAAATGGAGACGTTATCCTTCTTGAAAACGTGCGTTTCCATGCAGGCGAAGAAAAAAACGACCCGGAATTAGCAAAAGAATTTGCGAAATTGGCAGATGTCTTTGTCAATGATGCTTTTGGAGCTGCACACCGTGCACATGCAACGACATCGGGCATTGCAGAACATCTTCCTGCTGTAGCGGGCTTGTTGCTTGAAAAAGAGCTAGATGTTCTTGGTAAAGCACTTTCAAAACCAGAGCGTCCATTCACTGCGATTATTGGTGGGGCAAAAGTTAAAGATAAAATTGGTGTTATTGATCATTTACTAGACATAGTAGATAACTTGATTATCGGCGGCGGTCTTTCATATACGTTTTTGAAGGCGCAAGGGTATGAAATAGGAAAATCCTTACTTGAAGAAGACAAGATGGATCTTGCGCGCTCATTCATGGAGAAAGCCGAAAAAAATGGCGTGAAGCTCTATCTGCCAATCGATGTAGTGGTTGCGGATGACTTTTCCGCGGATGCAAACACAGAGGTTGTAGATTTGAACGCGATTCCAAAGGATTGGGAAGGACTCGATATCGGTCCGAAAACGGCAGATCTTTATGCGGATGTTATTGCAAAATCGAACTTGATTATTTGGAATGGTCCAATGGGCGTGTTTGAACTTAAACCGTTTGAAAATGGAACGAAACGGGTTGCCGAAGCGATGGCTGACACGAACGGTTATACAGTCATTGGCGGCGGAGATTCTGCTGCAGCGGTTGAAAAGTTTAACGTCGGAGAAAAGATGGATCATATTTCGACAGGCGGCGGCGCATCCCTTGAATTTATGGAGGGTAAAGATCTACCAGGTGTTACAGCACTAGACGATAACTAATCGGAGGGGAATACACTTTGCGAAAACGTATTATTGCAGGAAATTGGAAAATGTATAAAACAGCTGAGGAAGCAGAGAAATTTGCTGAAGAAGTAAAAGGTAAATTACCAGTATCGGATCGTGTCGAAGCAATTGTTTGTGCGCCAGCACTCTATCTGACAAAACTTGTTGAACTTACTGAAGGTTCTGCCTTGAACATCGGTGCACAAACGATGCATTCAGAAAAAGAAGGTGCATTTACAGGTGAAGTAAGCCCAGCGATGTTGAAAAGCGTCGGTGTTAATTATGTCGTTCTTGGCCACTCGGAACGTCGTGAGTATTACAATGAAACAGATCAAACTGTAAACGAAAAAGTGCATGCGGCTTTTGAATACGGCCTAACGCCAATTGTTTGTGTCGGAGAAACGCTCGAAGAACGCGAAAGCCACACAACTGTCGAAAAAGTTTCTCACCAAGTAAAAGAAGCTTTCAAGGAAGTTGATGGAACGAACGTTAAAAATGCGGTCATCGCTTATGAACCGATTTGGGCGATAGGTACTGGAAAAACGGCGACTGCCGATGATGCGAATGAAGTGTGTAAAGCGGTTCGCGAAACGGTTGGAGAACTCTACGGCGAAGAAGTAGCGGACGCTGTTCGAATCCAATACGGCGGTAGTGTAAATCCAGGAAATGTTGAAGAACTCCTTTCCAAAGAGCATATTGACGGAGCACTTGTTGGCGGTGCAAGCTTAGAACCTGCATCGTTCATTAAATTGATCGAGGCGGGCGCTAATGAGTAAAAGTCCAGTAGCACTCATTATCTTGGACGGATTTGGACTGCGTGAAGAAAATTACGGGAATGCAGTTTCACAAGCCCGTAAACCAAACTTCGATAAGCTTTGGAACGAGTACCCACATACGACACTAACGGCTTGCGGTGAAGCCGTTGGATTACCTGAAGGTCAAATGGGAAACTCCGAAGTTGGACATTTGAACATTGGCGCTGGGCGCATCGTCTATCAAAATTTAACCCGAATCAATAAATCGATTCGCGAAGGTGAATTTTTCAAAGAACCAGCGCTATTGCGCGCGATTGACCATGTAAAAGCGAATAATTCAAAGCTACATATCATGGGTCTATTATCTGACGGCGGCGTACATAGCCATTACGAACATTTATTTGCCTTGCTTCAACTTGCAAAGTTGAACGGCTTGACGGATGTTTATGTACATGGTTTTCTAGATGGACGGGATGTAAATCCTCAATCGGCCCTTGATTATATTGAACAAACTGAAGTGAAAATGGAAGAAATTGGTGTCGGTAAGTTTGCGTCGATTACTGGCCGCTATTATGCGATGGACCGGGACAAGCGTTGGGATCGTGTTGAAAAAACGTATCGCACACTTGTAGACGGAATTGCAAAAACAGCAGCAACACCTACAGCAGGCGTGCTTGCTTCCTATGAAAAGGATATCCATGATGAGTTTGTTGAACCGTTCATTATCGAGGAACTTGGTAAGCCTGTTGCAACGATTGAAGACGGTGATGCAGTTATCTCATTCAATTTTAGACCAGACCGTGCGATACAATTAGTTCGTGCATTCACGGATCCTAATTTCGACGAGTTTGTAACAGGAAAGACATTTACGAATGTAAAATTTGTTT
This sequence comes from Sporosarcina sp. 6E9, assembly GCF_017921835.1. Classification (NCBI taxonomy): domain Bacteria; kingdom Bacillati; phylum Bacillota; class Bacilli; order Caryophanales; family Caryophanaceae; genus Sporosarcina; species Sporosarcina sp. 6E9. Next base: position 123,417 of record NZ_JAGEMN010000004.1, on the reverse strand, counting down.
CGTTTACGCATTATAGTGATGACGTAATTGCAGATGTCGTGTTTGAAAATGACAATCTAGTGGACACACTAGGCGAAGTGATTTCAAACAATGGGTTATCCCAACTGCGAATCGCAGAAACAGAAAAGTATCCGCATGTTACCTTTTTCATGAGTGGCGGTAAAGAAGACCAGTTTGTTGGTGAAGAGCGTATGTTAATCGCATCACCAAAAGTCGCTACTTATGATTTGCAACCAGAGATGAGCGCATATGAAGTAACAGATTCATTAATCGCCGCAATCGAAGCGGACCGGTTTGACGCAATCATTCTAAACTTTGCCAACCCGGATATGGTTGGACATAGCGGAATGCTAGCGCCTACTATTAAGGCGATCGAAACCGTAGATGAATGTTTGGGCAGAATTATTGATGCACTCGGGGCAAAAGGTGGTCATGCAATTGTTACGGCGGATCACGGTAATGCGGATGAAGTCTTTACCGAAGAAGGCACGCCGATGACTGCGCACACGACGAATCCTGTACCTGTAATTATCACCAAGCAAGGAATCGATTTACGTGAAGGCGGCATTCTTGCTGACCTAGCGCCAACAATGCTTAAATTATTGGATTTGAAACAACCGGAAAAAATGACCGGAAAACCATTATTTTAAAGGGGAGATTATTATGCCATTAATCACACATATTCAAGCAAGAGAAGTTCTTGATTCAAGAGGAAATCCTACAGTAGAAGTTGAAGTTTTAACAGCAAGCGGCGCTTTTGGACGCGCTATCGTTCCTTCAGGTGCATCAACAGGTGAATATGAAGCTGTTGAACTACGTGATGGCGATGCTAGTCGTTACCTTGGAAAAGGCGTTTTAAAAGCTGTCGAACACGTGAATGAAGAAATCGCGGATGAAATCGAAGAGAATTTTTCAGTTCTTGATCAAGCAACAATCGACAAAGCATTAATCGATCTTGACGGTACGCCGAACAAAGGCCGATTAGGCGCTAACGCAATTTTGGGTGTTTCAATGGCAGCGGCACATGCGGCAGCAGATTACCTGGATATGCCTTTATACCAATACCTAGGCGGCGTGAATGCGAAACAACTTCCAGTTCCAATGATGAACATTTTAAACGGCGGAGAGCACGCTGATAATAACGTTGACATCCAAGAATTCATGATCATGCCAGTTGGTGCAAAAACTTTCCGTGAAGCAGTTCGTGTAGGGGCTGAAATTTTCCATAGCCTACGTTCTGTTCTACAAGAAAAAGGACTTAACACAGCTGTTGGTGATGAAGGTGGATTTGCTCCGAACTTGGGATCAAGTGAAGAAGCAATCGATACAATTATTACAGCAATTGAAAAAGCTGGTTATAAAGCAGGAGAAGAAGTACTACTTGCAATGGATGTTGCAGCTTCTGAGTTTTATAACAAAGAAGACGGCACTTACGTCCTTAAAGGCGAAGGCGTTGTAAGAACATCTGCTGAAATGGTTGATTGGTACGAAGAACTTGTTGGGAAATATCCGATTGTCTCAATTGAAGACGGATTTGACGAAGACGACTGGGATGGTTTCAAACTTCTAACTGAACGTATCGGCGACCGCGTACAACTTGTCGGAGACGATCTTTTCGTAACAAACACAGAGAAATTAGCACGTGGAATTAAAGAAGGCAACAGTAACTCGATTCTGATTAAAGTGAACCAAATCGGTACCTTGACAGAAACTTTCGATGCAATTGAAATGGCTAAACGCGCAGGCTATACTGCAGTTATCTCTCACCGTTCAGGTGAAACAGAAGATACGACAATTGCAGATTTAGCAGTTGCTACAAATGCGGGGCAAATTAAAACGGGTGCGCCATCACGTACTGACCGTGTTGCGAAATATAACCAATTGCTTCGCATTGAAGATCAACTGGATAAGACAGCAGAGTATTATGGCGTTAAGACATTCTATAACTTGAAAAAATAATAGGAAAAACTCACTTCGGTGAGTTTTTTCAGCCTATATTGTATGACTAATCAAAAATAAAGGTTGTAACAATTGTTTCTATTTGGTAAAATAGTACTTGTTGTGAAGTTCTATTCAGGAGGTGGAAACAAAATGCATGCTTTGCTGATGACACTGCTTTTAATCGTAGCATTAGCTTTAATTGTAGTCGTATTATTACAATCCGGATCAAGTGCAGGTCTTTCAGGAGCCATCTCAGGTGGGGCTGAACAACTATTCGGAAAACAAAAAGCTCGTGGACTCGACTTGGTCCTACAACGTGTAACCATAGTGCTAGCAGTTTTGTTTTTCGTACTGGCTATTTTAGTGGTTAAGTTTTAACTAAAAATCAAGTTATTTTAATAAACACACTGCCTGACATTCCACTTCAGAATGGTCAGGCATTTTTTATGGAGGTAGAAAAATGAGGATTGCACAACCGAAACCATTCTTTTTTGAACAAGGAAAACGCGCAGTTTTATTATTGCATGGTTTTACAGGAACTTCAGCAGACGTTCGGATGCTTGGGAGGTTTCTTGAGAAAAAAGGCTATACTTCACTTGCGCCGCATTATAGAGGCCACGGAGTTCCGCCGGAAGAATTATTAAAAACAGGCCCGGACCAGTGGTGGGAAGATGCGCTCGCAGGTTATAATAAACTTATAGAAGCAGGATATACTGAAATCGCAGTCGCAGGATTGTCACTTGGAGGCGTATTTTCACTTAAATTAGGGTATAACAAACCATTAAAGGGTATTGTAACTATGTGTGCACCAATGACCATGCGCACAACAGATATCATGTTTCAGGGCGTACTCGAATATGCCGAGGAATATAAGAAGTATGAAGGGAAAGATCCGGACGTTATTGAACGTGAAGTCGCTGCATTACGCGAAGAAACAATGCCGTCATTAGCTGATTTGCGAGACCTTATTTATAACGTAAGTGAAAACGTCGAACAAATTTATTCGCCGCTGTTTGTCACGCAAGGAACGCTTGATACGGTTATTAATCCCGAATCGGCCACGTATATTTATGAACAGACAGAATCGGTTGAAAAAAAGATTAAATGGTATGAAAAATCAGGACATGTCATTACACTCGGTCCAGAAAAAGAACAACTTCATGAAGACGTATTCGAATTCCTTGAATCTTTGGATTGGACCGTGTGAAAATGGGGTTAAATGGTCATGCTTTAATGAAAAGGAGGGATGCAAATGGATAACTATGAACAAGAACTGAGACAAAGAATATTGTCGCTTATGAAAGAGGAATCCTATAAACCGCTTACTGTACAAGAAATACAGGAGTTACTAGGGTTTGAACAAGCAGCTGAATTTAAAGAATTGGTGAAAATGCTCGTTCAACTTGAGCAAAGTGGGCATTTAATTCGCTCGAGAACAAACCGGTACGGCGTCCCTGAAAGAATGAATCATGTACGCGGAAAATTTATCGGGCATGCGAAAGGCTTTGGTTTTGTAGCGCCGGATGCTGAAGGCATGGATGATATTTTCATACCGCCTCATGAAGTAAATGGCGCAATGAATGGAGATATCGTTCTAGTCCGCGTATCAGGCGACAGTGCTGGCGATCGTCGTGAAGGAACAATCACGCGAATTGCTGAACGTAAAACGACGAAAGTTGTGGGAACATACCAGGATAATAAAGGATTTGGGTTTGTTGTTCCTGATGATAAAAAACTACCGATGGATTTATTTATCCCAAAAGGAAGTTCGCTAGATGCGGTTGAGGGTCATAAAGTAATTGCTGAAATAACCGAGTGGCCAAACGATTCAAAATCCGCAACGGGAATGATTACGCAAATACTTGGACACCGAAACGATCCGGGTGTCGATATTTTATCAATTATTTATAAACATGGCATCGCAATTGAATTTCCCGAAGACGTATTAAACCAAGCCAATAAAATCTCCGATACAGTCGAAGAAAAAGATTTGCATAAACGTCGCGATTTGCGCGCAGATATGGCAATTACAATTGACGGTGCGGATGCAAAAGATTTAGATGACGCGATTGCAGTCGTCAAAAACGAAGATGGCACGTATACATTATCCGTTCATATTTCAGATGTCAGTTATTACGTAACGGAAAATTCGCCAATGGATGAAGAAGCTTATGAACGCGGGACAAGCGTCTATTTGACAGACCGTGTAATTCCGATGTTGCCGCATAAACTTTCGAACGGAATTTGTTCGTTAAATCCAGGTGTCGATCGACTGACGCTTTCATGTGTCATGAAAATTGATCGAAACGGTAAAGTGATAGAGAATGAAATATTTGAAAGTGTTATTAATTCGAAAGAACGAATGACATACACAGAAGTTTATAAGATCATCGAAGAAAAAGATGAAGAATTAGTTGCTAAATACGCATCTATCGTTCCGATGCTGAATGATATGGCGGATCTTGCGAAAATATTGAAAACAAAGCGAATCGACCGCGGAGCCATTGATTTTGATTTTAAGGAATCAAAAGTCCTGGTGGATGACGAAGGCTGGCCGACAGACGTCGTCCTCGTCGAGCGCACGGTGTCTGAAAAGCTTATAGAGGAGTTCATGCTTGCGGCGAATGAAACGATTGCGGAGCATTTCCACTGGCTTCAAGTTCCGTTTATTTACCGAATCCATGAAAACCCAAAAGCTGAGAAATTACAAAAGTTCTTTGAGTTCTTAACAAATTTCGGAGTAGTCGTCAAAGGTACGGGCAATGATGTCCATCCACGCGCGCTACAAGAAATTGTTGAATCGATTCAAGGGATGCCAGAAGAAACGGTTATTTCAACAATGCTTTTACGCTCGATGCAACAAGCGAAATACTTTGAGGAAAGCCTTGGCCATTTCGGCTTATCAACTGATTTTTACACGCATTTTACGGCACCAATTCGCCGTTACCCGGACTTAATCGTTCATCGTTTAATCCGAACGTATTTAATCGAAAAAGATCTTTCACCAAAGACAATCGAACATTGGAATGCAGTGTTGACTGAAATTGCCGAACATACATCTGAGCGAGAACGCCGCGCAGTAGATGCTGAACGGGATACTGAATCCTTGAAACAAGCTCAATTTATGCTTGATAAAATTGGCGAAGAGTTTGAAGGTGTCATCTCGTCAGTTACGAATTTCGGTTTATTCGTTGAACTGGAGAATACGATTGAAGGGCTTGTCCATGTTTCTTATATGACTGATGATTATTATCGATTTGACGATAGACAAATGATGATGATCGGCGAGCATACAGGAAAGCAATTCAGAATTGGCGCTGAGGTAACAGTCAGAGTTGTTGCTGTGAAACCAGAAGAATCAGCAATCGATTTTGAACTTGTCGGGATGAAGCAATCATTCCACCGCACGCGCAGAGAATCACCAAAAGTCATCCATGCGAAGAAACAACATGGTTCAGACAAAGATAAACCTAAGGGGAAAAGAAAGCCCCAAGCGACGAATAATAAGAAGAAATATTATGAAGGTGTCGCCAAAAAAACAAAGAGAAAACCTAGAAAAAGAAAATGATGTCGGGGTGACGATTGCTGTCCCCGGCACCTAAAGGGGGAAGAATCGATGGCTAAAGGAAAAGGCAACGTTCTAGCCAGAAATAGAAGGGCGAATTTCGATTATACAATCGAAGATACGCTGGAGGCGGGCATCGTTTTGCAAGGCACAGAAATCAAATCGATTCGTGCTGGAAAAGTTCAATTAAGAGAAGCGTTCGTTCAAATACGTAATAACGAAGCCTGGATCGTGAATATGCATATTAGTCCTTACGAACAAGGAAATCGGTTTAATCACGATCCCGTACGAACTCGAAAGCTTTTACTCCAAAGAAGGCAAATTAACCAGTTGATCGGAAAAACACAGCAGCAAGGTTATACGATTGTTCCTATTCAAATCCATTTGAAAAATGGCTTTGCAAAGGTCCTGGTAGGCGTTGGTAAAGGTAAGAAACATTATGACAGACGTGAAGACCTCAAGCAGAAAGAAGCGAAGAGAGACGTCGCTCGTGCGCTTAAAGAGAGTCAGCAATATTGACTTTTGTTAGAAAATCAGCTATACTATGTATTGTATTAGTAGTTCAGAAACCTTAACCGGTTATCCTGACATCCTTTCGGGGACGTTACGGATTCGACAGGGGTGGTCTGAGCTTGAGTTGCGCGTCGGAGGGCTCGGCTCCGTCAGAAACGGCACTTATAATAACAGGCAAAACAAACAACAACCTAGCATTCGCAGCGTAAGCTGACTGAATCTGCCTTATGGCTTCATCGCCCATGTGCGGTTATAAGGCTCAACTTAAGTGGGATACGACGTCTACTCTCTCCTGAGGTAGCCGTAAGAGATTCGCAGGATAGCGCACAGGTCGCCTAGTTTGCCGGCAAAATGATGCGCGAAACCTAATTGGCAAACTACACGCGTAGATGCTCGAGTATATGAGCCTCTGGACGCGGGTTCGACTCCCGCCGTCTCCATACTGAGAAATCGTATGGGTATATAACATAGTCAAAACCCTTGTCAATCAAGGGTTTTTTCTTTTGCCCTTTTTCATCGGAACTTTATCAATTTACATTAAACATTGAAGGGGAATTCTTTCAAGGAATCTTTCATGATCAGAAAGTTCAATGGTTTCAGGCACAACCAAAATGAAAGATTAGAAAAGAATAACTTAACTCTGTTGAAATTACTGAACTTCATTTGATGAGTAGCAACGAAATTTCGAGAAAACTAATTGGCGAACATAAGAACATAGAAGGGAACCAGGATTAATACCTGATTCCCTTTTTGAATTCTGCTAAAGACAGATGTCAATAGAAAGTCATTTTCTTTTCATACCAATTCTCCATAAGTTTGTCTTGCTTTTTTCAACTTTCTTTTCAAACTCGACAACCACAAAGTATTTAGTTTCGCCCATCTTCTCAACACTTTTCACTTTTCCGTTACGTCCTTTTATACTTACGCTGTCATCCACGGCGGGTATTATCCGTGATGCTATATTCAGTAGCTCAACTTTATTTTCAAAATAATGAATGGCATACATTTTTTTTAATCCCCTTTTAAAAATGAGTATTGTTATACACTTATTTTATGAAGAGGATTGTAATATAGAACATGAGCATCTTATTTTTCGTACCTATTTGTTTATCAAACAGGCACTTTGAAGTTAATTCACTTTTATTTATTTTCTCATCTGCCTCAATGTAATGAATGGCAGATGGAGATAAAACAGAACAGAATAAATGAAACGGATTTACAAAGTCGTATTGAATATGGATACTATATTCATTTGAAAACAAGTGATTTTATCCACTGCTAGTTCTACTAACTGTCGGGTGAGTTGAACGGGGGCAAATAAGGTTTATCTTTTGTGGATGTAGTGAATAACTAGTATCTAGAATGATGAAGGAGTGAATCGGAATGGGAAAATTAGATGATAAAGTTGCCATGATTGTCGGTGGCACATCAGGTCTTGGGGAAGCGACAGCTAAAATGTTTTCAACGGAAGGCGCTAAAGTGATTGTTGTTGGTTTAAACGAGGAAAAAGGGCAGCGTATTGTTAGCGAAATTACACAAAATAATGGAGAAGCAATTTTTGTAGCCATTGACATAGCAAATTCGGCATCCGTTCAACAAGGGGTAAATCAAGCAGTAGAAGAATTCGGCACAATTGATATCTTGTATAACGGTGCGGGAATTCATGATGCCTATAAAAATGTTTTGGAAACGGACGAGGAAGCATTTGATAAATTAATGGCTATCAATGTTAAGGGGCCATACCTTACTACGAAAGCGGTTATGCCTATATTTTTAGAGAAAGGCATAGGCACAATCATTAACATCGGATCACAATCTACATTTGTTGCCGGTGCAGGTGGTAACACGTATGTAACGAGCAAACATGCGATACATGGGTTTACGAAACAATTGGCTTATGATTTCGGTAGTAAGGGAGTCAAAACAAATTTAATCGCACCAGGGTTCATTGAGACACCTATGACTGAAGGAATTCAAGATGAAAGACTAAACGATATTCCTGCAGGTAGAGCAGGCAAACCAGAAGAAATTGCATCCGTAGCAGTTTTCTTAGCTTCTGATGAATCAGATTATATGCAAGGTGTAGCGATTAAGGTTGACGGTGGTTGGACTGTTGGGCGATAAGAAAGGATAAAGAAAATGTTGGGTATATGTTTATGCAGACAATAAATTACAGTTGCATATGGAAATTTATTAGGCCAATCAATTTATGTTTGATTGGTCTTTCTGAATGATTAATTAGACTTTACATAAGCGCAACCATCATTCAAGCCTGTACGCTTGAACTCTCTTTTAAAGTTATAGATACTTGAGTAATATGTGGCGTTTCATAAGTAAATGAGAAGTTTGGAGTGTATATTTTGAACAACATTGTAAAAGGGATTTTATTAATGCTGATTTCATCTATCGGATTTGCGATTATGACGTTATTTGTAAAGTTGTCAGGTGATCTTCCTTCTGTACAAAAAACGTTTTTTCGAAATGTTGTATCAGCAGTCATTGCGTTTGGACTAGTGATTTATCATAGGGAAAGTTTATTTGGTAAACGGGAAAACCAGTTAGTTTTGCTAAGCCGTTCAATTTTTGGGACGTTGGGCATCATCTTTCTATTTTATGCAATCGATCATCTGGTTTTGTCGGATGCGGATATGTTAAACAAAATGAGTCCATTTTTAGTCATTATTTTTTCAGCCATATTTTTAAAGGAAAGGGTGTTGCCTTTCCAAATGGTAACGATTGTCATGGCGTTTATCGGAATGCTTTTTATCATTAAGCCTTCTTTTTCTGCGGACTTCGTTCCTTATCTCGTCGGGGTTTTATCGGCTATATTCGCAGCAGCTGCCTATACATTCTTAAGAGTGTTAGGAAATCGAGAAAAATTTTATACGGTTGTCTTTTATTTTTCCTTCTTTTCAACGATCGTGCTATTACCGTTTTTGATTTGGCTTTATGAACCGATGACGGGTAAACAGCTTACATATTTATTGCTCGCAGGTTTATTTGCCACGGTTGGTCAATTTGGGATTACGTTAGCGTACAAATATGCAGCGGCTCGCGATATATCGATTTTTACCTATTCGACGGTGATCTTTACGACGATATTGAGCTTCACATTTTTTGGAGAAGGGCCGGATGGGTATAGCTTAATCGGCTACGTTATTATTTTAGGTGCAATGTTATACATGTTCTTCAGAGGCAGAAAATCAGCACCGCCAGTATGAAGGCAAGATGTTAGGATGAATTTCTTTAAAAGGCGGCAGACACATGAAAGCAATCATTGTAAAACAACCGGGTGGGTATAGGGTAAAGTAACAGCAAAATCAAGAGTATACAAAAAACGACCTCATCTTGAGAGGTCGTTTTTTTGTTTGTCATTATAGTGGGTAGTAAGTCTTGTTTTACGGATAAATATATGGAACTGTCGGATATATACTAAAATTGTACGGATATAAGCCGCAAACTTGCTGATATCACTCTATTTTGTGCGGATATATCCCGAAAATTGGCAGATATAAATTTATACAGTACCCACTTTTTAAAAATCTGTTCAAACATAACTCAGCTAGGCCTAATCGCATAAATATTTGCACCGAGACCGTTCTTCAGTGGCCGGATGTAATGAATACGATCGACGATGCCAAGCTTTATCAGTTTACGAATCGATCGGCGCACGGTGACGTTGGATTTTCCAATTGCCGTAGCAATCGTATCATGTTTTAAATGTGCTGCTCCAAATTCCATGGAATGGCGGTAAATCACGTTAAGTACATCGCGGTCTGTATTGTTCATCGCGCGCCAATGGTCTTGCTTATGCACGGAAAGTGCCTGTTCTAAGTCATATTCAGTTGTGAAATACGCGTATTCTGCTAAATAGTTTGTCATCAAAGTCCCTCCCTTTACACGATATATAGGAGGAATTTGACAAAAGGTGGACAGCGTATAGAAAAGCAACTATATAATTATAGTCATGCAATAGGCGCACTACTTTCGAACGAAATACTAATCGACAAATTTGGCAGGTAGTGGTATTCTAGTGTCCAACTGTACTTGACGGACTATTCACAAGAGTTGTGAAAAGGGATGTCCTGGGGTAGCGTTTAGCTTTAGTATGCCATGTTATGACAAGATCCATAGATAAGAGATTGGAGCTGAAGAAAGTGAATGGATTTACGGGATTTATCGGCGAAACTAAAAATGCTTCACTTGTATTGGATGAAATGATGAATCAGATTCGTCATCGCGGACCAGAATCGTCGGGTAGCTTTATTGAAAACGATGTAGCACTAGGCTGTTTATCATTAAGAAGTATTGGAATGGAAGAGCGTAAGCTACATTTCAAAGCGCAAGATTCATTTGTTGTGGCTTATGATGGCCAGATTTATAATCATGATGAGTTAAGGGGAAAACTTATTTCAAAAGGTTATGTATTTGAAACGGACACAATTAGTGAATTACTTATACACGGTTACATAGCGTATGCTGAAAAGTTGCCTGAGAAACTGCGCGGTGTATTCGCATTCGTTATATGGGATCGAAAAAACAAAAAGTCATTTGGTGCTCGCGATAGGTTTGGCGTCAAGCCTTTTTATTATGCCTATATGAATGATACGTTTTTCATAGGGTCTGAGATTAAAAGCTTTCTTCCGCACCCCAACTTCGTTAAAGAACTAAACAAAAAGGCGCTAAAACCTTATTTAACATTCCAGTTTCCGGTATTAAATGAAACCTTTTTTAAAGGTGTTTTTAAATTAAAAGCAGCACATTATTTAACATTTGATAACGGAAAAATATCTACGGAACGCTACTGGTCTCCAAATTTTAATCCGACAGAACAACCATTGAAAGAAATTGTGGAAGAAATTGATGATGTGCTGAGAGAATCAGTTCGTGTACATCAAGTGAGTGATCGAAAAGTAGGGGCGTTTTTATCGAGCGGTGTGGATTCAAGTTATGTAACCACCCTTTTACAACCCGAAAAAACATTTACAGTAGGTTTTAGTAAAAAAAACTTTTCCGAAATAGATATTGCGAAAAAGTTGTCAGATGAATTGGGGATTCAAAACGTTAATAAAATTATAGATCCAGCACTATGCTTTGATCAATTAGAAGAGATTTTATACATGATGGATGAACCACACTCAAATCCCTCAATCATACCCATGTATTTTTTGGCGGAACTTGCCAGCCGCGAAGTCTCGGTAGTGCTCACAGGAGAAGGCGCCGATGAATTATTTGGTGGCTATGATGAATATAATATGACAAAAATGCTGAAAAGATATAAAAAAATTCCGATGCCAGTTCGTAAGTCGCTAGGAAGTCTCGCGAAAAGTTTACCTGAAGTGAGAGGGAAGCATTTTTTAATAAAAGGCGGACTTTCACTAGAAGAGTGGTTTATTGGTCGTGCGAAAGTGTTTGAAGAAAAAGAAGTGCGCAACCTGCTAACGAAGTCGTTTAAAGATGCACCATCTGTACAAGAAATTGTGAAACCTATCTATAAGAAAGTAGAAAAAGAAGATGACATAACAAAAATGCAGTACTTAGACATGCACCTCTGGTTAGTAGACGATATTTTATTGAAAGCTGATAAAATGAATATGGCACATTCACTAGAGATACGCTCACCGTTTTTGGATCGCGAAGTCATGGGGATTGCTGAAAAAGTGCCAGCGAAATATCGAGTAAATGAAATAGATACAAAATATGCATTACGGTTAGCAGCGAAAAGAGCGCTACCAGAAGATTATGCAAAACGAAAAAAGATTGGATTCCCAGTTCCGATTCATCATTGGATAAGGGAAGAAAAATATTATTTAAGAATCAAGGCTAGTTTTGAAAGTGAAGAAGCAGCAGAGTTCTTTAACCAACAGTCAATTATGAACTTATTAAACAATCATTATCAAGGTAAAATGAAAAATGGTCGAAAAATATGGGCAATTTATTTATTTTTAATCTGGCATAAGAGGTATTTTATGGCGGAAAATGCTGTGAGGGATGATCGTAGACTTGTAGTTTCATCGTCAATTTGATCGTCTCAGCGTAACAAAAACGATCTCATCATCAGATTAACGGGTTCAATTGATGGGGAGAGAACAATAAAAAACAAAGTGTTCGGGGACGCAATTAGCATATGAATGGTGTCCCTATTTTTGTTGTTACATCAACGTTTAGATGTTTTATATAGACGAACTGGTACCACAATTGGCAAAGGCATTAGCGGCATCGCATAAATTTATGTGCTTTTGTTAATTCCATTGTTAAAACACTTGCTAATTGGCTATTGAATAGAAAAATATTTTTGATAAGGAATATGCTAAAATAAATTAAAGTTTGTGAGATGTTCTTGTTCAACTAACGGGGTAGGATTATTGAATAAGAAAAGTAAAGAATGGCACGAGATCACCTAGTATTTGAGTGTAGAAACTTTAAGAAAATTGAAAAATTTACTGTTGATTTACATTGCTTGGAATCATCATAGTTATTATAGCTGGGTATTTCATTGTAACTAACATTTCATTTGTTCTAGTACAAGAAATTGGAGGATTTCCTATTCCAAAAGATGCAGAAGTGATCAAAGAAGAAGAAAATGTTATTGCGTATAATTGGTCGAAGGCTTCCGAAGAAAAAAGTATCCCTAAAAGATACCAGAAAGAGTTGGAAAAAGGAGGGGTGGGAGATTGTATGGCGTGAAGGTTCTGCAACAGTGTATACGAAAGAGGGTATAAAGGTTGTTTTGATTTGTTCAACAGATTACTTATCAATTAGCCTAACTGAATAAGGTATCTTCAAATAAATGCTTCTATTACATCTCATGAACTAATTGTTAAGGATCATGGTAAAGAAACTAAATTCGACTTGCCAAGTGATGAATTCTTCGTTTCTATTGCACCGTTTGTTGAAACAACACATCCTTGTGCAATTCATAGTTTAACAGGTTGTCAAGGGGAACTAGTTGAAAAGGACTTCGATGTGTTTATTCAAGACGAGGAAGGTAATTGTAATTGATAAGACAATGACCTCTTTAGAAAATGGATTTATCGATTTATGGTTGCCACGTGATAAAAACTTTCTCGTAAAATTTACTCATAACGGTAAAATGGCTGAATCTAGAATTTCTACATTTGAAGGCGATAATACCTGAATTACAACGATGCACTTACTTAATAATCTATATTGAAAAACGGTCCATTCATATAATGGGACCGTTTTTTGTAGTCCAGTAAGTAGTTGCCCTGTTTATTCTGACCTAATTTTATTCGCGCAAATTTGAAATCCCGTTTACTTTGTCCTAAGACTAAAGTTGCTGACTCCTCTGAAGATTTAAAAAATTGGATTGACAAACAATTTGTCGGTATTTATACTAGACTTGATTGGACAAGTATTAGAATAATAAATTAAGCCTAATTCATGGGAGGGGGGTTACCGCAATCTGGTAATCTCGGAATAATCGTTCTGGCAAATAACAAAAAAGGGAGTGCTTACTGAATGCGTACAAGTAGATGGAAAAAAAGTTCAAATCTAATATTGTCAGCAAGTTTAGCAGTTAGTCTATTATTAACTGGGATACCGTCTACAACTGGAGCTACGACGACCTCATCAGCAGAAACGGAATTCGAAAAAGTATATGATTTAAAGAATTATAAAACTGGAAAGTTAATGATACACGACTCAAGTGCATCGATTACACTCCATTCATCGTCAACAATAAAGAATGGTGTTGTATTCACGGGCAATTATGCATCGTTTTTTGGTGATGGATTCAAAAAAACCTCCGTTACGATTAAACCCAAAAAAGCAGGGACGATTGTTGACTTTAATGGGATTGAAATGTCGAAAGTGATTATTGAAAGAAATAATGTATCTGAAATTAGAGGCGCTGGAAACGTTCAACAGATTGAATATGTAAAGGGTGCGAACCCAGATGCGATTAAGTTTCCGTTTGATCTATCTATTATGCATACCAATGATACACATGGACATTTAGATAATGTAGCAAAACGGGTTACAGCAGTAAAGGAAGTACGGGCAGAAAAACCAAATGCGCTTCTTCTTGATGCGGGAGATGTCTTTTCGGGAACATTGTATTTCAATGAGTTTCATGGAATGGCAGACTTACAATTTATGAACTTAATGGGTTATGATGCGATGACATTTGGTAATCATGAATTTGATTTAGGTTCATCACAAGAAGGACATCAAGCATTAGTAGACTTTATTGAAGCGGCCAGGTTCCCATTTGTCAGTTCGAATGTGGATTTTTCAGGAGACGATAAATTTACGGGCTTATTCAGTGATTTAATCTCAAGTGAACCAGAAGAAGGGAGAATCTACAACGGAATCATTAAGGAGATTAATGGAGAAAAAGTGGGGATCTTTGGGCTAACAACCGCCGATACAGCCGACATTTCAAGTCCAGATGCTGTGACTTTTAGCGACTATATTGAAGAAGCTGAAAGAGCTGTCGCTGCATTTGAAAGCCAAGGCGTGGACAAGATTATTGCTGTGACACATATTGGTTACGATGATAACCCGGCAGTTGATAATGATTTGATTTTAGCTGCAACAGTTGCTGGAATTGATGTGATTGTTGGCGGTCATAGTCATTCACAATTAAATGAGCCTATAGTCATTGACCGAGATGAAACTGGCGCAACAAAGGATCCAACACTCATTGTCCAAGCCTTTCAATACAGTCAGTTTCTAGGAACCTTAGATGTTGAGTTTGATAAAGAGGGCGTCATCACTGACTTTAATGGGGAATTAATCCCTGTCGATGAAAAAGTTGCAGATCCCGAAGCTGCCGCTATGTTAAAGGTATACTCGGATAGAGTAGAAGAAGTTTCAAATACAGAAACTGGTGCAATAGCAGAAAGTAAATTAGAAAATCCACGATCGAGTGGTGATAATACATTACCAAGTGTTCGCAAAAATGAAACGCCATTAGGTAACTTGATTACAGATGGGATGCTATCAAAAGCGAAAACGTATAATCCTAATGTAATCATGGCATTACAAAACGGTGGTGGGATACGGACTTCAATTGACGCGGGTCCAATTACGGTTGGAGAAGTAATTTCTGTCCTTCCATTTGGCAATACGTTAGCAACGATGGACCTAACGGGAGCTGAATTAAAAGAAGCGTTTGAAATTAGTTTCCGAGACTACCCACGCGAAAATGGCGGTTTCTTACATGTATCAGGTGCAAAAATAACATTTGATTCAGGGAAGCCTGTTGGTGAGCGTGTTGTTTCCATATCCTATAAAAATGAAGATGGCACTTACACAGAAATTAGTGATCATGAGACTTATGCCATCGCGACAAATGCATTTACCGCTAAAGGTGGAGACGGCTACACAGTTTTTGCAAGCGCATATGAAGCAGGTCGAGTAACAGATTTAGGTCTAAGTGATTGGGAAAACTTTGCTGAACATCTAAGTAGTTTAGGAAATATTAATCCAACAGTTGAAGGTCGAATTATCGACGTGGCCGAATAAGGTGGATAATGGGACAGGCATAAGTCTGTCCCATTTTATTTTTCATAAAAAACCTAAAAAGGAGAGCTGACTTCATGCATAAGAGAAATTGGAAAAAAAGGCTGAGTTCCATCCTAGTCATCGCGCTAATCATGAATTTATTACTCCCAGCATTACCAGAGGTCGTGAGCGCCGAGACGACAAAACCGAGTGATTTAATTATTTCTGAATATATCGAAGGAAGTAGCTTTAACAAGGCAATCGAGATTTATAATGGCACAGGTCAGGAAATCGATTTGAGCAACTATACAGTGGAACTTTATGCAAATGGCGCAACTTCAACGACTGCAAAATTAACACTAGAAAGCACACTGGCAGATGGTGAGACTTACGTCATCCATCATACGCAAGCTAATGATGAAATAAAAAGCAAAGGGAATCTGGCTAACTCGAGCGTCATTAATTTTAATGGTGATGATGCGTTAGTTCTTAAAAAGACCAACCAAGTGATTGACTCAATTGGACAAGTTGGCACGCGAGTTGAAAATTTAAAAGATGTCACCTTAGTGAGAAACAGCAATATCACAACAGGGGATAAGATTATTGATGATGCATTTGAACCAGCTGTGGAATGGACGGCATTCCCAAGTGATGATGCTTCCAATTTAGGAACTCATAACATGGATGGCGTCACACCTGAAAATCCTGATGAAGAAACCATCACGATTGCCGATGCGCGTACACAGGCAACTGGCGTAGTGAAAGTAAAAGGAATTGTCACAGCAAAATTAAAAAATACAATTCATTTTCAAGATGAAACGGCAGCACTAGCCATTTATCCTAGCTCACTTAATGTGCAACTAGGCGACGAAATTACTGTATCAGGAACGTTATCAGCACATAACGGCCTTTTACAATTAATAGATGTGACACTTGATGGAAATGGGAATCCGGTAGGCGTGCCGGAAGCTACTACTTTCACAGGCGCACAGCTTAATGAAGAAAATGAATCGAAACTTGCAACGGTAAACGGGGTAACGCTTACAGCGGTTCAAGAGGGAAATGGCTGGGCGAATTATACAGCTACGGACGGAACTGAATTTCTCGTACGAGATGAAACGGCAACACTCAACCTTACTACCGGTAACGCCTATGATTCTATCACAGGAATCGTTCAGGAATTTAACGGTGCCTATCAACTAATTCCGAGAAACCGAGCGGATATCGTAGCTGATGCATCAGCTGTCCAGGCTGTAACTGCAACACCGGCGTCAGGTATGATTCCAACGGGAACCGAAGTAACACTTTCTACAGCTACTAGCGGAGCAACGATATACTTTACGACAAATGGTGATCAACCATCCGAATCTAGTCAGAAATATTGCGCGCCAATTGTCGTTGAGCAAGATATGGTCATCAAAGCAATTGCAGTAAAAGATGGACTAAAGGCTAGTAATATGACCGAATTCACCTACACTGTTTTCGATGAAGAAGCAGGTATGCAAATTCATCATATTCAAGGGGAGTCACATGAATCACCACTAGAAAATACGTTTGTTAACGACATCCAAGGTGTAGTGACGTATACGTATAAAATAGGTAGCGGAAACTATTTTCACTTCCAAACACCGGATAATCTAGCGGATGACAATGAAAACACGTCTGAAGGGTTGGTCGTATTTACAGGAAACAAGAAAGCAAATGTCAATATTGGTGATTTAGTCAGCGTTTCTGGAACTGTTGAAGAATTTCATATCGACGGCTACTTCAATACGAAACAAGCTACCGATTTATCAGTTACACAAATTAATGCAAGAGATGATCGTGGTGGAATCATTGAAACGGTGAAGAGCAATGTCGCACTCCCAGCACCCATCTTGATTAATGAAGATAACCTTCCAACTGAAGTGATTGATAATGATAGCTTCGAACAATTTGATCCGGAAGAAGATGCGATTGATTTTTGGGAAAGCTTAGAGGGGATGCTTGTCGAAGTTGGCACAGTTAAGGCTGTTGCCCCACAAGAACATGGTGATTTAATCACTGTGCTTGAATCTAGGGAAACCAATACGCTTCATGGCGGTGTTAAATTAACAGAGGAAACAGCAAACCCAGACCGAATCCAGTTTAAATTACATGATAATAACCAAGCAAGAGATTTCGAAGTAGCAACAGGCGATATTTTTGAAGGCCCAATTACAGGCGTTGTGAATTACGGCTTCCAAAACTTTAAAATTTATGCTGATTTAGCAGATATGCAAGCGAAATTCGTCAAAGGTGAGGCAACACCAGAAACAACGACAATTGTTAAAGAAGAGGATAAGCTAACGATTGCTTCTTATAACTTAGAGAATTTCTCGAATAACCCCACGTCAACTTCAGACGATAAAGCTAGAAAGTTAGCCAGAGCATTTGCATCAGATATGCAAAATCCTGATATCATTGGCGTGACTGAAGTCCAAGATAATAATGGCCAAGATGCTGGAGACGCGCAGGCGAATGAAAGCTATGAACGATTGATCGAGACAATAGTTGATGCTGGCGGCGTAAGGTATGAATACGCCAATATTGATCCGGTAAATAATGCGGATGGTGGAGCACCCAATGCGAATATCCGTGTTGGTATCCTATACAATCCAGACCGTGTCAGCTTGACGGAAGGTATACCCGCAGGTGATGCAACAACAGCAGTTGGCTATGAAAACGGGAGATTAACGCATAATCCAGGTCGAATTGATCCGAATAATGCAGCATTTAATAATAGCCGTAAACCATTAGCAGCGCAATTTGACTTTCAAGGTGAAAATGTAATTGTCATCGCTAACCACTGGAATTCGAAATCTGGTGATACACCGTTATTTGGTTCTACACAACCGCCTATTTATGGAAGTGAAGTACAGCGTAAGCAAATTGCAACGGTTGTCTCTGATTTTATAGCAGAGATTAAAACAGAAAATCCGAATGAAAATATTGTTTCTGTTGGTGACTTCAATGATTTTCAGTTCACCGAAGCACTGAAAATCCATGAAGGCGATCATATGACAAATATGATTCACAAAGTCGATGAGCAAGATCGTTACACCTATCTTTTCCAAGGGAATTCACAAGTGCTCGATCATATTTTAGTGTCGAACAATTTAGTGGAAGAAACGGAAATTGATATACTTCATATTAATGCGGATTTTACCGACATGGCTGGACGTGCAAGTGATCATGACCCAGTGATGGTGAAGGTTGGCTTACATGGTGAGGAGTCAGAGAATCCAGAAGAACCGGCGCCAATTACACCAGAGAAAATATACGATTTTACAAACATGGAAGCACATGAGCTGATTCTTCACGATCGGAGCGTCTCTGTCAAGCTTGATGCAAATTCGAAGATTAAAAAAGGAATTACGGTTACCGGCGAATATGCGGAATTCCATGGGGATGGGTTTAAGAAAACTGACGTCACAATCAAACCTAAAAAAGCTGGAGCAATCATTGATTTCAAAGGGACGGTAATATCAAAAGTAACCGTTGAAGGTAAAAATGTCTCTGAGCTAAGAGGCGTAGAAAATATTAAAAAGATTAAATATAAAAAAGGCGCCGATCCAGACAAGATAATAATAACGGATACGAATGGTTTGCCAATTGGTTCTGTTATAACACCAGAGAAAAATGTGGATTATGGGAACGTGAATACAGGTAAATTAAATATTCATGATAAATCTATTGCAGTCACCCTTGGTGCAAAAGCAAATGTGAAAAATGGTGTCGTATTTACTGGCGAGTACGCGGAATTTTATGGAGAGGGTTTCAAGAATAATACGTTAACAATCAAACCCAAAAAGTCTGGTGCCATTATTGATTTCAAAGGAACTGAAATGTCGAAGGTCACCATTGAAGGCAAAAATGTAGCAGAGCTAAGAGGAACGGAAAATGTTCAAAAGTTCGACTATAAGAAAGGCGCAGATCCAGATAAGATTAAATTCCCTAGTATACCGGAAAATCAAGCGCCAGTATTGAAGAAGTCTATTGAAAATCAAAAGGTAACCGATGGAGAAAATATTGAATTAAAGTTATCAGATTACTTTTCTGATCCGGATGGAGATGCACTCACATTTTCATCAACAAAAGGAACAGTTAATCAGGAGAGTACAATACTCACCCTTCAACTTGAGGTAGGTAGTCACATTGTTTCAGTTACAGCAACTGATGGCACCAACAGTATTACTGAAGCATTCAGTGTAACGGTTGAGGAAGCTGAAGTTGAAGAGCCACCAGTGGATGATTATTATGCAGATGCGATTGGTAAAAAGGGTGAAATATTAAAATCAACCTTACATGAGATTATTGATGATCATCAGCAACTCTCCTACAGTGAAGTATGGGATGCCTTGAAAGTCACGGATGAAGACCCAAATAATCCGAATAACGTCATTCTCCTTTATTCAGGAGACTCACGTTCGAAAAATCTCAATGGCGGCGCAGTCGGTGACTGGAACCGGGAGCATACTTGGGCAAAATCACATGGGAATTTTGGAACAAGTAAAGGACCAGGGACGGATATTCATCATCTCCGACCAACCGATGTCCAAGTCAATAGCGCTCGAGGAAACCTTGATTTCGACAATGGCGGGACTGCCAACGTAAAGAATTGTGCAGAATGTAAGCGTGATGGTGATTCATGGGAGCCACCTAATGATGTGAAAGGTGACGTAGCAAGAATGCTGTTTTACATGGCTGTCCGCTATGAAGCAGGCGACAAGGTAGACTTAGAGCTAAATGACCAAGTCAATAATGGAAGCAATCCCTATCACGGAAAACTATCTGTTTTACTCGAATGGCATGAACAGGATCCCGTCAGTGAATGGGAATTGAATCGCAACGAAAAAATCGAAGAAATCCAAGGCAATCGCAATCCATTTATCGATTATCCAGAATGGGCAAATGATATTTGGGGCGAAGGGGCATAGAAAATAAACGCTGAGGAAAAGCGCAGTTCCTGTAATGGGGACTGCGGTTTTTAATTGTGGTTTTTTAGCTGAAACTGTCCCTGAAATCTTGCTCCCTCATTAAAACAATGATATGATTTGTTAACCGCTAAACAAAGTGAGTGATGAAAATGATTGCCCAAATATTTTCCACAAAACTTTATATTTTGAAACCCAAAAACCTAGACTGAAATCAGTCTAGGTTTTTTGTTTCCTAGGGGAAAGATTATTTTGGAGGTGTGTATTTATGAGCCGAAAACCGATTGAGAATGCCCCGATAATTGCAGTATGGATCAGTTTAATTAGCAATATTATATTAACCATCCTTAAGATTGTCGTAGGTACAATTTTTCATAGCCCGGTTCTTCTTGCTGACGGCTATCATAATGCCGGCGACGTTGTAGCAAGCGCCGCAGCTTTAACATCCATGCGCATTTCCAAACGACCAGCTGATGATGACCATCCTTATGGACATGGGAAAGCTGAAGTCATAAGTTCTGCCATTGTGGCAATTATTCTAGGTGTGGCAGCAATTTATATTGCTTACGAGTCAATCTCGGCCTTTTTTAATGAACCGGAAAAAGCGAGCATAATCGCATTTATAACGGCTGTTGTTTCTCTTGTGTGGAAACAAGTCTTATACGTATACACGATTCGAATTGGAAAGAAAGCGAATAGCAAGGGGTTAATAGCCACTGCGTATGATCATCTCGCGGATGTATATGCTTCACTAGCGGCCGTATTGGGGATTGGCCTGGCACTTATTGGAGATTATTATCACATTAAAATACTTGCGTACGGAGATCCGATTGCGGGCATCATAGTCACCGTTTTAGTTTTCAAGCTGGCCTATGTAATCGGAAAAGAAGCGTTAGACACACTCATGGAGAAAAGCGTTAGCCCGGAAAGGTTAGCTGATTTTACGACTTTAATTAGCTCTATTCCAGAGGTCAAACGTATAGATCGTCTACGGGCTAGAGAACATGGTCACTATGTCTTGGTAGATTTGCGTGTAGGCGTTCACGGTGAATTAACAGTCCAAGAAGGCCATGATATTATCCGCAAAATTAAACAAGCGATAAAGGAAAATAACCATGATGTGGATGAAGTTCTTATTCACTTGAATCCTTGGTACGATGAAGGGGAATAATTGACGTAGCAAAACGATCTCATGCTAGAATGGGATCGTTTTTTTGTTTTGATGAAAATGATTCATGTCCGTTTATCAACCTTATACTTTAGTGGGGTTGACTATTCTGAAAAAATAGTATAAAAGTAAGTAGAGGGACTATTGTCATTACTTGGAAATATATATAACAAAAAATTCCTATAGCTACAAAAGGGGGAGTATTATGTCACAGTTAGTTCCAAAGCAACCAAAACTGTTTAATTCGGAAGCCATTTCGGGATTACTCCACAGGGAACGACTCCTTAAATTACTAGACTCGTGTATCGATAAGAAGCTAGCAATTGTCTGCGCACCCGCCGGATATGGAAAAACAACACTTCTTAAACAATGGGCGGAACGGTTCATCGGCCAAACCGCGTGGATTTCCTTGGATCACCTTGACAATGATCCCATACGTTTTTGGAAAAGCATCGCGAAAGCAATTGGTCAGACATTGCAAACTGATTTGTATGAACGACTACTTCCACTATTAACCACACAACCGAGACTTCCAGTTAAACTATTTGTTGACTTAATTAGTACTGAAATTGGCAGTAGCAACACAACAATTCAACTTATCCTCGATGATTATCAAATAATTACCCAATCGACCATTCATCGCTCGATTGCACGATTGATTGAACATCGCCAGAAAAACTTCCGGCTTATTATCGCAAGTCAAAATCAATTACCGCTTCCACTGATTCGTTGGAAAGCAGATTCAATTGTTCAAGAAATCAATAGTATCCAATTAAAGTTTTCGTATAAGGAAACAGTCCAATATTTAGCCATGAATTCAAAACATATTTTGGATTTAAATACTCAACATAATATCTTTAAGAAAACAGAAGGATGGGCAATGGGTATCAAGTTATTTACGAAAGTATCTGAAAAGAAAACGTTAGAAGAGCTAATTAGTGATGGCAAGCATCCGTATGCATCCGATTATTTATTTCATGAATTTATCGTAGGACTCTCATACCAAGAAATGAATGTTTTATTAAAAACTTCTATATTAAAGATACTCGAACCTGATATCTGTCGAGCGTTATCTGATGACAAGGATGCGGCTACTGTTCTTTCTTCACTTGTAAATAGAGGGTACTTTATTGGTAAATTGGATGAAGAAAGAAGGGTTACTCAATATCATCACATGTTTCGTGATTTTTTACTCCAAGAACTTCGTCTTCGTCATTCTAAAAAAGAAGTGACTCGATTGTTTTCAAAAGCTGCGGACGAACAGTACAAACGAGGTGACTTTGTTTACGCCATTGATTTGGCCATGCAAGGAAATCTTTTTGACCAAGCATTGAAATGGATAGAAGTACATGCTGTCGACGTTCTTAATCTAGGCTATACAGAAACTTTCAAGAGTTGGATAGATTTATTGCTTAAGAAACAGCAACAACCGAGTATTGGAACACTCGCATTATTTGCACTTGCCCATGCGCTGTTACAAGATTTTGGGCGTGCATTACTCATAATAGAACAATTGGAAAAGCGGCATGAAAAAGACCAATGGATGGATAATATAGAATACAACAATGAAGCGGCGGATGTTCTGGGGATTAAAGCTTATGCTTTACTAGTTGGACAAAACAATATCAACACCTCGATGCGGTTAATGTTGAAGCAACTAAAGCGAGCTGCAAACGATTCCAGCTTCAATAGAATCCCAATCCGTTACAATGTATTGAGTTTGACGCTGTTACACACAAAGATTGGCGGTAGGGGTAAACTTTATTCTGAAGAAGTAGAAAAGGTTTTCGTAAATAATTTTCATTCAACAGATTATAAACAATTGATTGTGGCGGGCTATTATTTCGGCGTGCACGCTGAAAAGTTAGTGGAATGGAATCGAGTTGAAGAGGCTCACCTTGTCATAAAAGAGGCCATAAAAATTGGGCGAGGTTTTCGAGATCCCGGGATAGTGGTTCCAATGTTTATATTGAAGTGTCGAATAGAAATGACGAAACAAAATTATCCAGAAGCACAAAGCTACTTGGAGAAAGCCAAATCTTATGCGGCAAGTCAAGTTGAATCTCACTGGGTTGAAATCATTCAAATTATGGAGGCAATGATCTATATTCAACAAGATAAGCTTGCGAAAGCTGAAATGAAACTAAACATGTCAGTCACGAACGAATACATTGGAGGGATTGGAAACGAATATTGGTGGTTTGTCTATGTTCGATTACTGATTAAGAAGAAAGACTATGAACTAGGCTTACAATACATTACACAACTAAGAACAGCTGCATATGAAGATGAACAAATTACTTTAATAATAGAGGCCTCGCTATTGGAAGCAATTCTGCATAAATTGAACGGAAATAATAGACAAGCACTCGATTTGTTAAATGAAGCATTAAAGCTCGGGAGTCGTTACGGATATATTAGTGTGTATCTTAGAGAGCGTGAGATTTATCCATTAATGAAAGTATATAGCAAACTACGAAAAGAACGTCATATTCCATCCTGGAGCACAACGCCATTAGAATACGTTGAAAATATAATAAGTATTTTTAAGAAAGAGCAGACTGCATTGGGATTGAACGACGAAAAAAAGAACCCGCTACAGGGCCTTACACCTCGTGAAATTGAAGTCTTGAAATTATTAACAACCGGTTTGTCGAACCAAAAGATTGCCGCCGAGTTGTTTTTATCGCCGGGAACAGTTCGAATCTATCTATCTAATATTTATGCAAAATTACAAGTGAAATCGAGAACACAAGCCGTAATAATTGCCAATGAAAACGAATTAAACTGAATAGGTTGAAATTACTGACGTTCGTCAATAGTAACCGTCTTTTATATTCTATATGATAAAGCTACTATAGCTGGTCATATGAAAAAAGACCGAGTTTCTTTGACGAATTTTTTTATTCGCCCCAATAAATGTAGATGTTATAAACAAACTAAAATCTTGATAGATTGCATGTATATGTACATTGAAGTATGGAGAAGATAATCCCAGATAGATAGTTTGTACTAACTTTAGGCATCTTTGAATATTGTGTGTAGAACAGAGAATATTCATTTGGAGGTTATTATGGAAAAAATACACTACGCAAGAGAAAGAGAAAAAGCGCAGGTAAGTCTTTATATTTTATGTAAAAGGATAATTGATATCGTTGTAAGTTTTATTTTACTCCTTTGTTTAAGTCCTTTTTTGTTGTTGTTTTCGATTGCTATTCTCATTTTTTCCGGAAGACCTATTTTTTTTAAACAAAATAGGACGGGTAAAAATAATCAACCTTTCACAATATGGAAATTTAGAACGATGAAAAAATGTCCAAACCCCGAGAAGGCCCATAATTATCAGTGGCTGGACGGAGTGCCAAATGATTTCGTATTTGAAACACCAAAGCAACAAAAAATTACGAAGATCGGAAAGATTTATCGAAAGCTTAGTATCGATGAACTACCGCAATTGTTTAATGTTTTGCGGGGGGATATGAGTTTAATCGGTCCCCGACCTGAAATTCCTGAAATTACGCAATTATATACCCGGTACCAAGCCGTGAGATTAAAAGTAAAGCCAGGCTTGACAGGGTACGCACAAACAAACGGCCGTTCCGTCATTAATCACGGCATGAAGATTGAGTATGATCTCTACTATATTGAGAATCAATCTTTTTGGTTAGATGTAAAAATATTCTTTAAAACAATTGGACTGGTCATTTTGGGGAAAGGGGCTTGGTGAAATGGGAAAAATCAAACAGAAATTCCGAGGTAGTTTGTCATGAAGAGAACGATGGAAATGAAAGATTTGGTGAAGGCTATCAAAAAGCATATGAAAGTTGTTATCATAATTATACTATTTTTAACAATTTGTGGTGGCGTCATAGGCTATTTGATCCCGCCAACCTACGAAGCGGAGACGGATTTACTTGTTAACTCCACAACAGGAAATACCGAGAATACATCCGCGGTTATGAGTGAAATTGAAACGAATTTACGATTGATTGAAACTTATAAACAGATTATGAAAAGCGATCATATGATTGGCAAAGTGAATGCGGCCCTAGGAGATTCTTATACAAAAGCAACGATCGCGGCACAGGTGAAAATTGATGTCGGTAATGGGTCTCAAATTATTAAAATTACGGCTACTGAGAAAACTCCAGAAAAAGCATCTGCACTGGCAAATGTCTATGCCACAACATTTCAAGATGAAATTATGACACTTATGAAACTTGATAATATAACTATCTTGAATGATGTTAAGCCGGAGGTAGACACCAAAAAGATTGAACTCTCCTTACCATTTTATATTGTAATATCATTTATTGGCGCTACATTAATTTGTCTATCAGTAGTTATTGTAAGGGAAGTTTACTTTCCGTTTCTGGATTCAAAGCAAAAAGTGGAAGAGACACTTGAAACACCTTTTCTAGGAACAATAGTTGCACCTACAAGTAGATGGAAGAAATTAAAAAATATTAAAAAAGGTCAAGAACATATAACTGATATGCAATTTTTCCGAGCAGAGGATGAAGACTTCAGTAAATTAGCTGCGAATATTCATTATTTAACAAAGCAAAAAAGTGTGAAGACAATCATGGTGACAAGTTTAGAAGTAGGTGATGGAAAGACATTCATTGGTTGTAATTTAGCTGCGAAATTGGCATTGAATGGACAAAAAACACTATTTATTGACGCTAATCTTCGTGGATCAGATTCAAGAAAAAGGTTTAATTTACCGGACAGAAAAGGCCTTACATCGATTATTTCCGGCTATTATGAAAAAAATCAAGTGATTCAAGATACAAGTACTGATAATCTGTCATTTTTAAGTACAGGCCCACTACCACCAAATCCAGCGCAATTTCTACAGTCAAAAAAGATGACTAAAATGTTGGATGAATTAAAAGAACAATTTGATGTCATTATTATTGACACGCCAGCTTTAACAAAAGCCGATACGATTAGTTTGTTGCCGTCAGTAGATGGTTGTATATATGTTGCTGACGCTTCCAAAACTCATGAAGAAAAAGCATTTCAAAGTTTAGAGTCTATTAAAAAAGTTGGCGGCGCAATTTTGGGAGTCGTAATAAACAGTAAAGTGAAGGCTTCTAATAGAATTGTGCATTTCTAGAGAAAGGTTGTGTAAAGAAATGTTAGTAGATATGCATAGTCAATTAGTGCGGTTGTCGGCGAATCGTTATGACAACGATGAAGAAACAATTCGAATTTTAAAGTCGGCTGCAGCCGACGGAATCACACATATGATTGCAACCCCGCTCTATCAATACGATAGCTTACCAAATAGTGAGATGACAATAGGTAATCGTGTCAATAATATCAACACAAAGTTAAATCATTTGCAGATCCCTGTAACCGTGTTTGAGGGAATGGAAATTGTTCTATATGAAAAGATTGCTCAAGATATCAAACTGAATTTATTGCCATTAGCTGGTAGCAATAAATATGTATTCATAAGTTTTCAAGCCCGCCAAGTTCCATCTTTCGCATTAAATGTCTTTTTTGAAATGCAACTGATGGGATACATTCCAATCATATCTAATGTGGAACAAAATATAGATTTACTTTATAACTATGAAAAAGTCCGTGAGTTTGTGGACAAAGGCGCACTTATTCATGTTGGGGCTGCAAGTAT
Source organism: Sporosarcina sp. 6E9 (assembly GCF_017921835.1). Lineage (NCBI taxonomy): Bacteria > Bacillati > Bacillota > Bacilli > Caryophanales > Caryophanaceae > Sporosarcina > Sporosarcina sp. 6E9. Next base: position 96,160 of record NZ_JAGEMN010000004.1, on the reverse strand, counting down.
ATTAGGTATGAATGGTAGAAGAACACGTAATAAGGCATTAAAGCTTTGTCGGAAAGGTCTTGTCCAATTGGTGTCTTCAGCCTCCCATGAATCGAAAACTAGACCATCCTTGTTAAAGCCGGCTTACGAATATTTAGAAAAGAAATTATCGCCCAGATCGGTGGACTACTTTATCAGGAATGCTGAGAGTGTAGTTAGTGGAACTGATTTTCATATACAAAATCCTATTACCTTTCGAAAGACATAGAACAACTGATTGATTATTTCATTTAACCGGGGACTGATGGAGTGAGAGAAAATGACGGATAATATAAGAAAGAAAGTTGCAAACTACTTATTTCTTGCAATGATTGTTAGTTCCTTTGTTCTCTTTGAACCAGCGCCCTATGATTTACTAATGATTTTATTTATAATCGCAGGTTTCTTATTTTCATTTTATAAATTCACAAAAAGTACTTTTATTCCATTACTAACAATCTGTATTTTTCTAGTTAGCAATGTACTTTCACTATTTTTTATAGAAAAAATTGGGGTTTCCTATTTATTTACGGGAATTACTTTTTATCTTGCCTTGACTTGGGTTGCTTTCGTCGGAGTGGGGCAATATTTAAGGCACGAAAATGTTCAATGGATAATAAAAGGATATCTAATATCAGCTTGTATATCTGCAGGTATTGGAATTCTCGCATATTTACAAGTGCTGCCGAACGAAGATCTATTTTTAATGTACGGCAGGGCAAAAGCATTATTTAAAGATCCGAATGTATTCGGACCATTTCTGGTTATGCCAGCTTTGTTTGCGATAGCTATGACCGAATCGCGTGAAGCAACTACCTTCAAGAAAATGGTATACTTTTTATCTTTTTTAGTATTAACAACAGGAATTGTAGTTAGTTTTTCCAGAGCGGCTTGGGGAAATTATGCGATTTCACTTTTACTTTTTCTCTTTATATTAAAAAGGGAATTTATTAAAAAAAGAATTAAAACATTTACATTGCTATTGTTGGTTGGAATTCCAGCCTTAATTTATTTTATCCAAACACCAATAGTTGAAGATTTAATCGTTTCTAGATTGAGTTACCAAAACTATGATAATGATCGATTTGATACACAAAGAGCTGCATTTACTACTGGATTACTGAATCCTTTTGGTGTTGGATCGGGTCAATCGGATAGTGTTTTCCAGTATTCCCCACATAGTTTATACGCTAGAGTATTCACAGAAAACGGCGTAGTAGGATTTCTCTCCCTCGTTGTTTTAGTTCTAATCAGTATTATCAAGGCATATCAAAGTTATTGGGCATCAAAAGATGAAGATGGAAATATATATTTAGTTATTTTTGCTGCACTAATCGGTTTAGCCTTTAATAGTTTATTTGTTGACACATTACATTGGCGAAACTTTTGGTTCTTGCTTGCATTGGCGTGGGTTCCGATTGGTAGTCAAGTAAACAGAAACTAAGTCAGATTGGAGTGCTTACTATAAAAATTGTCCAAGTCATTACTCAAATGGATACTGTTGGAGGGGCACAAATACATGTAAGGGACCTTTCTGTTGGTTTAGCAAATTCTGGCCATGAAGTATATTTAGTAGCCGGTGGTACTAAGAATATTCATTCTGTTATCGAAGCAAAAAATATTGATGTTATATATAGTCACTCGTTAATCCGTAAATTGAATATCAAATCAGATATTAAAGCAATAATTGAATTACGAAAAATACTAAAAGAAATACAACCGGACCTGGTCGCAACGCATTCATCTAAGGCTGGAATTGTTGGGAGAATTGCAGGATGGTCGTTACGAATACCAACTGTGTTTACGGCGCATGGTTGGTCTTTTACGGACGGTGTTCCTGCACCAAAGAAAAGTATGTATAAGTTTTTCGAAAAAGTAATCGGGCTGATTTCTGATGGGGTGATTGCCGTATCTGAGTATGACCGTGAATTAGCGATAAAACACAAAGTTCTTCCAGAGCATAAGGTTCATACAATTCATAACGGCGTTCACGATCAGAATGTGAAAGAAGCAATGGTTTATCCCAAGGAAACACCGACTATTATTATGGTTGCAAGATTTGCAGCGCCAAAAAGACAATTGCAATTATTAAAAGCCTTAAACCAATTACGGCATATTCAGTGGAAAGTAAGTTTTGCAGGCGATGGACCTTTACTTCATGAAGCTAAGGAATTTGTTAAGCAAGCAAATCTATGTGACAGAGTGGAGTTTTTAGGAAACAGGGATGATATAACGGAGTTACTGCATAAATCAAGTATATTCGCACTGTTATCAGACTGGGAGGGCCTTCCCTTAAGTATTCTTGAAGCTATGAGATGCGGGTTACCAATACTAGCATCTAACGTTGGTGGCGTAAAAGAAACAGTTTATGATTCGAAGAACGGTTATGTGGTGTCGAAAAATGATCAAGATGAATTGGTTAAGAAATTGACATTATTACTAACAAGTACTTCATTAAGATTGGAAATGGGGAGAAAGGGTCGATTATTATTTGAAGAAAATTTCACATTTGAAAAAATGTACAACGAAACGGATAGTTTTTACAAAGTAATTCTCTCTAATCAAGAAACGACAATACAAACAACATATTAAGGAGGCATAAAATTTGAAGGTATTAGTTACCGGAGGTGCTGGGTTTATTGGATCCCATGTAACCGAGGAATTATTAAAAAACAAGCTCCAAGTAGTTTCCGTAGATAATTGTGTCACTGGATTTCACGACAATGTTCCTTTAGGTGTAAATCTTTACAAAATGGATTTGAATGATCCGGAATTGGAATTTGTATTTAAAGATGAAAAACCAGATTATGTTATCCATTTAGCCGCCCAAGCATCCGTGATGGCTTCCATGAATGATCCATATTTGGACTTTTCCACTAACACAGCAGGAACTGTAAAACTCCTACAGTTGGTCAAAAAATACAATGTAAAGAAGTTTTTATTTGCCTCTACCGCAGCCGTTTATGGCGAACCTTCTTATTTACCAATTGATGAAGAACACTTAATACATGCACAATCTTTTTATGCGCTTTCAAAGTACTCCGCGGAAAATTATATAAAACATTATAGCCAATACAATGGCGTTGAAAGCTGCATACTTCGGTTTTCTAATGTATATGGTCCAAGACAAAACGAAAACGGTGAAGCGGGAGTTATATCAATCTTTATTAATCGACTTTTAGCCAACCAAAAAGTAAAAATTTATGATGGCAGCCAAACGCGGGACTTTATCTATGTGAAAGATGTTGCACACGCTTGCCAATTAGCATTACTAAGCGAAGTAAGTGGTGTTTTTAATATAAGTTCCTGTACTGAAACTGGCATTGAAGATTTGTATTTTAAAATTACTGAAGCAACGGGTATTCCCGCAATGCCTTCCTATGAACCGAGAAGAGTCGGTGAGATAGAAAAAAGCATACTAAACAATAGAAAAGCGCGTCAAGAACTTTCGTGGGATTTGAAATATACGTTGTTAGAAGGGTTATCGGAAACGATAAAGTATTACTCGGAAAAGCATGTGAAAACAAATATTCGAGTGTGAGTATAGATGTATTGAAAAGGAATGGGTGAATATACAAATGGGGATTTTAGTCAGTGTTAACTGTACGACATATAACCATGAGGATTATATTGCGGATGCAATTGAAAGTTTTTTAATGCAAAAAACAAACTTTGATTTTGAAATTCTGATTGGAGAAGATTGCAGCACCGATAATACAAAAAAGATTGTTGAAGGGTACGCTGAAAAGCATCCTGGGACAATTCGAATCATAACTTCTGAAAAGAATGTAGGGGCGAGGAAGAATTCAATTAGGCTTTTAGAAAATAGTAGAGGGAAATATATAGCGGAATGTGAAGGGGACGATTATTGGACTGACCCATATAAATTGCAAAAACAAGTAGATTATATGGTTGAACACCCGGACTGTAGTATGACTTTTCATGCATCTGAAATAATTAAAGCCCCCAACAAACAAGCAGCAGGAATTATAAAACCATATAAAACTAATGGAATTAGCCCAATTGAAGACACTATTCTTCGCGGAGGCGGATTTTTCTCTACAGGTTCTATGGTTTATCAAAAATCTTTTATGGAGAATCCACCAGACTTTTACCTGAATGCACCTATTGGCGATTACCCAATGCAAATGATACTTGCGAGTAAAGGTTATACCTATTATTTCAATGAAGTTATGTCGGCCTATAGAAGTGGGGTCAAAGGATCTTGGACTGACCGTATGACAAATAGTACTGATGTCAGGAAGAATGTGACCAATGTAAATGAAGGTATAATTGAACTTTTGGATGGTTTTAATTCGTACACGAATTACGAGTATCGTAATGAAATTGATAAGGTGAAGCTAAAACTAGAGTTTGAAGTACTTGTTCTGAAGCGAGAAGTTGCAGAACAAAAAGAATCGAAGTTCAATAATTATTCAAAGTTATATAGGTTAAAAGTGAAGACGAAAATATTTATTCGATGTAATTATCCAAACTACTTCATGAGGTTAGCGAATTATAAAGACGTGAAGTTTAACTTCGTAAAGCGGAAGCCTCATTCGTCAATAAAGAAAGAGATAAATATGAGATAGTTTTTTGATGTTAAAAACACTAGGAGAAATCATATGAAAGAATCTACATCGTTAAAACGGAAAACAATGGTTGGCTTGTTTTGGAGTTTTGTTGATCTATCAGCAAATCATGGAATCCAATTTATTATCCAGATTATTCTTGCGAGACTATTATTACCGGAACACTTCGGAGTTATCGGGATGATTATTGTATTTATCGCACTTTCCGAATCGATTGTAGACAGTGGTTTTACGCAAGCGTTGATACGCGATCAGGGAACAACTCAAGAGGATTATTCAACAGTATTTTACTTTAATTTACTGATAGCAATTTTGTTGTATATCATTCTTTATTTCTTAGCCCCAATAATAAGTGCATTTTTTCTAGAACCTGAATTAATAACAATAATAAGAACGCTTTCTGTCGTATTAATTATTAATTCATTGGGGATTATTCAAAAAGTGATGCTGGTAAAGAAAGTTGATTTTAAAACAATTACTAAAGTCAGCATTATTGCAGTGATTATATCCGGATCGATAACCATTATTTTTGCATTAATGGGTTTCGGTGTATGGAGCCTCGTGATCAATATCCTTTCTATGCAATTCTTACAAGTGACTCTTTTTTGGTTGTTTAACAGATGGATACCTTCGTTGAAATTCAACATCAAGTCATTCAAAAAGTTTTTCAAATTTGGCTATAAGCTTCTTTTGTCAGGGTTAATCGAAACATTTTACAATAATTTGTACTTCTTAATTATCGGCAGGATGTATTCGACGACACAATTAGGGTTTTATACAAATGCTATTAAAATTCGGGATCTAGCATCTCAATCTATTGCGGCAGCGGTTCAACGAGTATCATACCCAGTCCTTAGTAGCATTCAAGACGATGAAAGACGTTTGAAATCCGGATTCAGAAAAATTATACGAATGTCGGCATTTATTAATTTTCCATTATTGATTGGTTTAGCGGCAATTGCGGTACCGCTTTTTAGTCTGTTATTGGGAGATAAATGGCTTCCTTCTGTCGTATATTTCCAATTCCTTTGCTTAGCGGGTATGTTGTATCCTCTGCACGCAATTAACCTAAATATACTTCAAGTTAAAGGCAGATCAGATTTATTTTTAAGGCTAGAAATAATAAAAAAAGCGGTTTTGACGGTTCTTATCGCTTTGTCCTTGTGGCTCGGATTTGGAATTATGGGTTTGATCGGTGCAGCAGTAGCCAATTCCTATATTTCACTATTCATAAATACGTATTTTTCAGCTAGGGAAATAGCCTATTCAGCTATAGAGCAAATGAAAGATCTATTACCGGTATTTGTGTATTCAATCATCATGGGAGTTGCAGTTTTCCTATTAGGTGAAGCACTGCCGTTTAGCAACTTCATAATATTAAGTTGCCAAATTGTGTTTGGGATTGCGATTTATACAATCATTTGCAAACTTGCCAAAGTAGAAGAATTTGAAGCAATTTCTCAATTTCTAGTCGGATCTATATCTAGAGTCCGAGTAGCACTTTTATTAATTCTGAGAAAAATGTAGGAGGGAATAAATGAATATTCTATTGACTTCAGCTGGTAGAAGAGGCTACTTAGTGAACTATTTTAAGGAAGCCGTAGGAAACGCCGGAGAGATTCATGTTGCAAATAGTTCGCCGAATTCCCCCGCGATGAAAAATGGAGATCAATCTGTGGTTACGCCCTTAATCCATTCAGAAGATTACATTCCATTTTTACTCAAGTATTGTTTGGATCAAGATATTGATGCAATAATTCCCTTATTTGATATCGATTTACCAGTTCTTGCAAATCATATATCAAGATTTGATGAGATTGGCGTAAAGGTTATTGTGTCAAGGAAAGAAGTCATTACAATATGTAATGACAAATGGTTAACTTTTAATTATTTACAGCTGAATGGCTTCAAAACGCCGGAAACATTTCTTTCTGTAAACGATGCATTAGAAGCGTTAAGAAAAAATGTAGTTAGTTTTCCATTAATCATAAAGCCAAGATGGGGCATGGGGTCAATTTCAATTTTTGAAGTTGAAAATCGAAATGAATTGGAAGTTCTATTTAATAAGACGAAAAGAAACATCCTATCTACGTACCTTTCATTTGAATCACAGCAAAACATTGAGAATTGCGTAGTGATCCAAGAAAAATTAAAAGGGCAAGAATACGGTTTGGATGTAATCAATGATCTTAATGGAAATTACAAAGTAACGTGCATTAAGAAAAAGATTGCGATGCGCTCTGGTGAAACAGATCGTGCAGAAACGATTACGGATTCTCGTTTAAGTAGGATGGGTGAAAAGTTGAGCAATCAGTTAAAGCATATTGGAAATCTTGATGTAGATGCCTTTATTGTCAATGAGATTCCGTATGTTTTGGAAATGAACGCAAGATTTGGTGGGGGATATCCATTTAGTCATCTGGCGGGTGTGAATCTTCCAAAGGCGATTGTTATGTGGTTGAATGATGAATTTGTTTGTGACACATTATTGGCCGGAAAACCCGGGATTGTTGGTTATAAGAATATTGAAATTATTGATGATCAAAAAATAGCTTCTCTCATACTATCTTGAAAATAGTTGAAGTAGACGGAGGTTTATACGATGAATAATAATATTCGAGAATCGATCCATGTAACTAGACCATTACTGCCTACACTTGAAAAAATGCATGAAAAGTTAGCAGAAATATGGGGCAGCCAATGGATAACAAATAATGGTATTCAACATCAAAAATTGGAAAGCCAATTAACCGATTACCTAGGCGCAGAGAATTTATCATTATTTAACAACGGAACATTGGCTTTACTTTTAGGGTTAAAGGCATTAGAGCTTGAAGGTGAAGTGATTACAACTCCGTTTACTTTTCCGGCGACTGTACAAGCACTTGATTGGAATGGTTTGACGCCGGTCTTTTGCGATATAGAACCAGAAACACTGACAATAGACGCAACAAAGATTGAAGCTTTAATAACAGAAAAAACGAGCGCTATTCTTGGTGTGCATGTTTTTGGGAATCCATGTGATGTCCTGGCGATTCAAACAATCGCTGATAAGTATAATTTGAAAGTTATTTACGATGGCGCTCACTCATTTGGAGCTGAAATAGCGGGAAAACCAATTAGCAACTTTGGAGATATGACGATGTTTAGTTTCCATGCGACAAAATTATTTAATACGGTCGAAGGTGGCGCACTAGTTTTCAAAGACAAAAGTTTAAAACAGATACTCGACCAGCTAAAGAATTTTGGTATCGCCAATCAAGAAGAAGTCCTGTTGTCCGGGTTAAACGCTAAGATGAATGAAATTCAGGCGGCTGTGGGCATCGAAGTACTGAAACTAGTGGAAGTTGAAAGATTGGCAAGGCATAAAATCAAAAAACAGTATGAATTGAGATTAGCAAAACTCCCCGGGATTAGGGTATTAACCACTCTCGAAGGTGTAGAAAGTAGTTATCAATATTTTGTAATTGAAATCGATGAAGGTGAGTTCGGTCATTCAAGAGATACCATTCATGAAAAGTTAAAAGGATATTCTGTTTTCACACGAAAATACTTTTATCCATTATGTAGTGATTTCCATTGGTATTCGCATCTTGCTTCTGCACGACCTCAAAATTTACCACAAGCACAGAAGACTGTTAATGAAGTTCTAGCAATGCCTTTTTATGGCGGGCTAGACATTGAAATCGTAAATCATATTTGTGAAATTCTTGAGGAGCTATCTACTACCAAAAATGTTACTTCAAAAAGGATGATAACGATATGAAAGGAATCATATTAGCTGGGGGATCGGGAACTCGCTTATACCCACTAACGAAATCGATTTCGAAACAGATGTTGCCGGTGTTTGATAAGCCTATGATTTACTATCCGTTATCTGTATTAATGCTCGCTGGCATAAAAGAAATTTTAATTATTTCAACTCCAAGAGATATTGTTGCGTTTCAAGATTTATTGGGAGATGGCAGCAAAATGGGGATTGAATTGCACTATGAAATTCAATACGAACCCAGCGGACTTGCAGAGGCATTTATCGTTGGAGAAGAATTCATCGGAGATTCTACCGTTGCGCTTGTACTTGGGGATAATATTTTTTATGGATCTGATTTTGGGAATCGTGTACAAAAGGCAGCCTTACTTGAGTCCGGCGCAACGATATTCGGTTGTTTCGTTAGAGATCCACAAGCTTATGGGGTTGTAGAAGTAGATGAGAATTATCATGCAATATCAATTGAAGAAAAACCGGTAAAACCAAAATCTTCTTATGCTGTTCCAGGTTTATATTTCTTTGATAACCGCGTTGTTGATTTTGCGAAACAAGTACGGCCCTCCTCCCGTGGAGAAGTAGAAATTACCTGTGTCATTAATGAATATCTCCAACGCAGTGAACTTAAAGTGGAAATTATGGGAAGAGGATTAGCCTGGTTAGATACGGGGACTCATGAGTCTTTACTGGAAGCATCAAACTTTGTTGAAGCGATTCAAAAACGGCAGGGGCTATATGTATCTTGTATAGAAGAAATTGCATACCGGAGAGATTATATTTCTAAAGAACAATTATTGCAGCTTGCGAAGCCGTTAATGAAAACAGATTACGGAAAATATTTAGTAGAAGTTGCTAAATCCAAAAAATCATTTAGTTCATTCGCATATAGCTGACGTATGCAAAGGGACTATGTCAATGGGAAGGGGTCATTATGAATATATTAGTCACTGGTGGCGCTGGATTTATCGGAGCCAATTTCATTCGCTATATGCTTTCAACTTACAATTACACGATTGTCAATCTTGATCAATTGACTTATGCGGGAAATTTGAACAATTTGAACGATATTGCACATAAACCTAATTATCATTTTGTGCACGGAAATATTAATGATAAAGAGTTAGTTAATCAAATATTCCATGACTATGACATTCAAACTGTCATTAATTTCGCTGCAGAGTCGCATGTAGACCGAAGCATTGAAAATCCGTCAATCTTTTTTGAAACAAACGTGCTTGGAACGGAGAATTTACTCGAAGTGTCAAAGAGTCATTGGAAGGTCAATTCACTGAATCCCAATTGCCGTGAATATAAAACTGGTGTCAAATTTATACAAATATCTACGGACGAAGTATACGGAACATTGGGAGAAGAGGGCTTTTTCACTGAGGAGACAAACCTTGCGCCAAATAGTCCCTATTCAGCTTCCAAAGCATCTGCAGATATGATTGTTAGAGCTTATAACGCAACGTTTGGGATCCCTGTATTGATAACCAGATGTTCAAATAATTATGGCCCTTACCAATACCCTGAGAAATTAATCCCACTGATTATAGAACGAGCACTGAAAAACGAACCAATTCCGATTTACGGCGATGGAAACCAGGTACGAGATTGGCTCTATGTTGAAGATCATTGTTTGGCGATAGATAGGGTCCTTCACAAAGGCGAAATAGGAGAAGTTTATAATATAGGCGGAAATAATGAAAAGAAAAATATTGAAATCGTGAAAATAATATTAGCTCTGCTGCAAAAGAATGAAAGTTTAATTGAATTTGTGGAGGATCGTCTAGGCCACGATCAAAGATATGCCATTGATAATTCAAAAATTAGTAGGGAACTGGAATGGACGCCTGCTTTTACATTTGAACAAGGTATTGAAAAAACGATTGAATGGTATTTGGCGAATAAAGCATGGATGGAGTCGATTAAGATTGGTGATAAAATTTCCTAGTAGTAAGGATAACTTGTCGCACCAAGAAATTCTTAACTCACTTAGGGAGTTATATGGAGAAGCTTTCTATGTTTTTGACATAGAGCAGTTAAGAAAAAATTATTCGAGTCTATTTACATCCTTCAAAAGCAGATATGACAAAATAACCGTTGGATATTCATATAAAACGAATTATGTGCCGGCATTGATTAAGGAATTATCGTCATTGGGTGCATATGCTGAAGTTGTTTCTAGATTGGAATATGATCTTGCCCTTAAGATAGGGGTAAATTCTGAAGATATTATTTTTAATGGACCCTTTAAAAAGTATGAGGATATAGCATTGGCTTTGGATGGGAACAGTATTATTAATTTGGATTCTTTTTACGAGATTGGAAAAGTGAAAAGATATTTAAACGAAAATCCACAAAGCCAAGTCAAAGTAGGATTACGTGTTAGTTTTGATTTAACTGTCGATGGAGATAATCCGCTTCAAAATAAATATGAGCAAAGTCGGTTTGGCTTTTGTGTGGAAAATGGAAGTTTTGAAAACGCGATATCCGAGTTGCAAAGTGAGCCCAATATTAAAATAGTTGGATTACACGGCCATTTCTCTACAAGCACGAGAAGTGTGAACGTCTATAGGAAAATAACGCAAAAACTATGCGATCTCGCAAAGATGTATGTAGCCGATACACTTGAATATATTGATGTCGGCGGAGGCTTCTATGGGAATGTTCCAAAGTCTATCAGTACTCAGGATGTGCCTTCGTTTGATGATTATGCCAATGCAATTTGTTCAATAATGAATAAAGAGAAAGTGCATTTTACAGAGGATCCATTATTGATTATTGAGCCAGGCTTAGCTTTAGTCGTTGATACATTTAAGTTTTATTGTGTCGTCATGGATGTGAAGAAAAATCAAAATGACTATTTTGTTCTTGTAAAAGGAAGCGTTCATAATATCAAACCGACGATGCATACGAAAAATATGCCAATGGCTCATGTGAAAAAAAGTACGGGGATTTATCAACATGAGAAGTTCAATGTCGTTGGGTACACATGTATGGAAAAAGATTATTTGGCTATTGATCATGCAGGAGATTTGCCGGTACCAGGTGACTTTTTAATATTCAATAATGTCGGTGCCTACACGATTGTTTTTGATCCTCCTTTTATTAAGGAAAGGCCGCCTATTATCGTGCAGGATGGAAAAAAGTTTGAATTGGCAAGAAAAAGGGAGAAATTAAACGACATTATCAATGATGAATTATATGTGTTTTAAAATTTGAATCGGCATTGATGGAATTAGGGGTGGGTAAAAACATGGAACTGTTACGTATTACATCTCATGATCTATTTGAAGAATATCGAAGTGACTGGTCCCAAATATTGGAAGTGAATAATAATACAAACCCGTTTATTGAATTCGACTGGGTGAATGAATGGTGGAGGCATTTAGGGAGGAATGTGCAGGTTGAAATTATTGGCGTCCATATAGATGGAAAGCCTGTTGCTTTTTTCCCATTTGTGTTTGAAAAAGGTTTGCTAGGATACAAATGCTTTTTTATGTCGTTCGGTCAAGCAAACTATATGGATGTTGTCGCTTATGATGATGTGCTAGATGACTCCATTAATTTTGTTTTAGACGAAATTATTCGCACGAAAAAGAACGTTGTTTTCTATTTACATGGGTTATTGGAAAGCAGTCGTACACCTGCAAGTTTGGAAAAGTATTTGCAAAGTCGAAATACAAACTTTTCAGTTCATCGTGTTATTACTCCATATATTGATTTGAAAAAGATTAAACTAGAGGAATACATGAAGAAAAGACGCAGACTACATCGGCTTGATCGAAGAGAAAGACGGTTAATTGAAAATGGGAAAGTAGAGTTTTTACGCAGTAGCCATGAGGAAATGGATTACATGTTTAAGCTTCATGACAAGCGATGGAAAAAAAAGCGTGATACAAGTGGATTTACGAATGAAAAAGAAAAAGAGTTTTACCGTAGTCTTGCAAAGATTACAAGTGGTGCTTTTAAAACTCAAATTGATTCTTTGTACATTAATGATACGATGATTGCATTTAATTATGGCTTTAATTGTCGTGGAAGATATTTAGGATATGTCTTGGGATATGATGATGATTTTGAAACGTTTAGTCCAGGGAGAATCCTTGAAAAAGAAAAGATTTTGCAATGTAAAAACGGCAATGAACGCGTTTTTGATCTGAGCATAGGGTATGAAACATATAAATTTGAATGGAATACACATCTGGATTATACAAGAAGAATGATATTTTCATCTAATACAATGGCCGCAAAAGTTATGCGGTATATTGCGACTGCAAAGGAATCATTTGTTGAGAAACTTAAAGAAAATCATAAGCTTGTTTTATTTATACGAAACACGATTGGAAAATTCCTTTTCATTATTAAAAACATGTTTAAATCGGAGTCTAAAGGTGCTCGTTCCGAAGTCATCTCCTTTTTTACACGAGTTCGAAAATACTTTTATGAAAATGAACGTTACCTAGTCTATAAAATGGAAAAGAAAAACGTTCCAGATTTACCCGATTCCGAAGAATTCATCGAGTTAACGATAAATGACGCAATGAAATGTCCCCTAATTGTTAGCACTCATTTGAAAGATATTTGCAGGAAAATGTATGGGGGCTATAAAGGCTATTATCCAAAAGATGATTTAGCCTATGAAAATATTTTTTGGACAAATGACAAAGTGCTTCGAATTGATAGGATTTCGTATCTTGAACAGTTTAAAAAGAGTTCGGTTTACTTTAAAAACTGGAATGAAGGCAACTTATCAGCTATTTGTTCCTCTGTTAAAAATAATAGCAAAGCGAGAACTGTATATGTTGCGATTGAAGAAGGAGCAAAAAATGAAAAGGCACTATTGGAAGAAGTAGGGTTTTCTGTAAGCAAACAAGTTTTCAAAAAAACTTATTTTGGGTTTAAGAAATATCATGTTACAGAATGAAAGAGAATCGGGGTGTTCTATATGATTTCAATTGAAAGAAAAGTATTGAATGTAAAGATCCAAAATATTTATTTTGCCAATAAGGATTTTGAATATGATTCAACCGCGCATGTAAAGGCATTTTCACACTCGTTTGTTCCGAAGAATAATCTAAGGACATTGGAAACACTTCAGTTTGATTTAACAAAAGATGAGAATGAATTGTTAATGGATATGCATAAGACAACTAGAAGACAAATTAGACGAGCCGAAGAACAGGGGTTGGAACATGTTGTAATCGAGAATCCAACGGACCATGATCTATTAGAATTTCAAAAGTTTTACAATCAATTTGCTAAGAATAAAAAAACGCATTCATGCAATTCATTTCACATGAAAACGATGAAACTACTCCGCGAGAAAAATGCCTTATTGCTTACTTATATGAAAGATAAAGACGAAGGCGTTTTTTGTTACCGTGTGTATATTCTAGACGGAACGTTCACGATGAATTTATATTCCGCATCCCACTTTCGAATGGCAGATAGCCCCGAGTTGAAAAAAATGCTAAGTCAAGCCAATCGTTATCTGGTGTGGAAATGTATTTTATTATTTAAAGAAAAGGGATATAAATTATATGATATGGGTGGGCTTAGCTACGACGATAATATCCGTAGATTTAAGCTTGGATTTGGCGGAGAAGTCGTGCCAGTCTATTGGGGATATGAAGCAAATTCAATTATGGGGTCGTTGGTGTTACAAATGAGGAACTGGAAAATGGCTTTGGCCACTGCCAGAGAAATCCAATGAGAAAACACGGAACCTTCATCATCTCGCTTGATTTCGAATTAAACTGGGGTGTCCACGATGTATTCACATTAGAGCAATATGAAGAAAATTTACTGGGCACACGCGAAGCAATCGATAAAATGCTTGGACTCTTTGACGACTTTGGAATCCGCGCAACATGGGCGACGGTCGGAATGCTATTTTTTCAAAATAAAGAGGAGCTTTTGAAAAATTTGCCCTCGACTCTCCCAAGTTATAAGAACCTAGAATTTTCTCCGTATGGAAAACTTGAAAATATTGGGGAGAATGAAGAACAAGATCCATTTCACTATGGACAATCATTGCTGAAAAAGATTAGCCGTTACGAGGAGCAAGAAATTTCGACGCATACTTTTTCACATTATTATTGTTTGGAAGAGGGGCAGACAGCGAACGAATTTGAGGCAGACCTGGTAGCAGCTTTAAAGGTTAGTGCTGAATTTGATCGGCAGGCAATGTCGATTGTATTTCCAAGAAACCAACTCAATAAAGCTTATCTTCCTATTTGCCAAAAACATGGGATTGAAAGTTTCAGAGGAAATGAAAAAAGTTGGATTTACAAGGAGAGTAAATTTCATAAGGAAAGCCCTTTGAAAAGGTTGCTTCGATTAGTCGATTGTTATGTTAATATTACGGGACATAATACGTATCGGCTTAAAAAAGTAGGGAAAGAGCCAATTATTAATTTAGCATCCAGTCGATTTTTGAGACCCTATGAACCGAAATTGAAAAGTTTTGAAAAACTACGCTTGCGTCGAATTAAGAAAAGTCTTATACATGCAGCGCAAAATGGAGAAGTGTACCATCTCTGGTGGCATCCTCATAATTTCGGTAAAGACATTAAGGAGAATATGCTATTTTTAACGGAAATATTAGAGTTGGTTGCAAGTTTAAATAAACAATATGGTTTTGAAAGTCTTACGATGAGCGAAGCGACCAAAATAGCATTGCAATTAAATGAAAAGAAAACATATGAAAAAATAAGACCCCAGTCACATTATGAAATGTAACTGGGGTTGTTCTTGTTCTTTTATTATCTTTAAAAGCAGCTAAATCTATCTATTTTGTCTAGGTCAATTCCCGTGTATTCCCATCTTCTTTGTCTGCTGCGCCATCTCCAACCCGAGACCGATCTCCGACCGACAAAATCTGGGTAAAACCAGAATCCCTGTCTTCTTGAAAGCCAGACGTAAGTGTAACGGTATAAGCAACCTCTAATTGCACCAGGATCTACCGCGAATAGTTGCGTACTAGGATAAGTTGGCGTTGTACTAGGTGGTGCTGATCTTGGAGGCTGGGAACCTTGTTGTTGTCCTGGTGGAAATCCAGGTGGTCCGCCTTGCCCTGGTGGAAATCCGGGTCCGCCTTGCCCCGGTGGAAAACCAGGTGGTCCGCCTTGCCCTGGTGGGAATCCAGGTCCTCCTTGCCCTGGTGGAAAACCAGGTCTTCCTTGCCCCGGCGGGAAACCAGGTCCTCCTGTCCCCGGTGGAAAACCAGGTCTTCCTTGCCCCGGTGAAAATCCAGTCATTCCTTGCCCATATGGGTTACCAGGCATTTCATATCCGTACCCGCCTTGCCCCATTGGATAGCCCGGCATCCCATAACCAGGTGAAAATCCATAGCTTCCCTGTTCAAACATATCTTGCCCGTCATATCCATCTGGCAGCCTTGGATACCATTGTTCTGCGTCAAATTCTTCTGAGCCTCTGTTTACCATTAAAATTCTCTCCTTCCAGGCGATTCCCCCTAGTGTATGCGACAATAATAGGCAACGATTGGACATTTATTATTTTAAAACTTTTTCAGTTTACATCTGTCTAATGTATAAGAGGGTGGAGGTGGAGTCTTGACTGACATAGAATTGGCGAAGAAAGCGATTGATGGGAATGATGCGGCTTTTCTTGAATTGATGTTCGCCCACAGAGAAGCGCTATTCAAGACTGCGCTCGCTTATTTAAAAAATGAAAAAGAAGCACTCGAGGCCATACAAGAAGTGACATTCCGCGCATATGAAAAAATTAGTACGGTGCGCAATCCTGAATACACGAAAACGTGGCTCATTCGGATTATGATGAATTATTGTCGGGATGTATTAAAGAAACAAAAAAGAATTGTATTTGATGAAGAACCTCTTTTCCAATACGGAATCAGTGATGACTATACTTATCTTGAAATTGAAGATGCCATGAAATTATTATCCGAAGAACAACGTGAACTTATTTATATGCGCTATCTCAATGAAATTAAAATTAAAGATATTGCAGAAATGAAAGCAACTCCGGAAAGCACGGTCAAAACTAGGCTTTATAAAACACTTGGAATACTGAAATCCTATTTTGAGGAGAAAGGTGGGATACGCCGTGTTTAGAAAAGAAGAGGCAAAATTAGAAAAGTGGAAGAATGATATTGAACAAATAAAAGTCGCGGATGATTTATTGGAAGATGCGATTAAAAAAGGATTTCAGCGTGCGCAAAATACTCGTCCTGTGAAACGACAACGTTTATATGTCAAACGTGGAATCTGGTCGATTGTTGTTGCTGCTATTCTTTTCTTAACATTAGTAACCTCTATCCGTGTTTCTCCGGTAATGGCTAATGCAGTAGCCTCAATTCCTGGAATGGAAAAGTTTGTGGAATTTATTCGCGATGATAAAGGGTTGGCAAGTGCGATTGAAAACGAATATTATCAGGAACTAAATATTTCAACTGAAAAAGACGGTGTAACGCTAACGCTTGATGGTGTATTGGCGGATGAATTTGAAATGGTACTATTCTACACAATAAAGGGAGCCGGAAAAAATGAACAATTTCAATTAAGTAAATCAGATGTAACAGATAACCAGGGAAGGAATTTCAGGATGACCCTAGGTTCGGAAACGAACTTAGACGCTGATGCAAAAGGTTCCGATCAAACGGCAAAGATCACGATTCGATTTAAAGAAGACATTACCTTGAATGAGCACGAGTTTATTTTTAAAACAACTGCAGAGTCTGAACAAAGATCAGTTGATTTCAGTATTCCTTTCGCAGTGGATAAAGTGAGAGCGCCTACTACTCGTTACTCGTTGAACGAAACATTTTTAATTGATGGGCAAAAAATTATAGTAAAGCAAATTGAAGTGTCACCTTTAAAAGTAGCCATCCATATCAGTGAAGATCCAGCAAATACAAAGAAGGTTTTCGGCTTTGAAGATTTACGATTAGTCGATGAAAAAGGTGAAACATGGACCTCTATTAATAATGGAGTTACGAAATCTGGTACAGAAAATGAGAATGCGAATATATATTATTTGCAAAGCAATTACTTTGAAGAACCTAATTCGCTGTATCTTCAATTCAATAAATTAATGGCGATGGATAAGGAGGAAGCATTTATCCTAATCGATACTGACAATGAAGAAATTTTACAACAACCAAAAGATAATCGATTTAGCAAATTAACAGTGAACGGAAGATTTATTAATATTGAATTGCGCGGAGAAGAAGGCTATCACTATCATCCTTTTTCGACGATAACGGATGCGTCTGGGAAGGAGTTTGTTATAATTTCTAGTGGTTTTTCTCACAATTCTCATGAACATATCGAATTATCGCTTGAGTTACCCGATGATGTTTTTGAAAATCCAATTAAATTGAATTTAGATGGCTATCCAACCTATATTGAGGGGAAAGCGAAAATTAAAATTAAATAACGAGTTGACAAGGGGTTCCACGGTAAAGAAAAATCCGTGGAACTTTTTTGTGTTTTATTTTAATAGATTGTTGTGTTTATAAACGATGATGGGAGTACAAAAGTCCCGACTTGCAAGCAAAATCCATTTAATGCAAGCAAATGGTCCTCATGTGCAAGGAAACAGCAATTGAGTGCAAGCAAATCATAGATAAGTGCAAGCAAACGCCCCCCATCTGCAAGCAAATCAAAACCAACCAAAACCACAAGTATTTCATCGAAAATGCTTTACCACACTGATACAGCGCACTGTTAGCACAGACTAAACTTTCGCAATAATCATTTTAAAAGCGTTTTCGTCATGTAAGATAGAGTTAGAACATAGTAGGGGGGATTCATAATGGGGAAAGCATCTGAAAAAATAATTAGGTACCGGGGTCCTGAATTGAATACGAAGGGATGGCAACAAGAAGCGGCACTTCGCATGTTGATGAATAATCTAGACGAAGAAGTCGCTGAACATCCAGATGAACTTGTCGTTTACGGCGGAATTGGAAAAGCGGCACGCAATTGGGCGTCGTTTGATGCAATCGTTCGTTCACTGAAAGAACTTGAAAATGATGAAACTTTACTTGTACAATCTGGCAAGCCGGTTGCGATATTCAAATCACATACTGATGCACCAAAAGTATTAATCGCAAACTCGAATCTCGTTCCCGCGTATGCGAATTGGGAAACATTCCATGAGCTCGATAAAAAAGGCTTAATGATGTACGGACAAATGACCGCGGGAAGCTGGATCTATATCGGTTCTCAAGGAATTGTACAAGGAACTTATGAAACGTTTGCTGAACTCGCGAAACAACATTTCGGTGAGTCGCTAAAAGGAACGATTACATTAACTGCCGGCCTCGGTGGTATGGGCGGAGCGCAACCACTCGCGGTTACAATGGCAGGCGGCGTTTGTATCGGTATAGAAGTCGATGAAACACGGATTGACCGCCGCATCGAAACGCGCTACACGGATGTGAAAACGGACTCTTTAGATGAAGCGATTCGTTTAGCGGAGGAAGCTAAAGCCAGTGGGAAAGCGTTGTCGATTGGTCTTTTGGGGAATGCCTCAGATATTTTACCTGAAATGATTGCCCGTGGTTTCATTCCAGACGTACTTACAGATCAAACATCAGCACATGATCCATTAAACGGCTATATTCCGTCTGGCATGTCGCTGGAAGATGCAGCAAAACTTCGCAATGAAAATCCCAAAGAATATGTAAAGAAGTCAAAAGCTTCCATGGCCAGTCACGTTGAGTCGATGCTTGCAATGATGGACCTGGGTGCCATCACATTTGACTACGGCAATAATATTCGCCAAGTCGCAAAAGATGAAGGCGTTTCACGCGCATTCGATTTTCCAGGATTTGTTCCCGCGTATATACGTCCGCAGTTTTGTGAGGGCAAAGGACCGTTTCGTTGGGTTGCATTATCGGGTGATCCCGAAGACATTTATAAAACAGATGAAGTCATTTTACGCGAATTCAGCGATAACAAACATTTATGCAATTGGATTCGCATGGCGCAGAAGAAAATCGAATTCCAAGGACTGCCTTCCAGAATTTGTTGGCTTGGGTACGGCGAACGTGCTCGTTTCGGAAAAATTATTAACGACATGGTCGCTTCGGGCGAATTAAAAGCACCGATTGTTATCGGACGCGATCATCTTGACTCGGGTTCAGTCGCATCGCCAAACCGTGAAACGGAGTCTATGAAAGACGGTTCAGACGCAGTTGCCGACTGGCCGATTTTAAATGCAATGATCAACGCGGTCGGTGGGGCAACATGGGTTTCTGTTCATCACGGTGGCGGTGTCGGCATGGGCTATTCCATTCATGCAGGCATGGTCATCGTTGCAGATGGAACGAAAGAAGCGGAAGCACGAATTGAACGTGTATTGACAACTGATCCTGGAATGGGGATTGTTCGCCATGTTGATGCGGGGTATGATCTTGCAGAAAAAACAGCACGCGAAAAAGGCGTCAACATTCCGATGATGGCTAAAGGAGTGGAACAAAAATGAAATCAATTGTTTGGATAAAACACGCATCACAACTCGCAACACTCACTCAAAGCTTAGAAGGGCCGAGAATTAAAGACGCGATGAATGACTTATCAATCATCGAAGACGGTAGTATTTGGATAGAAGATGGGGTAATAAAAGCAGTTGGAACAACAGAGGAACTTGAAGCTAAATACAAAGATCGTGCGCACGAAGCCGACATTACAGACGCAACCGGACATCTCGTCACACCGGGACTGGTCGACCCACATACACATGTCGCGTACGGGGGGAGTCGCGAACGTGAATTCGAAATGCGGCTAGAAGGCGCAACCTATATGGACATCATGAATGCTGGCGGCGGAATTCATGCAACGACTCGAATGACGCGGGAAGCGACAGAAGATGAACTTGTCGAGCAATCTAAGAAGCGACTCGATTCATTTTTACATCACGGTGTAACGACAGTTGAAGGGAAAAGCGGATACGGACTGGATTTGGAGAATGAACTCAAACAGCTTCGTGTCATGAAACGACTTCAAAACGAGCACCCGATAGATCTCGTTCCAACGTTTATGGGCGCGCATGCTGTTCCCACAGATTATAAGGGGCGCGAAGAAGAATTTGTCGACCTCATTATCAACGAAATGCTGCCAGCCGTTGCGGATGAAAAACTCGCCGTCTTCAATGACGTCTTTTGCGAAGTTGGTGTATTTACACCTGAGCAATCGGAACGTATTTTAGGAGCGGGGAAAAAGCTCGGTTTAATACCTAAAATTCACGCGGATGAAATTGAACCATATGGCGGTGCAGAACTAGCTGCAAAAGTAGGCGCGATTTCGGCAGAGCATTTATTGAAAGCATCCGATGATGGCATAAAAGCAATGGCTGAAGCCGGAACAATCGCTTGTTTATTACCAGCAACGGCTTTATTCCTCCGAGAAGAAGCGGCACAGGGGCGTAAAATGATTGACGAAGGGGTACCTGTCGCAATTTCAACAGACTGTAACCCAGGATCATCCCCAACAACATCCATGCCGCTTGTCATGAATTTGGCCTGTATTTCAATGCGACTCACGCCAGCCGAAGCTTTAACAGCGGCGACTTATAACGCAGCATGCGCAATACAAATGGAAAATAACACTGGCTCGCTTGAAGTTGGAAAGCAAGGCGATGTCGTGCTTTGGAGTATTTCAAATTACCAAGAACTGCAATACTTATTCGGCGTCAATCATGTGCAAACCGTCTGGAAAAAAGGCGTAAAAGTTGTTGGCAAATGAATTTAGAATAAAGGGTGGATTTCATGATTAATTTAACAGGGTCAACACTTAATCTTGAACAATTGAAAGCAATTTTATATCAAGCGTCTGTTGTTTCATTAGACGAAAAAGCGCTTGAACGCGTCCACAAGAGCCGACTGGCTGTTGAAAAAATCGTACGGGAAGACCGGACCGTTTACGGCATCAATACAGGTTTCGGGAAATTCAGCGATGTCAGCATCGATGAAAAAGATACGAAGGCGTTGCAACTTCATCTCATTCGGTCGCATGCTTGCGGAGTAGGGGATGCATTCCCGGAAATTGTTTCACGCGCAATGGTCGTACTCCGACTAAATGCATTATTGAAAGGGTTTTCGGGGATACGAAAAGAAGTATTAGAGCGTTTCGCCTATATGTTGAATCATCAAATTCACCCTGTCATTCCACAACAAGGATCATTAGGCGCGTCAGGTGATTTAGCACCGCTCGCCCATTTAGCACTTGTACTACTTGGGGAAGGCTTCGTTTGGCAAGGTGACGAGCATGTTCCAGCTTCCGATATATGGAAAAAACATAAGCTAGAACCAATTGTGCTGGAAGCGAAAGAAGGGCTAGCACTCATTAATGGAACGCAAGCAATGACTGCCCAAGGCGTTATCAATTATTTGGAGGCAGAATCACTCGCTATCGACAGTGAATGGATTGCAGCCATGACAATGGAAGCTTTACACGGAATAACAGATGCTTTCCATCCAGCTATTCATGAAGCACGTGGGTACCCTGAACAAGTTGACGTTGCAAAAAGAATGCTAGATTTGTTGGAAGGTAGTCAATTAACGACAGTCCAAGGTGAAAAACGTGTGCAAGATGCTTACTCGATTCGATGTATCCCACAAGTGCACGGCGCAAGTTGGCAAGTGTTAAATTACGTGAAAGAAAAGTTGGAAATCGAAATGAATGCAGCGACAGATAATCCGCTTATTTTCGATGATGGGGACACGGTTGTTTCAGGTGGGAACTTCCACGGACAACCCATTGCCTTCGCGATGGATTTTCTAAAAATCGGCATAGCGGAACTCGCAAATATTTCAGAACGTCGCATTGAGCGACTAGTTAATCCACAACTTAATGAAGGATTACCACCATTTCTCAGCCCAGAACCAGGTTTACAATCTGGGGCCATGATTTTACAATACTCCGCAGCAAGCCTAGTTTCGGAAAATAAAACACTTGCACATCCAGCGTCCGTGGATTCAATTCCCTCGTCTGGAAATCAAGAAGATCATGTTTCAATGGGAACAATCGGCGCAAGACACGCACAGTCGATAATCAAAAACACGAGAAATGTTTTAGCTATCGAGGCGCTATGCGCATTAACGGGCTGCGCGATTCGTGGGAAAGAATCAATGGCTGCCAAGACACGTACACAGTTCGAAAAACTACTAAAAGTCGTAGCCCCTATCGAAGAAGATCGTATATTCACACCAGATATCGTAGCAATTGAACAACTTCTTAAAAAGAATTCTACTAATTAATCAAAAGGAACTGAAACTAATATTCGGTAAATCATTCAGTTCACTGGCACAAAAGTTAAAATAACAAGCGAAATAACATCGAATTAGAGCAACAATCAGCATCGCAAATAATAGCGGTGCTTTTTATATTAAAAAAGGATTTTTGTGGTAAATACTCTATTATTGGAGTAGGGTAAGTGTATATTCAATATTCAACAAACGGGCCAGATTATTTAATAGAATACAATCGAGGTGGGTTTTATGAACACTAATTATAAATGTTTTATTGATATCCGTCTCAGTGGTGGGGATATTCAATTTGACGTTTCGAGTGATACACAGTTATTTAGTTTTAAATCAGGGATAGGCTTTATAGCGATACCTAATTTCTTTTCAACACTAACCTCTTTATATAAAGGCGAAATCAGTGAAGCCCAAATTGATTGTGATGGAAACTTTGATTACTATATATTTTCCAGTGATGGTGGAAGACTTTTTATTGAACATAATGGTCATTATCCAGAAGGTATATTTAAATATGAATTCAATCTAAAAGAGTATATCTCAGCTGTCTGTATAGGGTTTCAAGAATATCTGCAACAGCTTGAAAAAGAAGGGATATTGCCTTTGAAAAATCAGGAATTTGCCCATCCATTAGGTGATGATGTATTAAACGCTTTTGATAACTTCTCATCAATTTTAAGTAGTTAATTATGTAGATATTTTGGTGTGATCCATAAACGGGTGCGATTCTGTAATAAGGATTGTGCCGTTAGAGGGCCATATAGTGGGTTGACTTTTACAATTAAAACTTTGTCTAAGGAATTAAGGGAAAAGGTGATTGGTGTTGCAATTTAGGGATAAGATTATTATTGGGGTGGCTATGACTCTACTGGTTGCAGTATCGATTGGTATAGTTTTTGGTGGAATTATTTTTGGTCTAGCAGGTTTTTTCTCTTTGATTGGTGTTTCTTATGAATCAATTGGATCTTTACTGCTATTCATATTCTTTACTTTTTTGGTTGGCATTTTCTTTGAAATAATAGAGCAGGTCACGTTATTTTTTATAACGAGAGCAAATCTACCTAGTAAAGAAAAATGGGTTTGGATAGCTCTTATTAAATTAATCCTAAGCTGGATTGTTATATATATTGTTAATGAATTAATGACAACAGTAGTTTTATCAGGCTTAGCAGTATTTTTAACAGCACTTCTTATAGTCAGCATTGACATAGTGTTTGATGATAAAAAAGAGGCAGTAAATAATAATTAGATCTCTGTTAACGGGTGCGTTTGCGTGATAAGGACAATGCATCAAACGGGTCAGGTTAGCTAAATAAGGGTATAGCATAAGTCTCTGAAAATACATCTTGAAAGAGGGATATTATGAACCACTACCAAATTGTAAAAGAAGTAATTAATGAATGGGACCCGATGCACCTTTTACGTTACACATCTGAGGATGAATATGATCCAGAAATAAGACTTATTGTATCGGCATTACCAACTGCATCTGTTGAAAAGTTAGCTTTAGTGATACATCAGGTCTTTGAAAAAATGTTTTCGAGGAGTGGAGCACCTTCGATTAATAATTGTTATCCCAGTGCATTAAATATATGGAACAAAATTTATAATAATAAATTCCCGAATTTAAAAAATCTAAATTAATCATGGCATATTATTGAACTAACGGGTGCGATTCTTGAAGAAGGATTTGCGCCCTTTCCACAATAGGGCCATTTTATGGGGGTGTGAAAAAATGAAAGAGATAACAGGATTGTATATTATTCTAATTGCAATATTTTTTGTGAATCTGACAAATATCACATTGTTTAATGGCGAATGGAACGGTATAGCGATGTGGCTTAGCACAGGGTTATTTATAGCTGGCACTGCTTACTTTTTAATGAGTAGAGACGCCATTAAGAAAAAGAAATAATGATTATAACAATCGGGCGCGATTGTTGCACAAGTTTTATGCCATTAACGGGCCAAATTGTGAAGTGAAAGTCGTTATTAGTGTTGTTGTATTTTCCAAAAACGGATTTAGGGAGGATTAAGTATGATAGATGCGGTATTTAAAACGGATGTAGCAGTATTTAATTATCGTGTGGCGGGAATTTGGATACTAGATCAACATGTTCTTTTACATAAAAACGTAAATGATGAACATTGGGCCCTTCCGGGTGGAAGAGTTAAAATAACGGAGGAGTCAAAAACAGGCTTACGTAGGGAGTTTCAAGAGGAACTGAATTTAAACGTAAAAGTAAAAAGATTAATTTGGACAACCGAAAATTTCTTTAATTATGATGGTAAGTCCTTTCATGAAATAGCATTCTATTATCAAGTCACATCGAATAATGATTACGAATTAAAATCAGGAGAATTTTATGGGACTGAAGAGGACAAGCCCCTTGTATATAAGTGGGTGCCTATAGCGAAACTTGATGAAATTCTTTTGCAACCTGAATTTTTAAAAAATGGAATAAAAAATATTCCAATACATCCAGAACACATCATAATAAAATAGCTATTATCCGCAATCGGGTGCGATTGTTGCACAAGTTCTATGCCATTAACGGAGCCGTTATGTTAAAAAAAAATGAATCGAGAGGAGAATTTACATAGTGAAATATAGTCCACACATTGGTATAGCAATTATGATAGTTTTTTTCACAATCGCTCTGGTTATTGCCTTAGTGGAAAGGCAAGCATTTTTCATCACAATGCACACGCTCGGTCTTGTCGGAGGCTTGTTATCATTGGCGTATAATTATAAAAAATACAGAAAGGATTAAATTGACTGGTGTTAATTGTTCTGTAATAGGGTGCGTTAACTGAACAACCGCTGCGACTCAATCGGACAAAATTGAGTTAAGTGTTATCGGAGAGGAGCAGACGAAATGGATTTGTGGTTTATGATTAAAGAGCGTTCTGGATTTTTATCAATTTTTCTTATCATAATTTTACTGAGTGTTTTCCTGTTGGTAGCTACTTGGAAAAATCGTACTAACATACCTAAAAGTTTAACCGCAATAATAACTTTAATATCTACGGTTTTTATCGTTGTATCTTTGATTGCAATGATATTTATTATCTCATTCGGCTATAACTCTTGAGTTGAAGTAATTAAGCAATCGGGCGCGTTTATTTGAGAATGTGCCTTCTAATCTAAGAGTCAGGATAGGGAGTCGATGAAATTGGAGAAATTGAAAAGTGGAGTAATGATATTCGTAGGTATTTGTATTCTATTAGCAGGAATATCTATCTCAGGTGGCTTGGGCAACGTAGCGGACAGTATTAATCAAATAGACGCTCAAAGTGATCAATCTTATGAGTTGGTTGTACGAGATGGATTCATTTATATATCTGACACGGTTAATGGACAAGTGTGGAAGAAAGCCGATGTTCCAGAAGGTAAATGGGAAGAAATTGACCACTTCTTTAATGATTAAAATCTGATGCGATCGGGCGCGTTAATGGGATAGTAAAAGTTAAAAAAGTGGCGAAATGCATCATTGTTTTTTCGACATACAAATTAACGTTGGTATTAACACATACATTAACAGACCTAAAAAGAAATTGTAACCTGCTAATATGCTTTTCAATAGGGTTTCTGAAATAGCCGCGTTATCATTCACAAACGTTGACACCTAGGTAATAGGAAAGAGTCCAATTGTATGCGAATTTGGACTATTTTTATGTGTTTAATTTAGTTTTTATACCACTCAACTGACCGGGTTACAATTTCCAGGTTTCAGTTCTTTTTTGAATCTAAATCGACATCTCAAACGTACTTGTAACTTGGAGGGGAAGTATAATGTCAAAATGGACGCTTTACCAAATTCTTATTATTTTTGGATTTTCACTCGCTATCATTTTAACGAATCTATATGAGGATAAAATTAGTGCATTCTTTTCATTCGTAAATTCTTTTATCGAACCAAGTATTCTCATTATATTCTTCACAGTTATATTTATCGTATGGGGATTTTCATTCTTATTGCTGATACAAGAGAAGAAGGGAAAGCCACTATTTGTACATAAGATATGGCGAATCATGCCCG
This sequence comes from Sporosarcina sp. 6E9, assembly GCF_017921835.1. Lineage (NCBI taxonomy): Bacteria > Bacillati > Bacillota > Bacilli > Caryophanales > Caryophanaceae > Sporosarcina > Sporosarcina sp. 6E9. Next base: position 69,481 of record NZ_JAGEMN010000004.1, on the reverse strand, counting down.
CTATCATCGGCGTCATCCTTCTCCTATCAATGATGGGCTTCATAATCCTAGGCGTCACAATTCTATCTGAAGTAACCCCAGAAATGCACTGGATTTTAGATTTATCAATAGTTTACTTTTTAGTTTTAGTTTATTTGTTCATACTGTCTATCATACTTAGGTATGGGAAAGCAGAAACAAGTAAAGGAACAATTATCACTTCTGCTCATATTACAGTGCTAGTCCTTCTAGCAATCGTATTCATGATTCCACAGTTATAGAAAGCTATAAATTACTACCATAATATAGTGGAATTAGTTGATTGAAGTGGAGGGCGGCGACTCCAGCGGAATTAGCGAGACAGTCGAGACCCCGCAGGAAGAGCCGTTACGAAGAACGGCTTTTGCGACCTAAAAGCGCAGCGTTTGGGAGCACGGTTTTAGCGACGAGGAGGCTCGGCGCTCGCCCGCAGGAAAGCGTCCGCCCGCAACGGAAATCAACGGTTTGAATATAACCAAGCACTTGTATAATGGATTGCTAATGTTGCTTTCTCGTGTAATGGGGCGTATTAGTACCGATTTCACGATTAGTAGTCTACTATTAACTATTGATAAAGGTCGAATCGAACACTTTCGACTACTGGAGGAATGACAATTGACTACAGAAGAAAAACCACATATTTTAATCGTTGACGGCATGGCATTATTATTTAGATCCTTTTTTGCGACATCCGCAATGGGGCATTTTTTCCCGAATGCAGCTGGCGTTCCTACGAATGGCGTTCAAGGATTTGCACGTCATTCATTGACAGCGATGTCCCTATTCAACCCAACCCATATGGCAGTTTGTTGGGATATGGGCGCACACACATTTCGAAATGACTTGTACGACGGTTATAAAGCGAATCGTCCCGCGCCACCCGAAGAACTCGTTCCGCAATTTGACATGGCTAGAAGCGTTTCAGAACTAATCGGATGGAAAAGTTACGGAGAACCAGGGATGGAAGCCGACGATCTAATCGGTTCTATGGTAAGCAATTGGGAAGGCAAAGCCGACATCACAATCGTGTCAGGCGACAGAGATCTCCTGCAATTATTGCGCCCAGGCGTTAAAGTAGCCCTCATTAAAAAAGGATATAGCGAGTACGACATCTACACAGACGAAAGATTCATCGAAGAGTACGGCATTACGCCATTTCAATACATCGATAAAAAAGCGTTCACAGGTGACTCGGCCGACGGATACCCAGGTGTCAAAGGCATTGGGCCAAAAACAGCTTTGACATTACTGAAACAATATGGCTCCATTGAAGGTATTCTAGAGGCTCTAGACGAACTAACCCCAGCAAGACGCAAACGTATCGAAGAAGGCATTGAAATGCTTCACTTATCAAGAAAGCTTGCTGAAATTCACTGCGACTTAGATGTAAACTGTCAAATTGAAGACCTAACACTACCGATTTATGATGCAGAAAAGAGAAGCCTCTTTGAAAAAGAAGGCTATACAATGATCATGCGCCATGCCGATTCATTATTTTCATAAAAAATAAAAAGAAGCCGCTTAGTGGCTTCTTTTTATCTTTACAAACGTCAAAATAGATTTGTTTTTCTTATATGAAATCGTTCGCAATTGACTTGTCCGATTTCTACCGCCATTATCATGAACGATGAGAAGTAGTTCATTCCCATTTTTTTCATAGCCAACAACTGGTACCCAATGATAATCAAAAGCAAATTTACCCCGCCACCTTAAAGTAAACCATTTATCAAACTTGGCAGCTACGGGACGCCCGTTATCAATTTCATGAATGACCTCGTTAACTGAACACTTTTCAACGATCCACGCCTCGCCTAGAAGTTTCTTCATATTCCGGATGAAACGCCAAGTAAATAAACCGATTTTTGTACTGCCTAGCAATCGGTACAGTTCATTCACTGCATGCATATGATGTGGAAAATGATACCTTAGAATCACATGAGCGGTTACCGGACCGCATGCAGAAGGGCGAAACCGTTCATCAATATCTTTTTCATATTGTGATTTACCAGTTATATCAAGTACCGTTTTCATATCGAAACGCCCTTTCTTATTAGAAGGAAACTTTTATATTTAGTGTACAATCCATTTTCGATTCTGGATATAAAATTGATTCACCCAAAACCTGACGGTACGAAGTTACTTTCTATTCTATGAATAATTACAGAATAAAATATTGCGAAAAATTAACTAATGCTCTATAATAAAAGTTATAGAAATCGTTTCTATTTTTTTTGCCCAAATAATGAATGAGTGTTCATTCAAGAAAATAAAGGGAGGCATTGCACGTGGCTTATCAAATTAAAAAAGCAGCAGTATTAGGTTCAGGTGTGATGGGTTCAGGAATTGCAGCCCATCTCGCAAACATCGGTATCCCAGTACTATTATTGGATATCGTTCCAAAAGAATTGACAGAAGAAGAGAAAGCGAAAGGGCTGACTCTCGAAGATAACCAAGTCCGAAATAAAATTGCATCAAGCGCATTGCAAAAACTACTCAAACAAAAACCTGCGCCACTCACCACTAAAAGTAACTTATCGTTAATCGAAGCAGGGAACTTAGAAGACGATCTTGAAAAATTAAAAGATGTTGACTGGATTGTCGAAGTAATTGTCGAGAACCTAGACATTAAAAAAGAATTATACGAAAAAGTGGATGCTGTGCGTAAGCCTGGCACAATTATTTCGTCAAATACATCGGGCATTAGTATTGAAGCGATGAAGGATGAGCGTTCAGAAGATTTCCAGAAACATTTCTTAGGAACACATTTCTTTAATCCACCTCGTTATTTAAAACTACTCGAGGTGATTCCGGCCAGTACGACAGCGCCAGAAGTGGTAGATTTCATGGTTCAATTTGGTGAAAACACATTAGGTAAAGGCGTTGTCATTGCCAAAGATACACCGAACTTTATTGCCAACCGAATTGGAACTTATGGGCTACTGGTCACCCTTCAAGAAATGGAAGCACGCGGATTTTCAATCGGCGAAGTCGACTCTGTAACGGGTACACTAATCGGTCGTCCGAAATCGGCAACATTCCGAACGCTTGATGTAGTCGGTCTGGACACATTTATGCATGTTGCCAAAAACGTTTACGACCAAACAGAAGGTGAAGAACAAAAAGTATTTGAATTGCCGGCGTTTATGAAGAAAATGATTGATAACGGATGGCTCGGCGCGAAAACGAAACAAGGTTTCTATGTGAAGAAAGATAGAGAAATCTTGGAACTCGATCCAGAAACTTTCGAGTACAGCAAGGCGAAGAAAATGAAAACGCCTTCAATTGAAATGGCGAAACAGCAAAAAGGGCTTGTAAATCGAGTGAAAACACTTGTCTATGCAAAAGACCGTACAGGCGAAATCCTATGGAATATTTTAGCACCTACACTTCGCTATTCAGCTGAACTACACGGTGAAATCGCGGATGATATCGTAGCAATCGATAATGCGATGAAATGGGGCTTCGGATGGCAACAAGGACCATTTGAAATATGGGATGCAATCGGGGTCGCTAAATCTGTAGAAAAGATGAAAGAAGAAGGTGCTGAGGTACCTGCTTTTGTTCAACGTTTGTTAGATCAAAACTATGAATCTTTCTATAAAGAAGAAGACGGTGAACTGTATTACTTCGACGGAGATGGCTATAAACCCGTTCCTGTTAATGAAAAAGTGATTGATTTGAAACGTTATAAGAAAAAACACGGGGTCATTAAGAAAAATTCAGGTGCTAGTTTAATAGACCTTGGCGATGGCATCGCACTACTCGAATTTCATTCGCAATCGAATGCGATTGGGTTAGATATTTTGCAAATGATTAACTTTGCAGTTGATGAAGTAGAAAAGAATTATAAAGGGCTTGTGATCGGCAACCAGGGAAGAAATTTCTGTGTCGGTGCGAATCTTGGCCTAATCTTAATGGAAGCACAAGATGACAATATTTTTGAATTGGATTTCGTCGTTCGAACTTTCCAAAACGCGATGATGAAAATCAAATATTCAACGAAGCCAGTTGTTGCAGCACCGTTCGCGATGACACTGGGCGGTGGGGCCGAAGTTTGTCTTCCAGCGGCACATATTCAAGCGACAACTGAAACCTACATGGGGCTAGTTGAACCAGGCGTTGGTCTAATCCCGGGGGGTGGCGGAAACGTCGGGTTGTATACAAAACACTTGAAAGGTTTGCCGAACGGCGTAGAAGTCGACTATCAAAATATCGCAAATAAAGTATTTGAAACGATTGCGATGGCAAAAGTTTCAACTTCCGCAGATGAAGCTAGAGATAACAACTTCATGAATTTCGCGGATGGAATAAGCGTAAACGCTGACCATCAATTACATGATGCGAAACAAGTCGCACTTTCATTATATGAAAATGGCTATCAAGCACCTAAACGCGAGAAAATCCCGGTCACTGGAGATTCTGGTTATGCGACACTACTTCTCGGGGCAGAAGCAATGTTCTTGTCGGGGTATATTAGCGAACATGACTTGAAAATCGCGAAGAAATTAGCGTTTGTTCTAGCAGGTGGCAAAGTGCCGTTTGGAACGCTAGTCGATGAGCAATATTTGCTAGATCTTGAACGTGAAGCCTTCTTAAGCCTAGTAGCTGAACCAAAATCACAGCAACGTATGCAACACATGCTTGTAAAAGGAAAACCACTTCGCAATTAAAAGCAACAAATATAGAGGAGGAAGAAATAATGCGTGAAGCAGTAATTGTAGCCGGTGCACGAACGCCGGTTGGAAGAGCGAAAAGAGGTTCACTGGCAAACGTTCGTCCGGATGATCTAGGAGCGATTGCAGTAAAGGAAACATTAAAGCGCGCGGGTGGTTACGACGGACCAATCGATGATTTAATTATTGGTTGTGCGATGCCAGAAGCGGAACAAGGAATGAATATGGCACGGAATATCGGCGCGCTAGCAGGACTTCCAGATACAACACCCGCAATTACCGTCAACCGATTTTGTTCCTCAGGCTTGCAAACAATTGCTTACGGAGCAGAGCGGATTATGCTTGGGGCTTCAAAAGCGATTCTTGCAGGTGGGGCGGAATCGATGAGCATGGTTCCAATGATGGGGAATGTTGTTCGTCCCAACGTGAAATTAGCAGAAACAGCACCACAATATTATATGGGAATGGGCCATACCGCTGAGCAAGTCGCAACAAAATATGGTGTAAGCCGCGAAGATCAAGATGCATTTGCGGTTCGTTCCCATGAGAGAGCTGCAGCAGCGATTGCTACTGGCAAGTTTAATGATGGAATTGTTCCAGTAGAAGTGACTCAGCGTTATGTTAATGACGATGGGAAAGCTGCGGAAAAGAAGTTCATGTTTGAAATGGATGAAGGGGTTCGTCATGGCACAACGACAGAAGTGCTCGCACGTTTACGTCCAGCATTTTCTGTAACGGGTTCAGTAACTGCGGGCAACTCATCACAAACATCAGACGGTGCAGGTGCAGTCTTAATCATGGATCGTGAAGTGGCGGAAGCGGAAGGATTGAAGCCAATCGCTAAGTTCCGGTCATTCGCAGTTGGGGGCGTTCCGCCAGAAGTGATGGGAATTGGTCCAATTGTAGCGGTTCCGAAAGCGCTAGAAATTGCTGGATTATCCATCGAAGACATCGATTTATGGGAATTAAACGAGGCGTTCGCATCTCAATCCCTTCAAGTCATCCGTCACCTCGGTCTTGATATGGATAAAGTGAATGTCAACGGCGGAGCCATCGCGCTCGGTCATCCACTTGGCGCAACTGGCTCAATTTTAACCATTCGCATGTTGGATGAACTAAAACGTCAAAACAAGCAATTCGGTGTCGTGACAATGTGTATCGGCGGCGGAATGGGTGCCGCAGGCGTATTTGAGTTGTTATAAAAATATTAAGAAGCATCTTTTTATATCATTACACTTTTTAGTGATTGTACTTACAAGTGATATTTCGTTTTAATTAAAGGGAGGAAAAAACAATGACTGAATTGAAAACAGCAAACTTAATTAAAGGTGGCGCTTTTCTAATTGAAGACATCGAAGCAGATCGTGTCTTCACGCCAGAGGATTTTACTGAAGAGCAGAAAATGATTGCGAAAACAACTGAAGACTATGTATTAAATGAAGTTGTTCCTGTCATCGATAACTTAGAAAACCATGAATTTGAGCACTCCGTTCGTTTATTGAAAAAAGCGGGTGATTTAGGTCTTCTAGGGGCAGATGTTCCAGAAGAATACGGTGGACTTGGATTAGATGCCATTTCATCAGCGCTAATCTCTGAGAAAATGTCACGTGCGGGCGGCTTTTCAATTACACACGGTGCCCATGTCGGCATCGGAACATTGCCAATCGTATTATTCGGTACGGAAGAACAAAAAGAAAAATATCTACCAAACTCCGTTACGGGAGATAAAATCTCAGCTTACGCATTAACTGAACCCGGTTCTGGATCAGATGCATTGGGTGCCAGCGCAAATGCGAAGCTCAATGAAGCAGGAACGCATTACATTTTAAATGGTGAAAAACAATGGATTACGAACGCTGGATTTGCCGATGTTTTCGTTGTTTATGCAAAAATTGACGGCGATAAATTCTCAACATTTATCGTTGAAAAAGACTTCCCAGGCGTATCTGTCGGTGCGGAAGAAAAGAAAATGGGGATTAAATCATCTTCTACACGTACGCTAATTCTTCAAGACGCAGAAGTACCTGTTGAAAACTTATTAGGTGAAGTGGGACGCGGTCACGTAATTGCGTTTAACATTTTAAATATTGGCCGGTATAAACTGGGAGTTGGGACAGTTGGTGGATCAAAACGCGCGCTTCAATTGGCAATTGAATATGCAAATGGACGAAAACAGTTTAAAACGCCTATCTCTTCATTTAATTTAACAAAAGAAAAGCTCGCGACAATGGCTTCACGTACCTATGCGGCTGAAAGTTTAGTCTACCGCACGATTGGTTATTTTGAAGAACGAAATAGCGCAATGACTGCTGAAGAACGTAAAGATGGAAAAGCAATTGCAGCTTCGATTGCAGAATATGCAATTGAATGTTCGATCAATAAAATTGTCGGTTCGGAATTACTAGACTATGTTGCTGACGAAGCGGTTCAACTTCATGGTGGATACGGCTTTATGGCGGAATACGAAGTCGAACGCATTTACCGTGATTCCCGTATCAATAGAATTTTTGAAGGAACCAATGAAATTAACCGCTTGCTCGTACCCGGAACTTTCATGAGAAAAGCATTAAAAGGTGAATTGCCGTTACTGGAAAAAGCGCAGGGATTACAAGAAGAACTCCTTATGATGATGCCTGAAGAAATCGGCGACGAGGCCCTTGCACAAGAGAAAGTGTTGGTGAAAAACGCGAAAAAGATTGGACTGTTAGTAGCGGGTCTTGCAGCGCAGCGTTTCGGTACAAAACTTGAACAAGAACAAGAGATTCTCGTCAACATCGCGGATATCGCAAGCAATGTATTTGGTATGGAATCTGCACTTCTTCGTACGGAAAAAGCAATTGCACGTAACGGCGAGGAAAAAGAAAAACAAAAAATCCTTTACACGGAGGTATTCTGTCAAGAAGCCTTTGCAGAAATCGAAAAGGATGCAAAAGAAGTTTTATTGGCAGCGGTTGAAGGCGACAACCAGCGCATGATGCTTTCAGCGCTTCGAAAATTAACGCGTTCAACGCCTTACAATATCATCGCGAAGAAAAGAGAAGCTTCCGAAAAACTCATTGATGTAGAAAGATATATCGTCTAATTGACAAAAGTTACCCAGATGCCTTTTTGGTATCTGGGTGAATTTTTGCTACAATGGGGTAAACGAAGGAGTGGTTCTTGTTATGAAACTGACCTATTACGGATACCCTAAATGCAGTACGTGCAGAAAAGCGAAAAAGTCGCTGGAGTCGTATGGTGTTACTTTTGAAGAAATAAATATTGCTGAAAACCCGCCAAGCGAAGATGAACTTCGTGAAATGATTGCGGCGTCTGAGTTGGATATTAAAAAGTTTTTCAATACGAGCGGAAATGTTTATCGTGAGCTTAAGTTGAAAGATAAATTACCAACAATGACGGAAGATGAAAAAATTAAGCTATTATCATCAAACGGCATGTTGATCAAGAGACCAATTGTATATGGCAATGGAAAAACAACCGTTGGATTCAAAGAAGAAACGTTTGAAAAAGTCTGGAGATAATGGCTACTCGTCTTGTATTTCCAGCTAGCTTATGGCACTATTAGATTGAAAGAATAACTATTTTGGGGGCTATGATTATGAACACACCAAAGGAATTTAAGTATTCAGAAGAACATGAGTGGGTAAAAGATGAAGACGGTAAGTACCGTATTGGAATCACACACTTTGCACAGTCTGAACTAGGCGATATTGTTTTCGTTGAGTTACCTGAAGTTGGCGATGAGATAACTGCAGACGAGCCTTTCGGTAGCGTTGAATCAGTTAAAACAGTTTCCGAGTTATATGCGCCTATTAGCGGAAAAGTAGTTGAAGTGAACGAAGAGCTAGAAGATAGCCCGGAGTTTGTGAACGAATCTCCTTACGAACAAGCGTGGATGATTGTTGTTGAACCATCTAATGTTTCTGAATTGGATGCACTTATGTCAGCTGAAGACTATGACAAAATGACAATCGAGTAATCATTGACATGGGACGCCGAGTGCTATTCGGCGTTTTTTTCTGTCTAAAGATGAATATTGGCAAAGGAGTCGATTCACAATGGAATTTGAAAAAGTACTGATTGTAGAAGGTAAATCAGATCGTATAAGAGTCAGTCGGATACTTGCTGAACCAATTGAAATTATCTGTACACATGGTACGATAAGTCCGTATCATTTAGAAGAATTGCTAGCTTCTTATGAACAACATGAGATGTATGTCTTTATGGATGCGGATGAAGATGGTGAAAAAACGCGAGCACTTTTCAAGAGAGAATACCCATTGGCAATTCATCTTTACACGGAAAAAGTATATAAAGAAGTCGAAACGACACCCTATAATGTACTAGCCGCGGTGCTTCAAGCAGCACATTTTGAGGTCCGCGCTGAATTTTTATAGTAAGAAGGTAGATATAATGGATAATTGGACGAGAGAAGAATGGGAAAGACAGCTTGAAGAATCGGATGTTGCGGTATTTTATTTGTACACGCCGCTGTGTGGGACCTGTGCAGTTGCTTCGAAAATGATGAATGTAATCACCGTCATGAAGCCAGAAATCCCAATCGGAAAGGCTGATTTGAATTACCTTGAGGACTTGGCCATCGATTATAAAATTGAAAGTGTGCCTTGCCTTCTCATCGCAAAAGAAGGCGTTCTACAAGAGAAGGTTTATGCATTTCATTCAGTACCCGATCTACTAATGAAAATTAGTTGACATGCCCTAGTCATTTATGATAAATTTACTCTTATAGTAAACATATAATCAAATCACTCTTATAAAGAGCGGCGGAGGGAAGTGCCCTATGAAGCCCGGCAACCATCACTTTTGTGAACTGGTGCCAAATCACACAAAGCGCGTTTTGCTTTGAAAGATGAGAGATTGGACAAACGCTTATTTTAAACGTTGAGCCTTTCTGCATCTAGCGGAAAGGCTTTTTAATATTTGTTGAGGTGGAGAAAAATGATTCAGTTAAAAAATGTAAACAAAGTCTTCGGTGAAGGCGCAAATTCTATCGTTGCCGTCGACGGCGTCACCTTCGATATCGCTGAAGGCGAAATCTTCGGCGTTATTGGCTATAGTGGTGCAGGAAAGAGTACACTCATTCGACTCCTAAATGGACTAGAGATGCCAACGAGTGGAGCAATCACAATTGGCGGTTTAGAAATCTCAGCCATTAAAGGACAACAATTAAGGAAAGCCCGGCAAAAAGTTAGCATGATATTCCAACACTTTAACTTGCTATGGTCAAGAACCGTTAAAGATAATATTGCATTTCCACTTGAAATCGCAAATGTACCTAAAGTGGAACGCGATAGAAAAGTTGCTGAACTAATCGAGCTGGTAGGCTTAAAGGGACGAGAGAATGCCTACCCATCTGAATTATCGGGCGGCCAAAAGCAACGGGTAGGAATTGCGCGTGCACTCGCCAATGATCCAGAGGTATTGCTTTGTGATGAAGCAACATCTGCACTTGATCCTGAAACGACAGATTCGATACTAAATCTACTTACTGACATCAATGAGCGACTAGGGTTGACGATTGTACTCATTACACATGAAATGCATGTCATCCGAAAGATTTGTCATCGGGTTGCAGTTATGGAAGAAGGTAAAGTTGTCGAAATGGGCAATGTTCTTGAGGTGTTCCATTCGCCAAGGGAGCCGATTACAAAACGTTTCTTATCGCAAGTGACGGAACCATCAGAAACAATAGTGGCGATGGAACATATTAAAGAAGAATTCCCATCAGGAACCCTTATAAAACTTGTTTTTGTAGGTGAACGAACTGGACAGCCTGTAATTACGAGCCTGATTCGAAAGTTTATGATTGACGTCAATATTGTACAAGGGAATATAGCCCAAACGCATGATGGTGCATACGGCACGCTCATTCTTCAATTAGTCGGGGAAGAGTCGATTATCCAGGAAGCGATCCATTATCTTAATGAACAAGATGTCCGGACGGAGGTGATCGGCAATGATTGAAAACCTATTTCCGCATGTCGACTGGGCTAAAATGTGGGAAGCGACCTTAGAAACGCTTTATATGACAGCGATGTCGACAGTATTCACATTTGTCATTGGATTGGCGTTAGGCGTATTGTTATTCCTCTCTGGACCAGGACAATTATGGGCGAATAAGTTGATTTCTACGCTTGCAGGGGCATTCGTCAATCTATTCCGATCGATCCCGTTTATCATATTAATTATTCTACTCATTCCATTTACAAAATTTCTACTGGGTACGATACGCGGACCAGAGGCAGCTTTACCTGCATTAATTATCGGTGCTGCACCATTCTATGGCCGTATGGTTTTAATTGCGTTACAGGAAATCGATAGAGGTGTCATTGAAGCTGCAAAATCGATGGGTGCAAAAACTTCTACGATTATTTTTAAGGTTTTATTACCAGAATCAATGCCTGCTTTAATTTCTGGAATTACCGTTACGGCTATTGCGCTTGTAGGGTATACGGCAATGGCGGGTGTTATCGGGGCAGGAGGACTAGGTACACTAGCCTTTTTGGATGGATTCCAACGAAGCCGTGAAGACGTTACGATAATGGCAACCATTCTAATTTTAATCGTCGTGTTTATCATTCAATTTATCGGAGATTTCGCTGTTAAAAAGTTAGACAAAAGATAATTATAGTTAGGAATAACGGGCTTTGCCTGTCAAATATATACAGCATAGAAAAGAGGCGTTCACACAATGAAAAAAGTACTATCAGCAATTTTATTAGCAGCACTTGTTCTGACATTAGTAGCTTGCGGAACAAAAAACGAAGGTGACAAAAACAATGCGAGCAGTGACGGCGGAAATGCTCAAGAAGAAAAAACGCTAGTTGTTGGTGCTTCGAATATACCGCATGCAATTATTTTAGAAAAAGTTAAACCAATGTTGAAAGAAGAAGGCGTTGATCTTGTCATAGACCAATACACAGATTACATCATGCCAAACACGGACCTGGACTCTGGTGAAATTGACGCAAACTACTTTCAACATATACCGTATCTAGAATCTCAAATGAGTGATCATGGCTATGATTTCGTGAATGCGGGTGAAATCCATATTGAACCAATCGGCGTTTATTCGAAAAAGTATAAGTCTCTTAAGGAACTTCCAGATGGAGCAACGATCTTAATGAGTAACTCTATCGCCGATCATGGACGTGTACTTGCAATGCTTGAAGCACAAGGGCTTATCAAGCTGAACGAGGACATTAAGAAAACGACTGCTGAAGTAAAAGACATCATCGATAATCCTAAAAATATCAATTTTGAAGCGGATTATGAAGCGGCTTTATTACCACAACTTTACAACAATGATGAAGGCGATGCAGTGTTGATTAACTCAAACTATGCCATAGATGCAGGCTTGAATCCAATGGAAGATTCAATAGCGCTTGAAGATTCGGATTCACCATACGTGAATGTGATTGCTGTTCGCAAAGGTGATGAGGAAAAAGCTGAAATAAAAGCGTTGATCAATGCATTGAAATCAAAAGAAATTCAGGACTTTATCATAGAAGAATGGAAAGGCTCAGTTGTTCCAGTAAAATAATAATATTATAGATGGAAAACGCTACCGGTAAAGTCTGGAAGCGTTTTTTATTTGGCTATAAAGTATATTTAAATAGTACTATTCATATTTTTCTATAACTTTTGTAAATTGGGGGTAGGAATATTCAATTAATGATAGTATACTTAGCTGTAAGATGTGTTGTAAGCGTATTCAGCATATTGAGTTAATAATGAAGCCTGAGGGGGATTGAATTATGAAGAAAAGTTGGTTAGCATTACTAGTTTTAGTGTTTACTATGAGTATGATTTTAGCGGCTTGTGGTGATGAGAAAACTGGTGAAAAAGAAGGAACATCCGGTGAAAAGGAAGAAACAGGTAAGCTAGCGGCGGATCAAACGTTGAATGTGAACATCAGATCGGAACCGCCTTCATTAAACCCAGCCCTAGCGACAGATACTACTTCAGGTGCGGTATTAAACCAGACGTTTGAAGGTTTAATGCGTGTAAACCAAGAAGGTAAAGTTGAAGAAGCTATGGCAGAGAGCTACGAAATGTCTGACGACGGCTTAAAATACACATTCAAAATCCGAGAAGGTGCAAAATGGTCTAACGGAGATGCTGTTTCAGCAAAAGATTTTGAATACGCTTGGAAGTGGGTACTTGATCCAGCTAATGTGGACACAGACTACGCCTATCAACTTTATATGATTAAAGGTGCCGAAGCTGCTAAAGAAAACGGCGGGTCCCTAGATGATGTAGCCGTTACAGCCGAAGATGATCAAACATTGGTTGTCGAGTTAGAACAAGCAACAGCCTATTTCCTTGAATTGACAGCGTTTTATACGTTCTTTCCCGTCAATGCGAGTGTAGCAGAAGCAAATCCTAACTGGGCACAAGACCAATCTGACACATACGTAACAAATGGTCCATTCCTTATGGATTCTTGGAAACATAAAGATGAGATTGTTTTGAAGAAAAATCCTGAATATTGGGATGCAGATACAGTTAAGTTAGAAACAATCACGATGGTAATGATTGAAGATGAAAATACAGCGAAACAAATGTATGACAAAGGTGAAATCGATTGGCTCGGTTCTCCAACAGACTCCATTCCGTTGGCAGCTATCCCATCATACAAAAAAGACGATGTATTAAACATTTCACCACTTGCAGGCGTTTATTACTACGCGTTTAACACAGAAGCAGAACCATTTAACAACGTAAATATTCGTAAAGCATTCGCTATGGCGATTAATCGTCAAGGGATTGTAGACAATATTACGCAAGCCGAGCAAGCACCGGCAATGGCATTGGTTCCACCTTCGATTTTCGAAGAAAATGCAGAAGGTTACTTTAAAGATAATGATATTGAAGAAGCTAAAAAGTTGATGGAAAAAGGGTTAGAAGAATTAGGTTTAAGTGAAATGCCAACGATTAAACTTTCTTATAATACAAGTGAAGCACATGGATCGATTGCGCAAGCAGTTCAAGATATGTGGAAAAAGAATTTAGAAATCAATGTTGAACTTCACAATGAAGAGTGGGGTGTCTATCTTGACTCCATGGGCGCAGGTGACTTCCAAGTCGGACGTATGGGTTGGCTTGCTGACTTTAACGATGCGATCAACTTCCTAGAAATCTTTGAAACTAAGGGTGGAAACAACTATACAAACTGGGAAAACTCGGAGTATCAAGGTTTGTTGAAGGAATCAAGAACTGAGACAGACGCTAAAGCACGTGAAGATTTATTACGTAAAGCAGAAGATATCTTTATGGATGAACTTCCGTTAGCGCCACTTTACTTCTATACAAACGTATGGACGAATAAAGATAAAGTTAAAAACGTTGAAGTATCACCACTAGGTCTCGTTCAATACAAATGGGGCTATATTGCAGAAGAATAACAAGTCATAGGACACAATGATCGTTATAGGTTTCATAGGGGTGATTTGTTTTCACCCCTATTTTTTGTTCAATGAAGGAATATACACTTTATCCAAAGGATTACGGAGGTGTTCTCACTTGGCTAGATACTTACTTAAACGAATTGGCTACATTCTAATTTCCCTGTTATTTATTATCACAATCACATTTGGACTAATGAAATTAGCACCGAGTGGGCCTTTTACATCCGAACGAAAAACATCTCCTGCAATCGAACGACAAATGCAGGAAGCATACGGATTAAATGACCCTATTCATGAACAGTATTTTAATTATTTGATTAGCGCTGCCAAATTTGATTTTGGCCCTTCATTTAAATATGAAGGTCAACAAGTTACGGATATTATTAAAAGAAGTTTTCCCTACTCTTTAATTCTAGGATTGGAGGCCATTTTTATCGCATTGGCTTTCGGTGTGTTGTTTGGGACCGTTGCTGCCATTCGGCATAATAAGGGAAGTGACTATACCGTCATGGTGATTGCGATTTTGGGGATTTCTGTCCCGAGCTTTGTTATGGCGACAATCCTACAATATATTTTTTCAATGCAATTGTCTTTGTTGCCAATTGCTCGATTCGAGTCTTTTGCCCATACGATATTGCCGGCATTTGCACTAGCAACGACACCGCTCGCGTTTATTGCCAGGTTAATGCGGTCTAGTATGTTAGAAGTGTTGAATGCGGATTATATCAAAACAGCAAAATCAAAAGGATTATCGGAACGCGTAGTTATCTATAAACACGGACTTAGAAATGCAATTTTACCAGTTGTATCCTACATGGGGCCATTGGTAGCCGGCATATTAACCGGTAGTTTTATAATCGAAAAGATATTTGGAATTCCAGGTTTAGGCCGCGAGTTTGTTGAAAGTGTCACAAATCGAGATTACACAGTTATTATGGGGACTACCGTATTTTTCAGTGTCCTATTACTTATATCCATTTTGATAGTCGATCTTATTTACGGCTGGGTTGATCCACGGATAAAACTGGCAAATAAGGGGGCTAATAGTTAATGACACGTTTGCAACTGGAAAAGTCAGATTTCGAACCATTGGGAATAGATCAAGAAGCATCTGAAAAAATCGTAGGTGAAAGTTCATCCTATTGGAAGGACGCAGGGCGTCGTTTCCGTGAAAATAAGCTAGCCGTTTTCGGTGTCATTATGATTGTATTACTAGCAATTATGGCCTTGATTGGTGAACCGATTTCAGGAAAAAGCTACGATGATACCAACATTATGAATGTGAACAAGACTCCGACTGCGGAACATTGGTTTGGAACGGATAATCTTGGTCGAGATATATTTGCAAGAACATGGTATGGCGCGAGAATTTCATTATTCATCGGTTTAATGGCTTCTCTAATTGATTTAGTAATTGGTGTGATTTGGGGAGCGATATCCGGCTTCTTTGGCGGCAAAGTAGATGAGTATATGATGCGGATAGCAGATATTCTGTATGGTGTACCTTATTTATTAGTCGTTATCTTGTTGATGGTTGTTATGCCTCCAGGATTATGGACGATGATCATTGCAATGAGCATAACGGGTTGGATTAGTATGGCAAGGATTGTGCGTGGACAGGTTCTGCAACTAAAATCTGAAGAATACGTCATGGCTTCAAAATCATTAGGGGCGAGTAACTTCAGGTTGATGTTCCGACACTTGATCCCTAATACATTAGGTCCGATCCTTGTTACGTTGACTTTAACAATCCCTACGGCAATATTCACAGAAGCATTTTTGAGTTATCTAGGTTTAGGTGTACCTGCACCTCGTGCGAGTTGGGGAACCATGTCGTCGGATGCATTATCAGGGTTTGAGTATTATCCATACCAGCTCTTTTTCCCAGCATTCTTCATTTGTTTGACGATTCTCGCATTTAATGTCATCGGCGATGGATTGAGAGATGCATTGGATCCGAAAGAAGGCAAATAAGGAGGTACGCACAAATTGAAAAAAATATTAAAAGTCAATGACCTATCAGTGTCGTTTGAAACATATGGTGCAGATGTAAAGGCCGTTCGTGGCGTTTCTTTTGAATTAGAAGAGAAGGAGACATTGGCCATTGTAGGCGAGTCTGGATCAGGTAAAAGTGTCACGGCCTATTCAATCATGCGCTTAATCGATATGCCTCCCGGTAAGTTCGATGGAGGAACCATTCTTTTCAATAATGAAGATTTAACTATGAAGTCGGAAAAACAAATGCAGGAGATTCGTGGGAAAGAAATAAGTATGATATTCCAAGATCCCATGACGTCATTGAATCCAACCATGTCGATAGGTAACCAAATTTCTGAAAGTCTCATTAAGCATCAAAACATGACGAAGAAACAAGCCTTTTCGCGCGGTATTGAATTGTTGAAACTTGTTGGAATACCTAACGCGGAAACCCGGATTAATCAATACCCACACCAATATTCGGGTGGTATGAGGCAACGCGCGATGATTGCGATTGCTTTAGCTTGTAATCCTAAAATACTGATAGCCGACGAACCAACAACTGCGCTAGATGTGACGATTCAGGCGCAAATCTTAGAGCTTATGCGTGATTTGCAGGAGAAAACTGGCACAGCAATCATATTGATTACACATGATTTGGGGGTTGTGTCAAGCGTAGCAGATCGAGTTGCAGTTATGTATGGCGGGAAAATTGTAGAAACAGGAAATGTAGATGAGATATTCTATAACCCTAAGCATCCTTATACTTGGGGATTGCTAGGTTCAATGCCGAAAGTAGATAGTAAAGGGGAAGAGCTATTAGCAATTCCGGGTTCACCGCCGGACTTATCGGATCCTCCAAAAGGATGTCCATTTGTCACGAGGTGCCCATATGCTATGAAAGTCTGCAAAAATGATATGCCTGAGTACACGGTATTATCGAATACGCAAAAGACAGCATGCTGGTTATTGGATGAACGTGCTCCTAAAGTAGAAATCCCGGAAACTGCTATCGTAGGAGGTTATAAGCAACATGTCTGAAAATCGAGAGAAATTACTTGAAATAAAAGATTTGAAAAAGCATTTTAAAGTGGATCGAAACAAGATTTTGAAGGCAGTCGATGGAATTACATTTGATATTTACAAAGGTGAAACATTCGGCTTGGTAGGCGAATCCGGCTGTGGAAAATCCACTGCTGGCCGTACAATCATGCGTCTATATGAGGCAAGTGGTGGAGAAGTGCACTTTCAAGGTGAAAATGTGCATGCGAAAAAATCGAAAAAAGAATTGAAGAAATTCAATCGAAACATGCAGATGATTTTTCAAGATCCTTATGCATCACTAAATCCTAGAATGACCGTTAAGGATATAATTGCGGAAGGGCTCGATATTCATGGTTTAGTAAAAAATAATGCTGAACGAACTGCCCAGGTCAACGAATTGCTGGAAACTGTCGGACTTAATAGTGAACATGGCAATAGATATCCGCATGAGTTTAGTGGCGGTCAGCGCCAAAGGATAGGGATTGCCCGAGCTTTAGCGGTAAATCCGCAATTTATCGTTGCTGATGAACCGATATCGGCTTTAGATGTTTCCATTCAGGCACAAGTTGTCAATTTACTAAAAAGATTGCAAGTAGAACGCGGCTTAACCTATTTGTTTATCGCACATGATTTATCGATGGTCAAACACATTAGTGATCGTGTGGGTGTCATGTATTTGGGGAGCATGGCTGAAGTAACAACTAGTGATGCGCTATTTGAAGAACCCTTGCATCCTTATACACAGGCGTTATTAAGTGCTATACCCATCTCAGATCCAATATTAGAACGTAATCGAGAAAGAATGATTATCAAAGGAGATATACCGAGTCCAATCGATCCGCCAAGTGGTTGTCGTTTCAGAACGAGATGCCCCTTCGCGAAAGATATATGTAGTGAAGTGGTGCCGAAATTGATAGAAAAGAAGAAAGACCATTGGGTGGCCTGTCATATATATAACGAAAAATACAGTGACCAATTCGATGTACAGAAAGCCCCGATTGAAATGGGCATTCCTATTAACTAACGCTACATAATTACTGGATGACGCTAATCGCCCGGTTCCCTAAATTTTCGGGGGCCGGTTTTTTCTTTGAATTTTATCCAATTCCCATCTTTTCCAATTAATTTCTTTGAAATAAATAAACATTTCACTTTTTGTTATGTTATCGTAGGATTGAGCATAAAAAAATATCATTTTAGGGGGAAATGGATTTGAAAATTAAGATAGGCCTGATATGGAGAATTGTCATAGCGATCGCATTGGCAATTAGTTTGGGATTACTTACACCTATGATAGGTGAAGGTTTTGCAAAAGGATTTGTAAGCTTATTTGCAACTTTCAACATGATATTTGGCGGCTTTCTGAATTTCGTTGTTCCGTTAATCATTATTGCATTTATTGCGCCAGGTATTGCAAAGCTAGGAAAAGGATCTGGAAAACTTTTAGGTCTGGCGGCGTTTGTTGCCTATTTATCGACAATTGCAGCCGGTATTCTTGCCTTTTTTTCAGCGACAACATTATTGCCAAACTTTATTGGTAACTTTGCAAATGCAACTGTTAAAGAAGGGACAAGAGTTCCAGCAGAAGCGTTTTTTGAACTTGAAATGACGCCGATAATGGGGGTTATGTCAGCGCTTTTGATTTCCTTCTTATTCGGAATCGGTATGGCAGCGATTAGTAGTAAATCGATGTTAGCTGTCTTTGAAGAATTCAATGTATTAATTGAACGGGTCATTTCATTTGTCATTATACCGCTTTTACCATTCCATATTTTTGGAATATTTCTAAATATGACGTATAGCGGGGAAGTTGCTAAGGTATTATCTGTATTTGCGGTTGTCTTTATCATGATTATCATTCTTCATTTACTCATGTTGACTATCCAATATACGGTTGCTGGATCACTTTCAGGCCGCAATCCATTGGGGTTAATGAAAACGATGGCACCAGCTTATTTCACTGCACTTGGTACACAATCATCTGCCGCAACGATTCCAGTTACATTAAGGCAAGCGCGAAAAACAGGCGCATCCGAGCGAGTTACGGATTTTTCTATCCCGCTTTTTGCTACGATTCATTTATCGGGAAGTACAATTACGCTTGTGTCATGTGCGATTGGTGTCATGTTAATGAATGATATGCCAATTGTGTTTTCTAGCTTTCTACCATTCATTTTCATGCTAGGTGTCACGATGATTGCAGCACCTGGAGTTCCAGGCGGCGCGGTAATGGCGGCAGTTGGACTATTAAGCTCAATGCTTGGCTTTAGTGAAGCAATGGTTGCACTCATGATTGCATTGTACATGGCCCAAGATAGTTTCGGAACGGCAACAAACGTAACAGGTGACGGTGCACTTGCAGTTATTGTGGACAAGTTCACGAAAGACAAAGTATCGGTTCCAGATTCTCAGTGAAAATAGTTTAATTGAGAAAGACAAATCTTCTTTTATGATATCCACTCAGAAGTCTTGAATTAGGGGCAATCTATAAAAAGCCTTGACTTCTCAATGATTTGCAAGGTACTGCATAATCGGGTAAGATTAGAATGATACTAAATAAAGAATGGATATCCATTCACAATAAACATATTGGAGGTATTGGAATGGCAACTTTAGAAATTAAAGGTCTTCACGTTGAAATAGAAGGCAAGAAAATATTGAAAGGCGTCGATTTGACGATCAATACAAACGAGATCCACGCAATTATGGGTCCAAACGGTACAGGAAAATCTACTCTCGCGCAAGCGATTATGGGACACCCAAGATATGAAGTAACTGCAGGTACAATTACACTTGATGGTGAAGATGTACTTGAAATGGAAGTTGATGAGCGTGCAAAAGCAGGCCTCTTCCTAGCAATGCAATACCCAAGTGAAGTCACAGGCGTTACAAATGCTGACTTCTTACGTTCAGCGATAAACGCTAAGCGTGGAGAAGGTAACGAAATTCCATTAATGGGCTTCATTCGCGATCTTGATGCGAAAATGGCAACACTTGAAATGGACGAGGATATGGCTACTCGCTACTTGAACGAAGGATTCTCAGGTGGAGAGAAGAAGCGTAATGAAATTCTCCAGCTTATGATGTTACAACCTAAATTCGCTGTGCTTGATGAAATTGACTCAGGTCTAGACATCGACGCATTGAAAATAGTAGCAAAAGGAATTAACGAAATGCGCGGTGAAGGTTTTGGTTGCCTAATCATTACTCACTACCAACGCCTACTTGACTACATTACACCAGATCATGTACACGTTATGATTCAAGGGAAAGTTGTCCAATCCGGTGGTGCAGATTTAGCTCACAAGCTAGAAGCACAAGGATATGACTGGTTACATGAAGAACTTGGTATTGAAGAAGAAACTGTAGAGCAAGAAGCTTAAGAAAGGGGACTATTCAAAATGACGGTTGAAACAAAATCGGTATTGACCGAACAGGATATCCGTTCCTTTTCAAAAAAAATGAATGAAGCCGCGTGGATGACAGATTTCCGTGCAGATGCATTTGCGAAATTGGAACAACTTCCTATGCCAACACCAGATAAAACAAGAATTAATCGATGGAACTTTACGGATTTTCCTATCCATGCAACAGAAAGTCCTGTATATACAACATTAGATGAACTTCCTGAAGATGCACAAGCGCTTTTTGACACGGCGAAAGAGAATAACGTCTATGTACAACATAATAATACGCCTGCATTTGTTTCCTTGTCAGAAGACTTGAAAGAAAAAGGTGTTATTTTAACTGATATATTCACAGCAACACGCGAACATAGTGATCTTGTGAAAAAGTATTACATGACGGACGGTGTAAAAGTCGACGAACATAAATTAACTGCATTCAATGCGGCATATATGAACGGTGGCGTATTTGTATACATTCCGAAAAATGTGATTATTGAAGACCCAATTCAGGCATTGTTTTATCATGATGATGAACAAGTATCGATCTTTAACCACGTTATCGTAGTTGCCGAGGCGAATAGTTCACTGACATATATCGAGAACTACATGTCGACAGTTTCAGAATCAAAAGGAAAAGCAAATATTGTATCTGAAGTTTTCACAGGTGACAATGCACAAGTAACTTATGGTGCAGTAGATGTGCTTCCAGTAGGATTCACAACTTACGTAAACCGTCGTGGTATCGTAGGTCGAGACAGCCAACTTAACTGGGCACTTGGACTAATGAATGACTGTGATACGATTTCAGAAAACATCACACATCTTGTCGGAGACGGTTCAGATTGCGACATGAAAACAGTTGTTGTTGGCCGTGGAAAACAACGCCAAAACTTCACAACAGAAATCATTAGTTGGGGCAAAAACTCTAACGGTATGATTTTGAAGCATGCTGTCGTAAAAGACGAGTCAACTGCAATCTTTAACGGTATCGGTAAAATCACTAAAGGAGCAACGGGATCGAACGCCGAACAAGAATCACGTATGCTTATCTTAAGTGACCGCGCACGTGCAGATGCAAACCCAATTTTACTTATTGCTGAAGACGAAGTAACAGCAGGTCACGCAGCATCTGTAGGTAAAGTTGATCCGCTTGAAATGTTTTATTTAATGAGTCGTGGAATATCAAAAGAAGAAGCACAACGCCTTATCATTCACGGATTCCTCGCACCAGTCGTTGCCGAATTAAAGGTCGAAGGTGTTAAGAAACTGTTGACGGAGGTTATTGAAAGGAAAGTGCGCTAATGCTTAACAAAGACATCCGCAAACATTTTCCAATACTTCAACAAGAGATAAACGGGCATCCGCTCGTTTATCTTGATAGTGCTGCAACTTCCCAGAAGCCGCAGCAAGTCATAGATGCAATGAGTAATTATTACGAAAAAGATAATTCAAACGTTCACCGAGGCGTGCACACGCTCGGTAATCAGGCGACAGAAGCATATGAAGGCGCGCGGGACAAAGTGCGCGACTTCATCAATGCGAAGTCACGGGAAGAAATCATTTTCACGCGCGGAACGACTACATCGTTAAACATCGTTGCACAAAGTTACGGTCGCGCCAATGTTGGCGAAGGCGATGAAATAGTCATTACACATATGGAGCATCACTCGAATATTATTCCTTGGCAACAACTTGCAAAAGAAAAAGGTGCTGTTCTTAAGTTTATTGACCTTGAAGAAGATGGGACAATTACACTGGATAAAGTACGTGAAACTGTCACTGAGCGAACAAAAATCGTATCAATCATGCATGTGTCAAACGTACTTGGAACAGTAAACCCAATCAAGGAAATCACTGAAATTGCGCATGCAAATGGCGCAATTATGGTTGTAGACGGGGCACAAGCTGCTCCTCATATGAAGGTTGATGTGCAGCAACTCGATTGTGATTTTTATGCATTTTCCGGGCATAAAATGGTCGGCCCTACCGGTATTGGTGTGTTGTACGGTAAAAAAGAATTACTAAACAAGATGGAACCCGTCGAGTTTGGCGGAGAGATGATAGACTTTGTTGGCCTATATGAATCTACGTGGAAAGAACTGCCATGGAAATTTGAAGGTGGTACCCCAATTATTGCAGGTGCTGTAGGTCTAGGCGCGGCGATTGATTATCTCGAAGAAATCGGCTTAGATAATGTTGAAAAACATGAACAACATCTTGCCGAATATGCAATGAAAAAAATGTCCGAAGTCGAAGGTGTTACGATTTATGGACCACTTGAACCAGAAAAACGTGCAAGTCTAATCACATTTAATCTGAACGATGTTCACCCTCACGACCTTGCGACTGTGCTTGATATGCACGGAATTGCCGTGAGAGCTGGACACCATTGCTGTCAGCCACTTATGAAATGGTTAGATGTATCGGCCACGGCACGCGCCAGCTTCTATATTTACAATACGGAAGAAGACGTTGATCGCCTCGTGGACGGACTCCGCATCGCAAAGGAGTATTTTAACGATGTCAACTAGAAATCTTGATCAGTTATACCGCTCGGTGATTATGGATCACTATAAGACACCGAGAAATAAAGGCGTAATCGAAGAAAGCAGTGTCACCGTCGACATGAACAACCCGACGTGTGGCGACGTGATCCATTTAACGATGCAAGTTGAGGATGGCACGGTTCAAAACGCAAAATTTGAAGGCGAGGGTTGTTCGATTTCCATGGCTTCTGCTTCTATGATGACCCAGATGATTAAAGGGAAATCAGTAGAAGAGGCCCTATCTCTCGCAGACACAATCTCGAATATTATGCTAGGAAATGAATATGATAATTCCATCGATTTAGGAGATATTGAGGCGCTCTCGGGCGTTGCAAAGTTTCCTGCTCGGATTAAGTGTGCAACACTTGCATGGAAAGCGATGGAACAAGGCGTCGGTAAGGAAGATTCCGAGTGAAGTGCAACCTGAAGTAGTGATTTCATTCACTAATTGTTAAGGAGTACTTAAGCAATATAGGATGGAGGAATAATAATGGCTAAAAAGATGCCTGAAATTGGCGAATACGAACATGGTTTTAATGATGGAGATGTCTCGGTGTTTCGTTCTGAACGTGGTTTAACACGTGAAATTGTTGAAGAAATTTCTTCAATGAAAGACGAACCACAATGGATGTTAGACTACCGCTTAAAGTCATTAGAATTGTTTTATAGTATGCCTACACCACAATGGGGCGGAGATCTTAACTCACTAAACTTCGATGAGATTACGTATTATGTAAAAGCATCTGAGGGAACTGAACGTTCTTGGGATGAAGTTCCAGAAGAAATCAAGCGTACATTTGATAAACTTGGAATACCTGAAGCGGAACAGAAGTATCTAGCAGGAGTTTCTGCACAGTACGAATCAGAAGTTGTTTACCACAACATGAAGCAAGAACTAACGGATATGGGAATCGTCTTTAAAGATACTGATTCAGCACTTAAAGAAGATGAAGAACTATTCAAGAAATACTGGGGTACTGTGATTCCAAACTCTGACAACAAATTCGCAGCATTGAACTCTGCTGTTTGGTCGGGTGGATCATTCATTTACGTACCACCAGGTGTTAAAGTAGAATCACCCCTACAAGCTTATTTCCGTATTAACTCAGAAAATATGGGGCAATTTGAACGTACACTTATCATTGTTGACGAAGGCGCGAGCGTTCATTACGTTGAGGGATGTACAGCACCTGTATTCACAACAGCGTCACTTCATAGTGCTGTAGTAGAAATCATCGTAAAAGAAAACGCGTACTGCCGTTACACAACAATTCAGAACTGGGCAAATAACGTATATAACCTTGTTACAAAACGTGCAGTTGTTGATGCGCACGGAACAATGGAATGGATTGATGGAAACATCGGTTCTAGATTAACGATGAAATACCCGGCGGTTTTACTAAGAGGAGAATATGCACGTGGTTTGACATTGTCAATCGCATTATCAGGAAAAGGACAACACCAAGATGCGGGTGCGAAAATGATGCACTTAGCACCAAATACGTCCTCTACAATCGTTTCTAAGTCCATTTCTCATGGCGGCGGAAAAGGAACATACCGTGGTATCGTTCATTTCGGTCGTAATGCAGATGGCGCTAGCTCACGAGTTGAGTGTGACGCGTTATTAATGGATGACATTTCGATATCTGATACAATTCCATATAACGAAATCCTAAACGACAACATTTCACTTGAGCACGAAGCAAGTGTTTCTAAAGTTTCGGAAGAGCAGCTCTTCTACTTAATGAGCCGCGGTGTTCCTGAACTAGAAGCAATTGAAATGATCGTACTAGGCTTCATCGAGCCATTCACAAAAGAACTACCGATGGAATACGCAGTAGAAATGAACCGCTTGATTAAATTCGAGATGGAAGGTTCTATTGGTTAATTCCACATAAATAGATAGGAACACTGACACAGCAATACTTGTGTCAGTGTTTTTTTATCTTTGGCTTTATATTTTATTCACAAGTGGGTAATATAGGCGAAATCAAATCAATCCGGTGGTCGTTTTTCGCCATTCAACAATTATTTACAGAATAAACCACTAAATATATGATAGGATGAGAGTATTCAATAATTTAATACTGAAGGGGGAGTAGGTAATGGAATTTATATTATTAGCGATCATTGCTTTATCAGCAGGCATCATTGGCGCACTCGTAGGCTTAGGTGGTGGAATTATTCTTGTTCCAGCAACACTTTATATTGGCGTAAACCTTGGTTGGATTCCTGGAATCACGCCACAAACGGTTGTCGGTTTATCTGTCGTGATGATGATTTTTACAGGACTCGGCTCTACACTTACAAATATTAAAACAAAAACAGTAGATTTTCGGAGTGGTTTGATTTTCTTCGCTGGTAGTGCCCCGGGGACACTGTTCGGTGCATTTGTAAATAAAGGATTAGATTTGCCGTCATTCAATTTATATTTTGGTATTTTACTTATTCTATTATCCATACTGCTACTCGTTCGTAATTATTTGAAACCAGTCAGCTGGTTCGTAAAACGTGGAAAAACACGTGATTTCACAGATAACTTCGGAAAGTCCTATACATACGGCTACCCGGTTTGGTTTGCATTATTATTAACATTTGGCGTTGGATTCGCATCCGGGTTATTTGGAATCGGCGGCGGTTCGATCATCGTTCCAGCTATGATTTTATTGTTTTTATTCCCACCTCATGTTGCAGTTGGGACTTCGATGTTCATGGTCTTCTTATCGGCAATCGTGAATTCAATTACACATATATCACTTGGCAACGTACCTTGGATCTATACGATACCGGTTATTCCAGCGGCGTATATTGGGGCGAAGCTAGGGGCAAAGTTAAACCAGAAAATGAAATCCGAAACACTCGTTTTCGCTTTACGAATTATACTTCTTCTGCTCGGAATTCGTTCGATTGTGGATGGTATTTGGGGGTAAATTGGAGGTTTTATAATGGAGACAATACATATTTATCATACAAATGATATTCATAGTCATTTTGAAAACTGGCCACAGATTCATCGCCTTCTGATTGATAAAAGACAAGCGCACATAGCGGCAGGAGATGCCTTCTATCTATTCGATATCGGTGATAATGTTGATCGTTCACATCCTTTTACAGAAGGAACTAAGGGAAAAGGTAATATTCGCCTACTCAATGAAGCCGGCTATGATGCGGTGACGATTGGAAATAATGAAGGCATTACGATGTCCAAAGAAGCCCTTTCTTCGTTATATGACGATGCTGAATTTGATGTAATTCTAGGGAATCTGGTGGATTTGGATGGCGAATATCCGCATTGGGCGACCGAGTATAAAATATATGAAACTGACAGAGGAACGAAAGTTGGCGTGATCGGTGCGACAGCACTATATAAGCAGTTCTATGCAACATTGGGGTGGAGGATATTACCGCCGCGGGAGAAATTAATAGAAATCGCAGAGAAAATTGCGACGCAGACAGATATTATTATTTGCTTATCGCATATGGGTGTTACCGAGGACGAAGAGTTGGCAAAAGCGTGTCCCCACATTGACGTTATATTAGGAGCCCATACGCATCACCTATTCACTGAAGGCGAGTTTGTTGGGAATACCCTGCTAGCAGCGACAGGGAAGTATGGGGACTACACAGGCCATGTTTCAATTGTGTTCGACGAAGTGAGGCGTAGGATTGATAATATGAGCGCTACTTTATATCCGTCTGAAACGCTCCCGGTTAACGATGATGATGTTCAAAATCTGAATGCGGTACTGGAATTAGGGAAACAAGCGATGCAAGAAAAGCTTTTTTATAATCCAAGTCCGTTAAAGCAAAATTTGTTTGCGCCGAGTCCGTTATCTGCTTTTTTTGGGCGTGCTTTAATTGATTATACAAAAGCGGATTGCGCTATCTTTAATGCTGGAATATTTCTTGGTAGTTTAGATAAAGGCTGGGTAACAAAAGAGAATATGCATTCAATACTTCCTCACCCGATCAATGTCTGTGTGATACCGCTAGAAGGAACTGAGTTGCTGAAAATCCACGAGTTATCGTTGAATGAAGACTGGCCACAGATCACGGTTAAGGGATTAGGATTCCGAGGGGCGCTAATGGGCGCAATGATCTATGAAAGATTATATAAAAATAGACACGGGCAACTGTTCGCGGGTAATCGCGAAGTAGTGCCGGGCGAGATTTATACACTAGCCACACTTGATATGTTTACTTTTGGCTTCTTTTTTCCATCGCTTCAACACGCAAAAAAGGATTATTATATGCCCGAATTAATACGAGATATTGCAAGTGACTATGGACGTAAATATTTCAAAGAATCATCGGCTCCTTCTAAGCATAATCTATAGCAGGAGGAGTCGTTTTGAGATTACAAGGACAGGTAAGACGAAAATCCAAGCGCCGAAAGCGCAGTTTGATGCCGCTTTTAATCCCAGCAATCTTATTGGCGATTGTTTTTTTCTTCTTTTTGGTTAATGCAAGACTTACGCCAACTTATGTTCGATATGCAGAAATCCAAACGCGAAAAATTGCAGCACACGTCATTAATCAAGCGATTAGTACGAGGATTGCCAATATCCTAGACGTCAATGACATCATTGAACATGTCCCAACGGAAACTTCAAATATGGTGACAACTAAATTCAATACGGAAATTATTAATAGAGTATTAGCCGATACAAGAAATTTAGTTGAGATGCATTTGGCACAAGCAGAAGCTGGGAACCTAGATATGTTGCCACTTGATGATATAGAATATGACCCAGTGAAAATGGAAGATCAAGGCGGTGTTGTCTTTTATTTGCCGTTAGGGCAGGCGACAGGGATTCCGTTGTTAGGAAACCTTGGGCCGAAAATTCCAATTCGCTTTCACGTGATCGGGGACGTGCAAGCAAATGTAGCAGCATCGATAGAACAATTTGGGATAAATAATGCTTATATTGAAGTAAATATTATACTACGGGTAAATGTAGAGATTATTGTCCCACTCGCAACGAAAACAGCTGTTGTCGAACAGAAAATTCCCGTTGCAATTGGTTTAGTTCAGGGAGCTGTACCGCATATTTTCAGTTCCGGTGATGGTGCAGGGGGCGCGCAATTCGAAGTTCCAGTACCACTTCCTCAAGGGGAGTAAATGGTCATGTTGAAATTTCGAGTAAATCATGTTAGTATTAGCTATAGAAAAAAATATCGATAGGGTAGAGGCTGCATTGCTTATGAGTCACACACGCGAGAATGACATTCGAAGACCGTGTGTAAAAGGAAGCTTTGCCGAAGTTTAAGTGACTTGTCAATCCGCTTAAGCTGGGGTCATTCCGAATAGGGATGACACTGTCATATTGCGAATAAATGCGCGTATGATGAGCTACAAATCGTGCGTTTGATAATTATCAATTTATCCAACAAAACGATAACGTAGAGAAAGCCGGTTCCCAATGCATTTAGTATGCGAATGGACCGGTTTTTTTAATTCCTAAATACCTCACCTTACGAAATGGAGGAAATACAGAATGATTGGAACATGGTTGTCTATATTACCGCCGTTAATTGCCATACTCATGGTATTGGCAACGAGAAGGGTTCTGCTGTCACTTGGTGCAGGAATTGTTTCTGCCGCATTATTAGTCGCGTCCTTTTCACCGATGGAATCTTTACAAAATCTATGGAATGCGATGATTGTCTCCTTTTGGGAGGAAGGCGCTTTAAATACATATACGATTTATATTATGTTATTTATCCTTCTGTTAGGTGTTATTACTGCCTTTGTAAGTTTGTCTGGTGGAAGCCGTGCGTTTGCTGAGTGGGCTTTGCATCGGATAAAAACGAAACGTGGCGCAAAGCTGCTAACCGTTTTCCTTGGAATTATTATATTCGTAGATGATTACTTTAATTCACTTGCTGTTGGGCAAATCGCTCGACCGATAACGGATCAGCATAAAATTTCACGTGCGAAACTTGCATATTTTATAGATTCAACGTCAGCACCTATATGTGTTGTTTCGCCGATATCAAGTTGGGGAGCTTATTTAATAGGACAACTTGCATTGATTTTCGGTGGGGCTGCTGCGATTAACTATTCACCGTTATCGGCATTTATTATGATGGCACCGATGAACTTT
Organism: Sporosarcina sp. 6E9; assembly: GCF_017921835.1. Classification (NCBI taxonomy): domain Bacteria; kingdom Bacillati; phylum Bacillota; class Bacilli; order Caryophanales; family Caryophanaceae; genus Sporosarcina; species Sporosarcina sp. 6E9. Next base: position 40,278 of record NZ_JAGEMN010000004.1, on the reverse strand, counting down.
TATGTCATTACAACACTTGCTATCGTCTTCTTCTTTGCTTGGACGGACATTGATTTATTTGAAATGAAAAAACATGAAAAGCTTGCAACTGAAACAGGCCAATTATACAGCCCTGACAAAGAGATTCCAGGACAATTGAAAGAAGATTTCCCGGTGCATTCACATGGCCGAGTGAAAGACCTAGTCGCACCGATTGTTGCATTAGTCGCGGTGACACTTTTGATGATGGTGTGGACTGGCTATTTGGCAAGTGTCGCTGATGGATTGGACATTAGTATTTGGTCGATATTTGAAAATACGGACGTTCCATTATCCTTAGTAACAGGCGGTTTAGCAGGCGCAATCTTAGCGGGTAGTTTGTATCTGTTGAAAATGAAGCAAAACGAAACAGCTAGTTATGCACTTATGGGCCGTGCACTTGTTAGTGGATTAAAAGCTATGTTACCTGCGGTTTTCATCTTAATTTTTGCATGGGCATTAACCGATTTAATTGCAGTGTTAGAAACAGGCTTGTATTTGTCTGGAGTTGTGACGAATGCAAATCTACCTGTTGCATTTTTACCGGTCATCATGTTTATCCTTGCCGGTTTAATGGCCTTCTCCACAGGTACTTCTTGGGGGTCATTCGGTATTCTAATTCCGATTGCTGCCCAAATTATGATTGACGCAGCACCTGAAATGTTATTGCCAGCGTTAGCTGCTGTTCTTGCCGGAGCAGTTTTTGGAGATCATTGTTCGCCGATATCTGATACAACGATTCTTTCGTCTACGGGTGCTGGTTGTAACCACATAGATCATGTTGCGACGCAATTACCTTATGCTTTAATCAGTGCCGCGATAGCAGGAATTGGTTATTTAGTCTTAGGTTTTACGGGCATAATTTGGATTGGCTTACTTGTCGTAATTATTATATTAATAATTCTATTTACAGTGTTGATTTTGCGGAATAATAAACAGGAAATCGCTACAACTAAATGATAATCGAAAATAAAGAAGTGATGAACTGTCATCACTTCTTTATTTTTTTCATAGTATTAATGGAGTAAAATGTATTTTGACAATTATCAGATAGGTAGTTATACTAAACTAGAAGACTGTGATTAAATCTTCAGAAAAATGATTTGTATTTGAGATTAATGGGGGAGGAAAACGTATGAAACAACGATCACAGTGGGGTACCCGTGCAGGCTTTATCATGGCGGCAGTCGGTTCTGCAGTAGGACTCGGAAACATCTGGCGTTTCCCGTATGTAGCGTACGAGAACGGCGGAGGCGCATTCTTTATACCATATTTATTTGCATTACTTACTGCAGGAATTCCAATTTTGATAATGGAGTTCACCATCGGGCATAAGTACCGGGGATCTGCACCGCTTTCTTTTTTCCGAATGGGTGGAAAGAGAGCAGAATGGATGGGGTGGTGGGGAATTTTCGTCTCATTCGTCATCTCGACCTACTACGCTGTAATCATTGCATGGGCAATGAAGTACACGGTGTATTCGTTTAATTTATCGTGGGGGGAAGATACAAAGGGGTTCCTATTTGGGGATGTCCTAAAACTAGCTGAAAATCCGGGAGATGTTGGTGGATATGTCCCAGGAGTGTTATTACCGCTCTTATTGGTTTGGGCAATTGCATTTATTATTTTGTTAGCAGGTGTTAAAAGAGGAATCGAGTTAGCGAACCGGATTTTTATTCCGACGCTTGTCGTTGTATTTTTAATTGTCGTTATTCGAGCGGTTACACTTGATGGAGCCCTGCTTGGATTAGATGCATTTTTTAAACCAGATTTAAGTAAGCTAGCCAATCCAACCGTTTGGGTTGCCGCATACGGGCATATATTCTTTAGTTTATCAATTGCCTTCGCAATCATGATCACGTATTCAAGTTATCTTCCGAAAAAATCGGATATCACAAACAACGCTTTTATCACGGGGTTTGCGAACTCGGGCTTTGAATTACTAGCAGGGATCGGAATTTTCGCTGCGCTAGGGTTTATGGCAACACAAGCAAATATGGCCGTTTCTGAAGTGGCCGATGCTGGTGTTGGTTTAGCATTTGTTGTCTTCCCGCAAATCATTAATGAGATGCCAGGCATGAATGGATTAATCGGGGTAATGTTTTTCTTGTCTCTCGTCTTAGCGGGTTTATCATCTCTAATTTCTATATCTGAAACGTATATTGCTGGGATATCCGATAAGTTTAATATTTCAAGAAGCAAATCGGTAATATTCTCGGTTGGTTTAGCTACGATAATCTCTACATTGTTTGCAACACGCGGTGGGCTATATTTCCTAGATGCAGCCGATTACTTCATCAACCAATTTGGTGTAGCGGCGATTGGGCTTGTTGAAGTAGTACTCATCGTTTGGGTTTTCAAAAAGGTCGATGTATTCGAACGGCATGCAAACGCATTATCAGACATTCAAATTCGTTCTTGGTGGAAAATTTGCTTAGGATTCATTACGCCGTTAGTACTTGGTTATATGATGTTCGGGTTAATACGCAAAAACGTGATGAAACTGCATGTAATAGACGACAAAGGCACCTTAGGTAACTACGAAGGATATAGCGATACATTTATCTTGTATGGCGGCTGGTCTGTTGCCTTGTTCGCACTTGTAATGGGGATCATATTCACATTGTTCAAATGGAAGCGGAATACGATTGAAGAAACCGATTATGAAGAAACGAAGGAGGATTCATTATGAGTGCTAGTGCAATATTAATGATGGTCGTCGGAATCCTCATCATATGGGGAGGACTAGCGGCAAGTATTACAAATGCAGTGGTTAAATCAAGAAGAAATAAATAATGTAAGAGAGTGCCCAACAAAATGGGCACTCTCTTTTTTTAGAAATATATAAGGCGTTGCGAGGTTGTTCAGATAATGTAAATGTGATACATTAAAAATAGTCAATTAAATGCGCTAATTATGTGAATCCTTCACCTAGAATGGAAAGAATGGAGTCGGTTAACGTGTCATGTAGACCAGAACGTGGAAAAAAGTCAGAGCATATAAGAAAACCAGAGTGGCTTAATATTAAATTAAATACGAATGAAAACTACAGAGGACTTAAAAAGTTAATGCGGGAACAAAATTTAAATACGGTTTGTGAAGAGGCCCGCTGTCCGAATATCCATGAATGCTGGGGTGAACGCCGTACCGCCACTTTCATGATATTAGGTGCAACTTGTACGCGTGCTTGCCGTTTCTGTGCGGTAAACACAGGACTACCCAACGAACTTGACCTTGCTGAACCAGAACGTGTTGCCGATTCAGTACAGCTCATGAATTTAAAACATGTTGTTGTAACAGCTGTTGCACGTGATGATCAAAAAGACGGAGGTTCCGCAGTATTTGCGGAAACAATTCGTGCAATTCGACGAAAAAATCCATTTACAACAGTAGAGGTACTACCTTCAGATATGGGCGGCGTTTATGAAAATCTAGAACGCTTAATGGATGCTAAACCAGACATTTTAAACCATAATATTGAAACAGTTCGCCGTTTAACGCCAAGAGTTCGTGCTCGTGCAACGTATGATCGTTCACTTGAATTACTCCGTCGCGCAAATGAAATGTATCCAGACATTCCAACGAAATCCTCGTTAATGTTAGGGCTTGGCGAAACACATGAAGAAATACTTGAAACAATGGATGATCTAAGAGCCAACAATGTGGATATCATGACGATTGGTCAATACTTACAACCAACCAAAAAACATTTAGTAGTTCAAAAGTATTATACACCACAAGAGTTTGGTGAATTAAGAAAAATTGCAATGTCAAAAGGGTTCTCACACTGTGAAGCTGGGCCGCTCGTTCGTTCAAGTTACCATGCAGATGAGCAGGTAAACGCAGCCGCCAAAGAAAGACAGCGTTTAGGTGAAGAGAAACTTGAAAAAGCACTGCAAAGTTGAGTGGCGGTGAAAAGATAAATGATAACTCTTGAAAATTGGGAGTACGAAATCATCAAAGATTTCCGAGATGGTTTTCAACAAGAAGCGTTGCTAGCACGATATAGTGAAGTGTTGCAAAAATATGATTATATACTCGGTGACTGGGGATACGGACAACTCCGTTTAAAAGGTTTTTTTGATGACCGAAATCAGAAAGCCACATATGAAACGAAGATAAGTACCTTGCAAGATTACCTCTACGAGTATTGTAATTTCGGGTGTGCTCACTTTGTCTTGAAAAAAGTAGGCAAAGTTAAAAAAGTATAAGCAACTAGAAAGGGTGCCGTGTAATGATCTTCTATGATCAAAACAACGGCATTCTTTTTTTATGATTATATATGATAGAATGAAAAAGGATATCGAATTTAGAGAGGGGTAAACAAATGTATTTTATTGATCGAAATCAAATTGAAAATGCACTCACCCATATGGAAAAGTTATTGACACTTTATAATGAAGAAAAAGAGTGGAAGATGGATTTAATTCATTCTCTTGCGGTGGCTCGACTTAGTCATGTTATTATCGAATCTGTTATCGATGTTGGAAACTCAATGATTGACGGGTTCATCATGCGTGATCCAGGCGGCTATGATGATATTATCGACATCATGGAAGATGAAAAAGTAATTACGCCTGACATGTCTGATCCTTTAAAATCAGTTATTGGACTTCGCAAGATGATTGTCAGAGATTTTACGAATGTGAACACGGAAACCATCGTTGAAGTATTAAATCAGTCAATGGAGGCACTTCTGGCATTTCCAACAAATGTTCGTCACTACCTTGAACATGAGCTTGGACCAGTATCTGCATTTTTGCCTTCTGAGGAGGACCTATGAAGAAATATAATGTATATTGTCTTGACCTTGACGGCACTGTCTATCATGGGACAGAACGAATTCCTGAAGCGGTGACCTTCATCTCAGACCTACAATCACAAGGGATTGAACCTTATTACATAACGAATAATTCAACGGCTACACCTGAACAAGTGATTGAAAAGCTTGCCTCTTTTGGAGTCAAAACATATGTTGAGAAAATTATGTCGTCAGCATTAGTCTCAGCTAAGTATTGTAAAGAACACTACGATGGGGCGACCGTTCAGATGATTGGGGAAAAAGGATTGCACGATGCATTAGTTGCAGAAGGGTTTACATTTGTAACGGAAAATCCGGATATTGTCGTCGTAGGACTTGACCGCGAAGTAAATTATGCGAAGTTTACCGAAATTGCTCTGGCAATTCGTTCAGGCGCAAAGTTTATCGCAACCAATGGTGATAAAGCAATTCCTACGGAAAGAGGCTTGTTGCCAGGTGCAGGATCAATCGTTAAACTCCTGGAATTTACAACAGGTGTAAAGCCTGTTTTCATCGGAAAACCGGAGCCACATATGTTAGCATTTATTAAAAATGAAAACGGGTATAGTAAAGAAGAAATGGTAATGGTGGGCGATAATTATGACACCGATATACTATCGGGGATTCGATACGGGATTGACACGATTTACGTTGAGGGCGGCGTTACTTCGAAAGAAGAAGTTTTAGGTCAAGCTGAAAAACCGACCCATATCTTAAACTCACTGGCGGATTGGCAACTATAAAAAAACTTTCCGTGTACGAACACGGAAAGTTAATAAATTCGGATGAACTATAGCCCTTCTAAAAGAGCGGATTATCTTCTATGAATTGATAAATGCGCTCTGTTAGTTCCTCAGGTGTATCGGCTTCTACAATTTCACCATTGACTAAAGCATAAAGTGATTCAGCGCATATTGTACAGTAGCTTAAACAACCATATTCGAGAACATCAAGGTTGGGATCTAGCTCTAGCTTTTCTAAAGTTTTATGTGAACCGTTTGCAAGATTACTCATGCAAAATTCGACGATTGGATTCACGGAGATCACCTCACTATTAGGAATCCTACTACTTTATGATGTATACGTCAATTTCTCAGCCTTATTGTGAACCATGTCTCAAACTGATATAATCAAATACGAGAAACCAACGGAAATTGAGTTACAAAGGAGAAAATTATGAGAAAACTTGTCTTATTAGGTGCTGGATACGGAAATATGCGTATTTTACTGCGTCTATTAACGAAAGATTTACCAAGTGATATTGAAATAACGCTTGTCGATCGCACGCCTTTTCATAGTCTGAAAACGGAATTTTATGCACTTGCTGCAGGAACAGTATCGGATTCAGTTGTGCGTGTTCCGTTGCCTGTTCATGATCAGTTAAAAGTTGTCGGGGGCGAAATTATCGAAATTTCTCCTGAAGAAAAAAGTGTGTATCTAGATGATGGACAAATCATTACATACGATGAACTGGTTATCGGCCTGGGTTGTATGGATAATTATCATGATGTACCAGGAGCCGCGGAAAATACATATAGCATTCAAACAATTGGGAAGTCGCGAATCACCTATGAAAAACTATTAGGTTTAGGTGGTGGCGCAACTGTTGGAATCGTTGGTGCAGGACTTAGCGGAATTGAACTTGCCAGTGAACTTCGTGAAAGCCGACCCGATTTAAAGATAAAGTTGTTTGATCGTAGCCCACGTATTTTAAGAGATTTTCCAGAAAGACTTAGTAATTATGTAAAAGGTTGGTTTGACGAACATAACGTTGATGTCGTTGCGGAATCGAATATTACGCAAGTTGGACCCGACGTACTGTATAATCATGAAGAAACAATTCCAGTAGATGCTGTGGTATGGACAGCCGGAATTCGTCCGGTTACACCTGTACAAAATATTAATACTGAAAAAGGTGATTCTGGTCGCCTAGTCTTAAATAAATATCACCAGTTACCGAATTACTCCGATGTCTATGTCGCAGGAGATTGCGCAGCACTGCCTTACGCGCCAAGTGCGCAAGTTGCAGAGGAACAAGCGGAACAAATAGTAAAAGTCTTGCGTCATGTGTGGAATGAAGAACCGCTTCCTGAAAAAATGCCGGAAATCAAGTTGAAAGGTTTCCTAGGTTCATTGGGTAAAAAGCAAGGATTCGCCTACCTAGCAGATCGTACCGTAACAGGCCGCATCGCACGTCTACTAAAATCAGGCGTACTTTGGATGTACAAACGCCATAACGGCTGACACAAAGGAAAAACGAACAAAAGTATGGATGGAATTTTTTCCTTCCATACTTTTTTGTTACTCAAAAAGTCGAAACTATAACATGTACTTAATCAATCCATTATTAAAGTAATTGTCTAATATAAGAATCATTGATTTACGTTCCGGGCGGACGCGTTCCACGGGAGACTTCTTAATGCAACCTATAATAGTAGACTTAATTACCAGTCACATACCCAAACTTTTCAAGCGCACTAAAAACAGGTTTTAATTGAATATGACCTTCACCGATCATTTCATCATTAATCATGACCAGCGGATAAAAATACTCGTCATTGCGAACTTTTTCAGCAATTTCGTCTTGTCGCTCATTCTCAATTGTAGAATCAATATCGATGTACTCAATGGCAATCGGTTGTTCTGGATATTTTCGACCAATCGCTGCCTCCAACCATTCATACGTATCCTTAGCGGACGGGGCATTGACACAACTCGCGCAGATCACATCTGCACCATAAACTTCGACGACAACATGATTATTTTTCAATTAAAATGACTCCTTTCGAATTCAAAGATGGATTTTTTCTGCTTTCCAGTTTATAATAATTATTATAAGGAAAGGGGACGAAATTAAATGACTGATGCAATGTTAACAGAACCAGTACAAGAAGTTCTAAATAAATTACGCCCATTTCTTCTTCGCGACGGAGGAGACTGTGAGCTCGTCGATGTTGAGAATGGAATCGTAAAACTTCGCCTTCTTGGTGCTTGCGGTACATGCCCAAGTTCAACAATTACATTAAAAGCGGGTATTGAACGCGCGTTACTTGAAGAAGTACCAGGTGTCGTAGAAGTCGAACAAGTATTTTAAATTTTATTTTCTCCATCAAAAAGGCCTAATATGGGCCTTTTTTGATTTTAAAATGTTTACATTTGTAACGCGTCAACCCAATTATAACTTATAGAACATTTAAAACGAGTTTTTTTGATTGCATAGAAACCCTAAAGATTGCTACAATAGATGTAAAGGATAGGGAAGGTGAACGTTAAATGGCTCAATTAGTCGAACTATCAGAAGCGGCAGCATACCGCGTAAAAGAGATGATGCGTCATAATGGGGAAGAAGGTTCGTACCTCCGTGTCGCTATTAACGGCGGTGGGTGCAGTGGCCTCACTTATGGTTTGGGATTTGAAAAAGAATTGACCGAAAAAGATCAGTTGTTGACACAGCATGACATCGAAATGATTGTTGCAAACGACGACGTAGACATATTAAAAGGCACGCAAATTGATTATAAAGAATCCCTAATGGGGGGCGGATTTACGATTAATAATCCAAACGCCATCTTATCATGCGGTTGCGGAACTTCATTCAGAACGGCAACAAAGGTCGGCGCACCGGCTGATTGTTAAAATAATTATACAGCGGCTTCATTGTATTCAAAGCGGAATACGAATCAGTTACCCTCCTAAAATAATCATTAGGAGGGTAGATTTTTGAAAGCCTTTCAAAACCATTGCTTATTCAGTATTTTCAAACCTTTCCTAATTCAATTATAGTATTGAAATACCCATCCAAAAGGGCTACTATAGGAGAGAGTAAGTTTGTTGAATGATTAACGATAACTCGAAATGAGTAAATTTATTGCGGAATTATTGTTAGTTCTGCTTTTTTCACCTGTTTTGAGTAAAATAAAAAATTAAAAGGTGGTTCGATCTTCGTGAAAAGACCGACAATATTAGTTTTAGGTGCAGGATACGGCGGTTTAACAACAGTTGTTAATTTGCAAAAATCAATTGGAGCCAATGAGGCTAACATCGTTCTTATCAATAAAAATGATTATCACTATGAATCTACTTGGCTACATGAAGCATCTGCGGGAACATTGTCTCCAGAACAAGTGCGTTATGATATTAAAGATGTTATTGCATCCCATGTGGATTTTGTGCAAGCAACCGTTGAGGCAATCGATGTAAAAGGAAAAGTTGTGACGACAAATGTCGGAACGCATACATACGATTATCTCGTTATTTCACTCGGTTTCGAAGGTGAAACATTCGGTATTCCAGGCCTAGATAAACACGCACTGTCGATTGCTAACGTTAAAGCGGCGCGTCAAATCCGTGAGCATATTGAGTATCAATTTGCAACTTGGTCACTTGAGACTGAGAAAGATGATAGCCGTCTAACGATTATTGTCGGTGGAGCTGGATTCACGGGAATCGAATTCTTGGGTGAACTTGGTAATCGCGTTCCAGAACTATGTAAAGAGTTTGATGTTCCTTATGAAAAAGTACGTGTACTTTGCGTTGAAGCAGCGCCAATGGTTCTTCCAGGATTCGATGAGGATCTTGTTAAATATGCAGTTAGTCAACTTGAAGCAAAAGGCATTGAGTTTTCAATCGGAACACCAGTTGTGGAAGCTACTGAAGAAGGTGTGAAGATTAAAACAGGCGATGACGAGTTTGAATTCATCAAAGCCGGTACAGTTGTATGGGCTGCGGGTGTACGCGGTAACCGTCTTATCGAAGAAACAGGTATCGAAAATATGCGTGCACGTGTCAAAGTTGACAAAGATCTTCGCGCACCAGGATATTCAGACGTATTCATCGTAGGTGACTGTGCACTTATGATTAACGAAGAAATCAACCGTCCGTTTCCACCAACTGCTCAAATCGCGATGCAACAAGGTGTTACGTGCGCAAAAAACATTATTGCACTGATGAAAGACCAGCCAACCGAAGAATTTACGCCAGATTTAAAAGGTAGTATTTGTTCGCTTGGTAGTGATGATGCAATCGGTGTCGCATTTGGCAAGAAAATGACGGGTAAAAAAGCTTCATTCATGAAGAAAGTAGTCGATAACCGAGCATTGTTCCTTATCGGCGGAGTTGGTTTAACACTTAAAAAAGGTAAATTTAAATTATAATTAGCAGGTTCCAAGCATCTATGTCGATCATAATTGACAATAGATGCTTTTTTTTCGTGATAAGTTGGTTTTGTCCGAGCAGGTAATAAGCGTAAACGCGAACACATCCCGAATTGTAAATCTGACAAATTATCGAACTAGTGACGTTCTGTTGAATGCTTCCACCAATTCATGTAAAATTATGAATGGAAAATGGAGGTTAACCTAATGACTCATATAAATGCTTTAGCGATTGCAGCAGCCTCGCCACAGGGGTCGATTTCACTTGTTCATGTTGTCTTATCCGTACTTATTTTTATCGTGATTTTTTTCGGTATCGGATTCTTATTGAATATGTTACTTCGTATGACGTGGCTCATGGCGATTATTTACCCGATTATCGTTATTCTGATCATTGATGAAGTGAAAATATACGAATATATAACGAAACCAGTGTATGCATTTAAACTTTTGGGTGTGAAATTTATGGCGCTTCAAACAGCGGATATTATCATACTCACCAGTGGTCTTGTCGGTGCAATAATCTCAGGATTTGTCATGAAATTACTCCGAAAGCAAGGGTATCAAATGTTTTAATTTATACAACATAAAAAGAGAGGTTAAGCAAATTATTGCTTAACCTCTCTTTTTCGATAGCTTAGACAAGAAAAGTGTAAATGACAATTGAAATTAAAACGCCTGTGACGGCGCCAGCAAATACTTCACTTGGCTTATGCCCAAGCAATGTTTTTAATTCTTGGATTTTTTGTTCCCCGTCTTTCTTCGGCCAGCCTTTCGCTTCTTGCACGAAAGTTTGGAAGTCGACGCGCATTTGGTTAATTATGATTGCCTGTTGGCCAGCCTGAAAACGAATCCCGGTTGCATCAAACATCACGATAACAGCGAAAATTGCAGAAACTGCAAACAATGGCGAATCTAGCCCTGTTTCGTATGCAATTGCAGTTGTCAGGGATGTAACCGCAGCAGAATGGGAGCTCGGCATTCCGCCAGTAGAGGTCATGAGTTTCCAGTCGAGTTTTCGTATAATTAAGAACTTAATGGGGATTTTAATAAATTGTGCAAAAATTATGCCGAATAATGCCGCGAGAAGCGGAATGTTATTAAAAATAGCCATTTGAGTTTACATCCCTTTTCTTAAAAAATAATATCGCTAGTATACCACATAAACATTAACAAGAGTAATCGTAAAAATGAGAATGTTCATTTCAAACAAAGGGAATTATAGTCTATAATGAACAATGACATAAAATTAGGGGGATTCTAATGGAAATTAAATTAATCGAACAAGACTTTAACAAAATTGATACGGAAGTACTTATTATTGGTGTACCCGAACATCCGGAAAATACACCAGGTTGGGATGATTTCGTTGCGTCCTATAATTCGCACTTGCCTGAGTGGTTAAAGTCAGGTGATGTGAAAACGACGTATAAACAAGTTGTAAAAATGCCTACATTCAATGATAGCGGATTCAAGCGCGTGTTGTTTATCGGACTCGGTGCGAAAAACAAATTAACTGAAGAGCGACTACGAACAGCCTTTTCAACGATCGGGAAAGAAATATCAATTATGAAAGCTTCCTCGATTGCAATTTGGCCAACGCCTTTTACCAACGAAAAAATAACAAATGAAGATGTTGCCTTTTTAGCTGGTGAAGGAATTGGGCTTGGCATGTATAAGTTTGCTAGCTATAAAACAGATTCCAATGATCGTGATATTTCGCTAGAAACAGTCACATTCTTATCTGATTCAAATCAAGACGAGTTAAAGGTAGCTTTTGAAGTAGGCAGTCTACATGCTGATGCGGTAAATGAGGCCAGAACGCTTGTGAATATGCCGCCGAATATGTTGACTGCGACTGAAATGGCAAGCTATGCCCGCCGTCTTGCGGAAACATATGACTTCGAAATTGAAGTGCTTGGAAAAAAAGAAATGGAAGAGCAGGGAATGGGCGCAATCCTAGCGGTAAATAAAGGTTCTGTTGAAGAGCCACAGCTAATTGTTCTCAAGTATGCTGCAACCGATAAATGGGAAGACATCGTCGGTCTCGTCGGAAAAGGGATTACCTACGACACTGGCGGTTATTCACTAAAACCGCGTGATGGAATGGTTGGTATGAAAGGTGATATGGGCGGAGCAGCAGCTGTACTCGGCGCTATGCAAATCATCGGAGAAACACGGCCCGAGAAAAACGTCATAGCTGTCATTGCGTCTACTGACAATATGGTGTCTGGCGATGCATTTAAACCAGATGATGTCATCACTTCGTTAAGTGGGAAAACAATCGAAGTTTTAAATACCGATGCGGAAGGGCGTCTTGTCCTAGCAGATGCCGTGACATATGCGAAGCAATCCGGTGCAGACTATTTAATCGACGTAGCGACACTCACAGGCGGTGTTATCGTGGCATTAGGTATGGACAAGACTGGAGCGCTAACAAACGATGAGGCGTTCTTTGAAGAGTTCATGCATGCAGCAACAGAAACAGGAGAATTTGTCTGGAGACTGCCATTAACAGAAAGCGATAAGAAACGACTTCGCAAAAGTGAAGTGGCTGATTTAAATAACTCACCCGGCCGCGATGGTCATATGATCTTTGGTGGGGGTTTCGTTGGAGAATTTGTCGGTGACACGCCGTGGATTCATTTGGATATTGCGGGAACTTCAGATGCAAGTTCCGAGCATGATCTTGGTCCAAAAGGCGCAACCGGCGTAATGGTGCGTACACTCGCGACAGTTATTGAACGTATGGCAAGTACGGATATAAACAGCAAATAGGCTGCTGTCCTCTTTCTCGTGTTCTTTTTTGAATAGGATAAGTGAGAAGTGAGAAGGGGGTTAGTAAATTGCCAAGAAGTGGTTATCGTGGTGGTCATAATAGAGGTGGCGGCTATAGAGATGGTGGCTTTGGAAGTGGTTTTGGTTTTGGAGGATTTGGAGGCCCATTCATTGGTGGCTTAGCCGGTGGGCTTTTAGGGAGTGCATTGTTTGATGGGAACGGCGGGTACGGCGGGTACGGCGGGTACGGCGGATACGGCGGTTATCCACCGTATTACGGTTACCCATATGCGCCTTCTTACTACGGCGGTTATCCGCCATATGGATATTATCGTCCGTATTAATATTTGAAAAAAACGCATGAAAACCTGTTAATAACCGGTTTCCATGCGTTTTAGTTTAAGTTTTTTTTGCTTGATCCTTTTTTCCTTGTTCAATGATTTCTGCAAGGTCATCGCCAACTGTAAGTTCCGTCGGTTTCACGCCAGAAACATAAGCGGCTCTACTCATCAAATGACCACCGATTGGCGCAGTGATGAATAAAAAGAGAATTCCTAGGAGGATTTTTACACTAAAATGTCCTTCATTCAACCAAAAGTGAAAGAATACACCTACCAGGATACTTAATACACCTAATGTGGCACTCTTAGAAGCCGCATGAGCGCGTGTGTACACATCGGGTAAACGTATGATGCCTACCACCGCGACAACCGTGAAAACGAGTCCTACGAGGATTGAAATGACAATGAGTGTATTAGCTATTACGGTCACGCTCGATTATCTCTCCTTTCTCGATGAATTTGGAAAAACTCACAGTTCCGATAAAGGACAAGACTGCTAGCAGTAAAATTACATCTAGAAACAGTTCTGTCTCAAATAATACGGATAATAAGGCTGTTGCCGAGATAAACATAACGCCGATTGCATCCAAAGCAACTAACCGATCTGGTACTGACGGACCCTGGAAAATACGATAAAGGAGACCGACCATCGATAAAATGACAATCAACAAAGAAATCCAAATAAAAGTCATCATGGACGGCTCACCTCCTTAATCGCTTTTTCAAATGTATTTTTAATCGAGTGAATTGCATCATCAACATCATCTGCATCGATGGCATGGACGTATAACACGCGTTGGTCATCAGAAACATGGACGACAACCGTACCAGGTGTTAATGTGATTAAACTTGAAAGCAATGTAATTTCCCAATCGCGCTCTAGCTCTGTCGGTAGGGCAAAAAATCTTGGTTTAAGATCCAATTTTGGACGAATAACGAGTAACAGAACTGAAATATTAGAGAGCACTAATTCTTTTATAAAGATTACAGTTAGCTTAAACGCTGCCCAGACTCGATCAATATAAAGTCGTTCAGTAAAAAATCTTCTCATCACAAACAGGAGTATAAACCCGATTAAATAGCCAATGACGAATGTGGTAGCTGTCGCCGATGAGCTTAAGAACATCCAGACAATCGCGATGAAAAAGTTCAACAGTATTTGGAAAGCCATCGTCATCTACTCCTTTAACACCGCGTCAATATAAATAGACGGGTTTAATAATACATCCGCGGCATCTGTCATATAAGGTACAAGCCACTCTGATCCGATTCCATAGGCAATGGATAAGACGACCAACAGAACCGCAGGAATCATCATTTTTTGATAAGAATCACTTTTTGCTACAGGTAATTCTACAGGCTTGCCCCAAAATGCGTAGATGAATATACGCATGACAGATAATAATACAATTAAACTAGAAGCAAGAATAATAATACTTCCCCAAACGTTTCCAGATTCAAATGCGCCTTTAACAATAAGAAGCTTTGCCACAAACCCACTTAACGGGGGAATCCCCGCAAGTCCCAATGCAGCGATTAAGTACATCCAGCCTAATGAGGGATAGGTTTTCATTAATCCGCCCATTTTCCGTAAACTCGATGTTCCGGTAATCGTAATGATGATACCGATTAGAAGAAACAAAGCCCCTTTAATAAGCATGTCATGTATTAAATAAAACATAGCGCCTTCCATACCAGCTTTATTCATTTGCGCGACACCGAACAAAATGACGCCAACAGTAATGATAATGTTGTAAATCATAATTTGTTTCAAGTCAAAATAAGCCAAAGCGCCAATGCATCCTGCAACGATTGTAATGAGCGATAATACTAAAAGTAACTCATGTGTAGTCGCCAAATCGTGGATGAAGAACAAGGTATATGTACGCGTAATTGCATAAATGCCGACTTTTGTCAGTAATGTTCCGAAAAGCGCCAACACGGGCATCGGCGGTGCCGCATAGGAACCAGGTAACCAAAAGTACAGTGGAAACAAAGCCCCTTTAATTCCGAAAACAAGTAGAAATAATACAGCGATTACGGTGACAATACCAGGTTGTCCAATTTCCGTGATTTTCACTGCAATATCCGCCATATTTACAGTACCGACCACCGAGTATAATAGTGCGATAGCGACAACGAATAATGCAGACGAAATAACGTTGACGAGTACATATTTTATGGATTCACGAAGTTGCTTTTTTTCGCCGCCAAGTACAATTAGCACATAAGAGGCTATTAGTAATACTTCAAAGAAGACGAACATATTGAAAATATCACCTGTCGTAAAAGCACCATTAACACCAGTTAACATAAAAAGAATTGATGGATAATAATAGAACTTTTCTCGTTCCGTATCAATCGCCGAAAAACTGTAAATAACGACGAAAAACGTAATTAGAATTGAAGTTGTGACAAGTAATATAGAAATCATATCCGAAACCATTGTAATACCGAATGGTGCTGGCCAACTACCTAGTGTTAATGCCTGCACACCGTCAGACTTTACTTTTGACAGCAACATAAGTGCGGATATGAAACTTAATGCTAAACCAATTACGGTGACAATCCTTTGCATTCGGACATTCTCTCTAAAAAAGAGCAGAACAATCGCGAAGAAAAACGGCAAAATGATTGGAAATACTAAAAGATTAATCATGTTCGTCATTTCCCTTCATAAGATTCATGTTGTCGGTTTTATGTTCTTCATATGTCCGATAAAATAGTACGAGCATAAACGCCGTGACACCGAAGCTAATCACAATCGCGGTCAAAATTAGCGCTTGCGGTAGTGGGTCAACTAAATCGGTTACGCCATCAACCAAAACAGGAGGAGCTGAACCACCTAAACCACCCATTGTTAAGATTAATAAATGAGCACCATGACTTAGAAGACCAGTTCCGAGGATTATTCGCAATAAGCTTCTTGATAAAATTAAGTAAACGGCCGCCATAAATAAGATGCCGATTACAATCGACATTACAAATTCCATTACGAATCTCCTCCAATCGCTTGAATCATCGTAATCGTAGATCCGACTACCACCAAGTAAACACCAGCGTCAAAAATCATAGCTGTGTGTAGTGAAGAAACCCCGAAAAGCGGTAAATTAAAATCATCAAATGCATGTGTGAAGAACGGGACATCAAACAAGATTGAACCAGCCGCTGTGCCCAGCGCTAAAAGCAAACCAATCGCTACAACAATCATGAAATTAAACGGCAGTGATTCTTGTACGGTTTTTAGATCGAAAGCCAGCAATAATAGAACGATTGCTGCCGTTGTAAGAAGCCCTCCAACGAAGCCGCCTCCTGGAGCAAAATGTCCAGCAAAGAAAATATGAACCGAAAAAAGAAATATGATAAAGAACACAACCTTCGTTGCGGTCTGCAAGATAACATCATTTGCTTTCATCAGAATTCTCCTTTCTCGACAATCTTAAACGAATCATGCTATAAACACCGATACCTGCAATTGCTAATACGCCAATTTCAAACAATGTATCAAATCCACGATAATCCACAAGGATGACGTTCACGATATTTCCACCGGCCGCCTCTGTAAACACCGTATCTTTATAATACTGAGAGATAGACTCTGGAATCAGCTTTTGTGAATGTGCAGATAACGCGACTAATGTAATCATAATTCCAACAGCCGCCGCAATAATAAAGTTACCTAGACGAAACTTCCTGGTTTCACCATGTCTTTTTACCTCAGGTAAATGATGAAATGCCAACAAGAACAATGCGACCGAAACTGTTTCAATGACAAGTTGCGTCAACGCAAGATCGGGTGCTTTAAAGATGACAAAAAACAAAGCGACGGAATAACCAACAGCACCTAGCGCAATAATTGCCCCTAGTCGTGTCTTAGCGAATAAAACCATGCAAACTGCAAGAATTAGTATGATTGCAGTCATCACACCATACGCATTTATCTTTGCGAAACTATCCATATCGACAACAAATGCGTCTTGTATAAATAAGGTTGCGGTTGTGATTAAAACAATAAACGAAAACATATAAATCAAATACGTACGTATTAACCCCGTCATATAAAAGCGTGATAATCGATTCATACCCACTTCTCCGAAGGTCAGTAAGGAGTCGTATAACGCATTTAATGAAAAATATTGTGGTTGTATATCGTATAATTTTTGCCATCTGGCCATTGTTAAGAACAGAAGTAATCCAATTCCAATGACACCCAACGTCATAAGAAGTTCAGTTGCTAATGGGCCGTGCCAAGCCTTGATATGAACGCCGACTTCATCGGGATGAGTAAACAAATCCGATTGCGTGGCAACAACAGCAGGGCTAACGAATGCCTTTCCAATTAGGTTTGGGATGAAGAAAATAACGACTACAACAGTTGCAAGAAGGATTGGGGAAATGAGCATTCCCAATGACGCCTCTTTCGGTTGAATCGGTAAAAGTTCAGTTTTCTTCTTGCCAGTAAACGTTTTGAAAACGAAATAGAAACTATAGACAAACGTAAAGACGCTTGCAACCCATGCAAGTATCGGGAAAACCATACCCCATGTGGCAAAGTTGAACAATTCAAATTTAGGTAATGCAATCATCGAAGTGAAGAATAGTTCCTTACTTAGAAAACCGCCAAACGGTGGTAGACCAGCCATCGACATAGATCCGATAAAGGCCACTGTGAAACTGATTGGCATAATACTCATTAAACCGCCAAGTTTTCTTATATCTCGTGTACCTGTTTGGTGATCGACGATTCCTGCTACCATGAAAAGACTACCTTTAAACATCGCATGATTAAGCAAATGGAAAATCGCAGCAAAGGCAGCAAACTTGAATAATGCGGCATTCTCACCTTCAACATGATAAGAAACTGCGCTTGCGCCGAGTAGTGACATGATTAAGCCAAGTTGGCTGACTGTCGAGAAAGCAAGAATTGCCTTTAAATCCGTCTGTTTTACAGCAAAAAACGATCCCCAGAAAAGGGTGAGCAGACCAATTCCAGTAACGAGCCATATCCAAACCTCAGATGCAGCAAAAACCGGAGTAAACCGAGCAACGAGATAAAGACCAGCTTTAACCATGGTTGCAGAGTGAAGGTATGCACTCACTGGCGTAGGAGCTTCCATCGCGTCAGGCAACCAAATGTAAAACGGAAATTGAGCTGATTTTGTAAAAGCTCCAAGCAATACTAAAACGAGTGCAAGTATGAAATACTCATGTTCGAATATTGCTGCCGAATTGGTAATCATTTCTCGAATTGAGTAAGTGTCTCCCATAATCGAGAGAAGAACAAATCCACCAAGCATCATGAGTCCACCAAAAATCGTTATTAGCATCGATTTCAATGCACCAAACCGTGAACGATCTCTCGTATACCAATATCCAATTAGTAAAAATGAAGAAATCGAGGTCAATTCCCAAAATAAATAAAGCGTTATGACATGATCAGACTGCACAATTCCTAGCATTGCAGTCATAAACATTAGTAAATACACATAAAAGTTATTCAACTTCTCTCGATTTTTATCAAGATAAAAGATCGAATAAAGCACGACAAGAGCCCCAATACCCGTTATCAGAAGGGAGAACAGAAGACTGAGCCCATCAATATAGGAGACAAATGAAATGTCGAGCGAAGGAATCCATGGTATTTCAGA
This sequence comes from Sporosarcina sp. 6E9, assembly GCF_017921835.1. NCBI lineage: Bacteria > Bacillati > Bacillota > Bacilli > Caryophanales > Caryophanaceae > Sporosarcina > Sporosarcina sp. 6E9. Next base: position 21,539 of record NZ_JAGEMN010000004.1, on the reverse strand, counting down.
AATGGCGACATTGCCATTCATAGTCATTTTTAGAAAGCTTAAGTAGTAAATGAACAAAACGACCGGGACAAGCAGAACGAACCATCCTGTATGTATAGATTTCAGCTTTTTAAAAAGGATCGGAACGAAAACAGCAGCCAGCAACGGCAGAAATATTAATAATACGAATTCCAATGAAATCCTCCTCCAAAATGAATAAAACGTAATTCAAAACATCGTTAAAAGTATAACGTAATTTATCTTGATTTGCATGGGTGACTCGCAAGATTCCTATAAGCGGACAACTGTCTTCTTATATGTATGGACGCGAAAGAATTTTTCGTTTTACTGTAAAATTTGTGAGATAGCACGATTCAACCGTTATTTTTAGCGGCGAGAGTAGCTTCAAAATCCTGCCCGGGTTTTCGTTTAGCCAGATAAAGGAATGTAAATGCCACAAGAAATAGTGAAGAGGTAACAATAAATACCGAAGAGATGCCGATAAACCCACTCACAATACCACCAAACATCGGACCGATAATATTACCAAGGAATCTAAAACTCGTATTGTATCCCATCATTTCTCCTTGGATATTGACAGGCGCATCCCTTCTGATAAGCGCAGTAGTGATAGGGATCATTCCGCCGACGGCAATTCCGAATAACAAACGACAAATAATGAGCTGCCATAATTCTGTTACAAATGCCTGGGGGATGACAAATATAAAAGATAGAAGTAAAAGGACCGACAAGACTTTCTCATAGCCAATATCATCGCCAAGGCGACCCCAAAATCTGGCGAACAATAAATTACCAAGTCCTGCCGCGCTAAATGTAACACCAGCAAGAAAAGCTACATCTTTTGCATTCGTTAATTCAGCAACATAAAGAGAGAGAAGAGGTTGGATACTGAAGTTCGCGATTTGAATAATCGTCGTAACCAACATGATTGTTAGCATCAACCGATGGCGGAAAATGCCGCCTACAATTGCTTTTCGCGTATAGCTAATTGCACGTTTACTTTTCACGCGAATTTGTTCTTTTATCCCAAATAGGACGATAATTGTCGCAGTTGTAATTGATATCGCTGTAATGATAAATGTATATTGAAAACCAAAAGCATCCGCTAGTAGACCACCAAACATGGGGCCAAAGAGCATCCCCGAAACACTTCCCATTTGCAATGTACCTAGCATTTTACCAGCTTCATTCCTAGCTGTTTGGGATGAAATAAACGCCAAAGAGGTAGGGATAAAACCGGTTACAATTCCCATCACAAGCCTTAAAATAAAAAAGGTTTCAACGGTCTGCACGAAACTCATTAAGAAAATCGATGTAGCAAGTCCAAGCCCATTAATAATTAATATAGGTTTAAAGCCGTGCTTATCTGCTATCCTTCCCCAAACTGGCGACATAATAAAGGCAGTAATAAATGTTGCACCGAAAATAAGACCGGACCATTTTTGAACATAAGCAGCAGAATGATCGCCAAACGTGTCGATATATAAGGAAAGGAATGGCATTATCATCGTCGTTGTTCCAGCAACGAGAAAATTGCAGACCCACATAATGATGAAGTTTCTTTTTAGTACATCCATGTCCATAAACCTTCTTTCATTAATCGTGCTTATTTTCAAGTATAAAACACTTCGAAACCCGAAGAAAGCATTTGCTTTATAATCGAAATTTGAAAGTGAATATGGTAGAGTAAACATGGTGATTGCTAATGAGAAAATATTCCTTACTTCTACTAACAGTCTTGTTACTTCTCGTCCTATCCGCTTGCGGTACAGGAACTGATAAGGAACAAACAAAAGAAGTGGATGGCTATCCGCAACTATCAACAGAAGTAGCGGATAATGAAGAAGTTGTTGCGATAAACACAACCCTTGGCCAGATTAAGATCAAACTCTTTCCAGACATTGCACCAAAAACGGTTGAAAACTTCTTGACACATGCAAAGGAAGGCTATTATGATGGTGTAATATTTCACCGCGTAATGGACGAATTCATGATTCAAGGCGGTGATCCGACCGGAACAGGTGCGGGCGGGGAAAGTATTTACGGAGATTCATTTGAAGATGAGTTTTCAGATTCAGTTTTTCATTTCCGCGGAGCGCTTTCAATGGCAAACGCTGGAAAGAATACAAATGGGAGCCAGTTTTTCATTGTACAGAAAACTGATGTAGACGAAGCTGCGCTTGAACAGGAAAAAGACTTGGTTTATTCTGATGAAATTCGCGAAGCCTATGAAAGTATGGGCGGCACACCGCATCTCGATCATTCCCACACTGTATTTGGTCAAGTGATTGAAGGAATGGACACAGTTGATAAAATTGCAAAAGCAGAAGCAAATGACACACGACCGATTGAAGATATTATTATTGAATCAATCGAAATTCTTACGGAAAAATAGGAGGCAATAACAATGTATCCACAATTAACAAACGAAGTTGCGGCAAACGAGGCACTTGTTGTAATGAACACGACACTCGGCTCAATCAAAATTAAATTATTTCCAGAAATTGCGCCAAAAACAGTTGAAAACTTTTTAACGCATGCTGAAAACGGCTATTATAACGGTATTATATTTCACCGTGTCATTGAAGATTTCATGATTCAAGGCGGCGATCCAACAGGCACAGGCATGGGTGGAGAAAGCATTTGGGGCGATACATTTGAAGATGAATTTTCGATGAAATTATTCAACCTTAAAGGTGCGCTTTCAATGGCAAATGCAGGACCAGGTACAAACGGAAGTCAATTTTTCATCGTACACGCATCAGACGTACCAAGCTCTGCTGACCAAATGAAAAAAGGCGGATGGCCGGATGCAATCGCAGACGCTTATGAAGAACTAGGCGGAACGCCACATCTTGACCAAAAACATACCGTCTTTGGACAAGTAATTGAAGGTATGGATGTTGTAGATACAATTGCAAAAGTAAAAAAAGGCCGACAAGATAAGCCGGTTGAAGATGTTTCAATTGAATCAATCGAAATCCTACAAAAGTAATCCAGTCATGTGAAATAAATTAAGTAAGGAAGTGTACGTAAATGAACGCTCTATTAATGCCGTTCCTTTACTTTCCACAAGATAAAGCAGAATATATACCTGCTGCAATTTCATTTATATTTTTCATGATTCTTTTAGTCCTTACCTTCAATTGGATTCGTCGAAATTCCAAGAAACAAGAAGAAGAGACAAAAGAACTTGAAGAAAGAATCCTGCGTGAACGCCGCGCAGAAAACGAAGCAAAAAAAAATGAGAACCTTCAAAATTGAAGGTTCTCATTTTTATATGATAATGCAGTAATGATTCGTTGGACGCCATTTTGAACAGTAGAAAAAGGACATGCAACGTTCATGCGCAGAAAACCAATGCCAGATTCACCGTATTTCGAACCTGGTTCCAGGGCAATCCTTCCTATAGTTAAAAGTTTGTCCATCATCTCTTTTTCAGAAAGTCCTGTACCGCGGTAGTCAATCCACAATAAATATGTCCCGTGAGGTTTGTTTATTTTTATACCTGGCAGCGCTTCTTCTAATTCCGTAATCACATAGTCCATATTCGCGGAAATTATCTCAAGAAGCTCAGAAAGCCATGGCCCGCCCTGCATATAAGCAGATTTCACGGCAGCCGCGGCAAAAGGACTAAGAGACATCTGGCCGTGCGCTAATGCATTTTGTTCAAGTTTTGAACGAACCGCTTGATCAGTTGCAATCATTATCGCGGCTTGAACGCCTGCCAGGTTAAATGTCTTCGTTGGCGCGACGCATGTGATAATTCTATGGGCTTCCTCACCGGCAATTGAAGCCAATGCAATATGTCGGTGTTCAGGGAATACAAGATCTGCATGAATTTCATCGGATAAAATAAAAACATCGTATTTTGCACAAAGTTCAATAATTTTTAGAAGGTCGTCTTCTGTCCAAACAATCCCTCCAGGATTATGTGGATTACAAAGGATAAACAATTTCACATTTTGTTGAAGCGCTTTTTCAAATTCGACAAAGTCAATTGAATAATTTCGATCCTTTTCAATCATGACACACTCAACGATGGTGCGCTCCATAAGTTTCGGAACTTGAAAAAACGGTGGATAGACGGGCGGAGTAATTAGTATGCCATCTCCATCTACGGTAAACGTTTCAATAACCGTAGCAATCGCAGGTACAACGCCATGATGAAATAGCATCCATTCATTCTCTGTTTTCCAAGAATGCCGTTCTTCAAGCCATGATCGAATCGCATCTTTACATTCATCGCATATGTATGAATAGCCAAAAACCCCATGATCGAGTACTTCTTGCATCGCATCGATAACAACTTGTGGCGCTGCAAAATCCATATCAGCAATCCACATTGGCAATATATCGGATGCATTTTCGATGCCATAAACTTCTTCTAATCGATCCCATTTAATGGACCGCGTTTCACGTCGATTAATGAATTTCTCGAAAATACCCATAAAACTCCCCCTTTTCTTTTTCCATTCCTATGCTATCATATAATTATCCAAATAAAAATAAGGTGAATCAATAATGGAAACTTTCGAAATGAATAAAAAAGCAATCCACCTACTCGAACAATGGGACCCATTCGACGAAGGTGAAAAAGCATATGAACTCGAAATCGTTGATGTTGTAGCTGAACTGCATCGACTTGATCATCCAGCGGATCTCGCAAAAAAAATTCGCGAGATTTACGAACACTCTTATGAAATGTGGATTCCAATCGAAAAATGTGTTCAAATATCTTATAAGCTGTTAGCGATAAAATACGAAGCAAAATGTATTGTGTGAAAAAAACAACCTATGGATTTCAAATCCATAGGTTGTTTTTTAAAATGTTATATCAATAATCCAAGCGACGAAAATAATGGCGATTGCCAGAGGGGCGGCAAATCGAACAAGAAACTTCCATAGGGCATGTATCGCCGGATGCGTATTTAATTCGTCAATCGTTTGCTTTTTCGTTAATACAAATCCTGCGAATATTGAAATGAATAGTGCGCCGATCGGCATTCCGATTCGGCTTGTTAACAGATCCGCGAAGTCGAAAATCGTTCCGCCGAAGACATTTATACCAGACAATACCCCAAAAGACAGAGCACTTGGAATCCCAATGATGAAAATAAGTAAGCCATATACCCAAGCGGCTCGTTTTCTGCGTTCAGTACGCTCACGTATACCTGTAGATACGACAATTTCCAACATAGAGATTGAAGATGTTAATGTTGCAAAAAGCATCAAGATGAAGAAAATAATCATAAATAGATTCCCAAACGGAATCTGTTCAAAAATTGCCGGCAAAACAACAAAGATTAAACCAGGGCCTTCGGCGGGAGATTGTCCAAGTGCAAACACCGCAGGGAAAATAACAAGGCCAGCTAAAATTGAAATAATGATATTCAATAAAGATACATTCACCGCGGATTGCCCAAGACGTTCCTCCTTCGGTAAATAAGAAGCATATGTCAACATTCCAGTTACACCTACACTAAGGGAGAAAAACGCTTGACCAAGTGCAAGTAAAAATGTTTCACCCGTTAGTAAAGACCAATCTGGTACAAATAAGAAACGTACACCTTCCATCGCACCTTCAAGTGTCAATGAGCGGATGGCTAGGATGATGAAAAATATGAACAATAAAGGCATCATCCATCGACTTGCTCGTTCAATCCCAGCTTTAATCCCGCCTTGCACAATCCAAATAGTTAACAGCATAAACACTGCTTGTGAAAGCAGTATTTCAATCGGGTTAGCCGTAATTGAATCGAACATCAATCCATAATCTAATCCATTCAGTTTAAAGATAAGTGCTCGTGTTAAATAAGATAAAATCCAACCGCCGACAACACTATAAAAAGATAATACAATAAATCCAAAAGCAAATCCTAGCCAACCAATGAGATTCCACTTACTGCCAGGTGCCAACCGTTTAAACGCAGTTACCGCATCTGCTTGTCCCATTCGTCCAATGACGAACTCCGCAAGTAGAATAGGAAGACCAATTGCAATCGTACTAATTATGAAGAGCAGAACAAAAACGCTGCCGCCATTTGTTCCTGCCATATAAGGAAACTTCCATATCGCACCAAGTCCAATTGCACTACCCGCTGCGGCAAGGATAAAACCGATTTTCGATGTCCACTGTTCACGTGGCGCCATAATTCATCACTCTTTCTATTTACAAACATTTTTTCATTGTACATGAATACATAAGGAATTACATCAGAAGTGAAAAAAATCCTACGAAAGTGACGTAACACATATAGAAAGGAAAGAACACGGTTCCAAAATCAGTGAGAAATTACAGAATAGTTTTGCCTGAGGTGACATGAACCATACAATAAAACGTGACAATGAATGATTAAATAGATTGCAAGCGGCAAAATTTAACTGAATAATTCGTACCTTCTGGTATAATAAGATTCACGAACATTTGTCGGGGAAGGGGATGGCGACTCGTGCAAGAAAATGAACGAGTAGAAAATGCAAAAAACGGGGACGTTGCTCATTTGCTGGAATGGCTTAACATGCAGAGTGGCAAGATGGTTCGTTTCGCATTTCAATATGGCCTTTCTATAGCAGAGGCGAATGAGGTGACGTTAGATACATATATCGCTATTCGTGATGATTTAAGTCTTCTTGATGAAACAAATCCATTATTACTCACCCTTTATAAAATTTTGTTAAAGAAACTTGCACAATATGATTCGATGCATTCCATTCCTGAAAATGCACTTCCTTTTAAAGAAGACACCCTTCTTCATATGAAAATTGTAGAACTTAATGAGCAATATCGCGTCCCATTTATCTTGTCTTTTGATCATGATCTTAATCATGAACAAATATCATTTATTACTGGAGAGTCCACGATAGATGTTGCGTCAGCCATTAATACTTCAAGTGAATTGCTCGGTGAAAAAAGAAAAAGTTTTGAACTCTTAAAAAAATCCTATCATCGCATACCCATAACATTTAAAGTTGACCAAGCATTCGGCTCTATAGACCAGCAACCTGTCATCAAATCAAACAAGAAGTCAGTATTCTGGCCAATTCTAGGTGTATTGGCTTTGGGTTTGTTACTTATATCGGTGCCATTGTCTTTACCGAACAAGAAAGACAAGTCGACTGCCAATGCTACTGAGATGGAATCTTTCATAGTATTGGAAGAAAAATATAAAACTGAACGTGCTAAACGGAAAGAAAAACTCAAACTCGAAGATTCAAGATTTGACCAGTTGAATTTCATTAGACAAGCAGATAATCAAATGAAGACTATTAAAGATTCATTGAATCGTGGAGAAATCCCTGAAAATATAGACCAGCAAATCGCGAACATCATTGAGGACATAAAATTACCATCCGAAATGATAGCTGATATTCAACAAGAGCCGCTTCACGAAAGCGAAAGCGCGAGTATTGATCATGTTATGAGCTACCGTGAAAAAATTGAAAATCTAATCACGATGTACAATGCCATTTTGTGGGACAATCGCGAAACAATTGAAGGATTTGAAGGGGGCGCACAAAAAGCATCCTTATTAATGCTTTCAAGAGATAAGTTTCCGAGAGAACTCCAAGATGCGATAGACACAATGCGAAGCCAATCCATTCAATTGTGCGCGAAAAATAAAACTTTCGAAATTAATGCTTGTTATTATAAATCATCAAATCATGATTTATTGGGCTATAGCTATCATGAAAATGCACGCACATACTTCGGAATAATGACATATGACTATTATCTCAATCACGCCAATATGGTCTATAGTCCAGATTGGATTTCTCGAGAATTAACTGCAATGCAACCAGCCGTTATACAAATTAATGAGGCTGAAAGTTATTACAAGGACTTGGAAAGCTATTTCGTTTCGTTTTTTTACGAAATGATGAAAGGGAATGACCTGATTGATGAGATGAAAGTTCAAGGAATTGTCCCAATTCATTTTCAACATGCATGGGGAAACTTTTATTATCCAGAAGAAGCGTTGCCAATTAGTTACCTTGTAGAACCAATTGTTAAGGAAATGGAAGCGTCTGATTGGAAGGCGTCGGAAAGTTGGGATCGATTCACTCGTGATTCTATCCTCGACGCTCTTAAACTTGCACAAGAAGGTAAACTAGAGGAAATCATGTTCGGTAAAAAGCCTACACTTGTTAATGAAAAAATCGAACTGCCAAACAAGCTGTTTACAACGAAAATAGTAGCGTTGTATGAAAAGTTCCAAGAAAACTACGACAGAACCCTATTTAAAGGGCTATCGCCTATTTATGTGGTCGGTGTTTACGACTATGCAAATGAAATGGATGACCCAGTGACAATGTTGAATTTATTCAACTTTAATAATCGAGATTTACATGAAAACGAAGAAGTTGCAGAGGAATGGCGGGCGACCTTTGTAGAAGATTGGGAAAAAGGGTTTTCGATATTTGAAGAAGCGACCTCCATCGAATTTTCCACTGAAAACATAGAGCGATATGGAAGAAATTATTACGCTTATATCAAAATCGGGAAAAGTGAAACGGAAGATCAATATATTCCGATTTCGATAGATAAAAACGGAGAAACTTTTCTGCAAGAGATCGTTCATAACCCGCTACCATCAAGAGTGGTTATGCCAGAAATAGACGTTGCTTCCATAGAAAAAGAATTGATCTCCTATAGGTACGATTATATCGCCGAATCGAAGTCATTCGATGAAATGAATTATATGACGCCAATTGACATCATCGCGACTTATTTTTATGCTGCGCAGAGAGGGGACGTTGAAACACAATACGCTTTCTACTATCAAGGTGATGGAACGGAAGTAATTGAAAAAGATCAGTACATTAAAAAGCCTAGCAGAAATATTCCAACAAATATGGAAAACCTGTACAAAAAGATTTCTTTTAAAGGACTAGAACAAGATCAGAATGGAAACTGGCCAGGCATTGCAACGCTAACGGTCAACCAAGAAACGAACCCGAGTAAAGAATCTATAGTAGAAATAAACATGATGTGGACAAAAAACGGTTGGCGTATCGTGTATCCTTTACAATAATGGGATTCACTGATGAGTAGGGGGATGATGATCATAACGAATGTCGAGCTATACAATCAGCTAAAGACGGGAGACCGCGAAGCTTTTATAAAATGGATGGGAAGTCACGCAAAAGAAATCGAACAACTCGCCCTTCAATACGGTTGTAATTCGCTTCAAGTACAGCAGGTAACTGAAGCAACGTTCAAGAAATTATATAATCAGCTAACAGAAATTGTGGACGAGAATCAGCTTCGTTTAGTCCAGTATAAGATTGGTTTATCATTATTGGGGGATATGGATCTGCCGCTTGAAAAGGAAACGTTTCTGCCATTTGAGGAAGACCAACAACTTCATGAAAAAATAATCAATCTCGACTATGAAAATAAAGTCACCTTATTACTTTCCTATTTTCATGGAATGACAGAAAAAGAAATTGCATTTCTTACAGGGATTCCAGAAAATCAAGTCGTGAATTTAATTGCCGCATCACGTCAAAGACTCAATAGAAATGACCAGCAAATCGAGAAACAATTAAAGTTTCTAGAAAAATCATATGATCGACTTCGTTTTTCATTCACATATGAAAACCTATTCAAGGTGCAGCAAGTCGAAAGCGATCCACTCGTAAAGCAAAAATCGTCAAAAAAAGTACTTCTTTATTGGGTAGCAGGGATTGTCACATTATTAGCCCTCATCACGGTTTCGGTAGTGACAGGTGAGGAATATCAAAGGTCCTCAACTGAAAAGTATATCGCGCGTATAAAAACAGACTTTGAAAAAGAAGTACAAAATAAGTTCGATGAATTGGGTATTCCTGAAACAATTGAAAGTAACGACTATGATTTTACAAGCGGATTAGCCGATGCCCCGCGCAGGGATTTTGATTCAATGATTAGGCGTTACGAAAGATTACTCGAAAAAAATGAACCAATCGATAAGGGGAAAATCAAGGAAGAATATCAGGAACTACTAGAACAAATACAATTGCCGTCTGAAATGGCCACGCGAGTAATTAAAAAACCTTTGACAAATGATAAAAAGCAAAGTGAAGAATTCATTCATTCATATTTGGAAAAACTCTCCTATATTCAAGAGTCCTTTTATACAATTTACTACAACCATCACGAAATCTTCGAAGATGCGATGGTCGATGACAGTATTGATATTGATAAGTTTATGGAAAAGAAAGATTCGTACCCTGAAGACTTTCAAAAAGTTCTAACAGGACTAGAGAAACAAAACTTTTATCCAGCATCGATACCAATGTATGCGCCATTATTCCCGAAATATCAGACCAATGAATTGAGTAAGAAAATTAGAAGTTCGCTTCACGAAGACGTAAGTGGCTATATGACAATGCTTGAAAACGAGCATTTGTTCAACGTAGAAAGCCTAGATATTCCATTGGACCAATCACTAGACTATTTAATCGATATGGAAAACACACTACTCGCTTCTGAACAATTTACTACACATTATGAAATGTTATCACATTCATATACAACATTATTTAATGCATTAGTTATCGACGACAATAAGAAATACGGGGTTTTTTATGAACATAGCGAAACAAATGCAATATTTGATGAACATGGCGCAGTAAAAGAAGAATATCGTGCCGTTTGGGAAAAGATTGCAAATATCGGCGGGGATTCACCAGCCGCTTTTATCATGAAGAAAATCATTAGTGAGATGAAAGAGAGCGATTGGAAGAAATCGAAAAGTTATCAGAGATTAAATCAACAACATATTTATGATGCATTAAGCTCCGCACAGAATAATAACTTGAAATTATTTACAATCGAAGAATACATGGGATACGGGACAATTACAACTGATATTCAAGATTCCAAGTATCAATTAGAAGTCAAAGAGTTATATGAAAAGTTCTCTCACGATCATAATCTAATGACTTTAGAAAACGCGAACCCGCTAATGATTATAGGCGTTTACGATTATGCAAATGAACAAGAGGATCCTGAGACGATGTGGCAGCTATTCAATCATGAATATGTCCCAATTTCGCTCGAAGCCTATATGGATGACTGGACGAAAAAAGACTCTATATTAGAACAAGTAGAGTATTTATCTGTGGAAATGGGAGGAGAGGCTAGCATTAACGGTGCACCGCTTGTCCCTGTGGGTTATGAAAAAGATGGCACGATTAACTACTTTGCAAAAATGATTTTAGATATCGAAAAAAATATCTGGACAATTTACGAGATTCAATAAGTGAATAACTATGCTTTTTTGCCCGCTATATGCATTCGTGATATAATTTAGATGGCCCTATGGCAGATACGTATAAAAAATTGGGAGCTGTTTCAAATGGCGAGAAAGTATGAAGCGGGAGAAAAGCTCACAGGAATAGTAACGGGCATTCAACCCTATGGCGCGTTCGTCTCACTCGATGAAAACACGCAAGGACTCGTCCATATTTCCGAAATCACATATGGTTTTGTGAAAGATGTAAACGAGTTCTTATCTATCGGAGAAGAAGTCGAAGTGAAAGTTCTGGAAGTCAACGAAGAAGCTGAAAAAATTAGTTTATCGATTCGTGCACTCCAGGAAAAACCAGAAACCGACCACCGAAACGAACGTCTGCGTGAATCTTTGCAAGAACGGATTAAAGAGCAAGACGCTGAAGGATTTAATTCCTTAAAAGAAAAGCTTCAAGATTGGATCGAACAATCAGGTCAATAAGTAAATGAGAGGAGGCGATGATGCCTACCTCTCATTTTTTATTTTCCGCAAACGATATTGTAAACTTTGGCGGCTCATGCCTAAAGCATTCGCCGTTTTTGTAACGTTATCATCATGGAGTTTCATCGCTTTATGAATATAGTACTCTTCAGCAGCATGCAAATATTCATCAAGCGGCAGTAGCTCTTTGTTTCGGTGGACAATAAAATCTTCGACGGACTGAGCATCTCTGTCACCAGTTTTTACCCTGAAATGAAGCGGCAACATATTGTAAGTAATCACGGTTTCTGTCGATGAAAGGGAAGTCACTTCGTCTAACAGAATTTCAAGTTCACGAATATTACCTGGCCAATCATATTGTTTAAATAGCTTCTCAACATCAGGAGTAACTCCTTGAATCGCACTATTATAACGCTCACTTCTGCGCGCTAAATATGTTGAAATGAACGGCATGATATCTTCGGGTCTTTTCCGAAGTGGCGGAATCCGAATCGCAAATGAAGAAAAGAAATAATACAACTCTTTCAATAAGCTTCCAGCGGCGATTAATTCAACAGGATCATCCCCAATACTCGCGATGAATTGTCGATTTCCGCTATCCGACTTCGACAGCAAAGCCAATAACTTTTTTTGTAAAGGAATGGATAAGAGTTCGATTCGCTCGCAAAACAACGTATAGGAAGCAGACTCATTCAAGTCCTCAAGTAATCGATCGATTAGAAACGGATCCGAACTTTGGCAATGTAGCGTATAAAAGTATTGAAGAGATGGTGACAATGCATTGTGGATACTTTCTGCGATTAATTCTTTTCCAGTCCCGGTTTCACCGATTAATAGAACCGATAATTTGGCCTTTGCCGCTTTCTTAGCTGTTGAAATCACAGTTTTCATTGGTGACGAATATGCCACAATCTCATTGAAAGTTATGGGTTTATTGGATTTCGAATCTGGTTGATGCAGAATTTTTTCTAATGCAGTTATATCACGTGAAAGTTCAATTGCTCCTATTAAGTTCCTGTCCCTAAAGACCGGATAGGTATCATTGATAGTCGTAATTTCAATCCCATTTCTATTCCAATAAGTTTGTTTTACATTCAATAATTCTTTTTTACTTTGTAAAACTTTAAGCAAAGTACTTTCTTCCTGATCAAAATTAAACAACTCTAAAATAGAGCGATCTTGGACATCTTCAAGCGCAAGTCCTTCTATATGCTTCATTTTATTATTGTAAATAATTGTATGGCCATGATTATCTATTGCGTGGATACCAAGCGCTGCATGTTCAATTGCAAATGCATAAAAAGGGGCAAGCGCATCTATCTCTTTTCGCATAAAACTCCTCCTATCGACTAATAAATAAGAAAATGTATAAATAAAAGTAATAATACTTGAAATAAGCAAGAATCTTTTGCATTATTATATATGTAAGCTATTACAAAGCGCAAATATTTTTTGCACCTTACATTATTAAAGGAGGAAATTATTTTGATTCCATACAAACATGAACCTTTCACAGACTTTACAAATGAAGAAAATAAAAACACATATCTTAGTGCATTAAAACAAGTAGAAGGGTATCTCGGTGAAGACTACCCATTAATTATCGGTGGAGAACGTATCACGACTGATGAAAAACTAGTATCTACTAACCCGTCGAACAAAGAAGAAGTTATCGGCCGCGTATCTAAAGCAAGTCAAGAGCTTGCTGAAAAAGCGATGCAAGTAGCAGACGAAACATTTAATACATGGAGAAAAGTTAAACCGGAATTTAGAGCGGATGTTTTATTCAAAGCAGCTGCAATCGTACGTCGTCGTAAAGCGGAATTTTCAGCGCTTTTGACAAAAGAAGCGGGCAAACCTTGGAACGAAGCAGATGCAGATGTAGCCGAAGGAATCGATTTCTTAGAGTATTATGGTCGTCAAATGCTGGACTTGAAAAAAGGCATGCATGTTGAAAGTCGTCCAGGCGAATATAATCAGTTCCACTACATTCCACTAGGAGTTGGCGTGGTAATTTCTCCATGGAACTTTGCATTTGCAATTATGGCTGGAACAACGGCAGCTGCTCTCGTAACTGGAAATACAGTACTGCTAAAACCGGCTTCAACAACGCCAGTGGTTGCATATAAATTTATTGAAGTACTTGAAGAAGCTGGTATGCCAGCGGGAGTTGTTAACTTCATCCCTGGTTCAGGCGCAGAAGTCGGCGATTACCTAGTAGATCATGCCAGAACACGTTTTGTATCATTTACAGGTTCCCGTGAAATCGGAACTAGAATTTATGAACGTGCTGCAGTCGTGAATGAAGGACAAATTTGGTTGAAGCGCGTTATCGCGGAAATGGGAGGTAAAGATACAATCGTTGTTGACAATCAAGCTGATTTGGAATTAGCAGCACAATCCATTGTAAAATCAGCATTCGGATTTAGTGGGCAGAAATGTTCAGCATGTTCTCGTGCAATCATTCATGAAGAAGTCTACGATCAAGTGGTAGAACGCGTTGAAGAACTTACAAATGAATTGACTTATGGAGATTCCTCGGATAACTCGAACTTCACTGGACCAGTTATTGATCAGGCATCCTATGATAAAATCATGAGCTATATTGAAATTGGTAAAGAAGAAGGTCGTCTAATTGCTGGCGGTACTGGTGACGATTCAAAAGGATACTTCGTCGCTCCGACTGTATTTGCAGACCTAGATCCAAAAGCTAGAATCATGCAAGAAGAGATTTTCGGACCTGTTGTTGGTCTATCGAAAGCGAAAAGCTTCGATGAAGCAATTGAATTTGCTAACAACACAGATTACGGCCTTACAGGTGCTGTAATCACGAATAACCGTGAGCATATTGAACAAGCACGCGAAGACTTCCATGTTGGAAACCTATACTTCAACCGTGGCTGCACAGGCGCAATTGTTGGTTACCAACCATTTGGTGGCTTTAACATGTCAGGTACTGACTCAAAAGCGGGCGGACCGGATTACTTGCAACTTCATATGCAAGGAAAAACAACTTCAGAAACACTATAATACAAAGAAGAAATACGATAATATAAAGATGAACGAGTTAAAAGGATTGTCTCTTCATATTCGAAGAGACAATCTGCTATTAAAAAGGAGGGAATTATGTGTCAGTATCGAAAAATGTAATTGAACAAACAGAAAAGTTTGGTGCGAATAACTACCATCCACTACCAATTGTGATTTCAGAAGCAGAAGGTGTTTGGGTGAAAGATCCAGAGGGTAATAAGTATATGGACATGCTTGCGGCTTATTCTGCCGTAAACCAAGGACATCGTCATCCCAAAATTATTAATGCACTAAAAGAACAAGCAGATCGCGTCACACTAACATCACGCGCATTTCATAATGATCAACTTGGTCCATGGTATGAAAAAATTTGTAAGATGGCAGGCAAAGAAATGGCTCTACCTATGAACACAGGCGCTGAAGCTGTTGAAACAGCAGTTAAAACGGCACGTCGTTGGGCTTACGATGTAAAAGGTGTTGCTGAAGGGCAAGCAGAAATTATCGGTTGCAATGGTAACTTCCATGGTCGTACAATGACGGCAGTTTCATTATCATCAGAACCGGAATATCAACGCGGATTTGGTCCGATGCTACCTGGTATTAAGCTAGTTTCATATGGTGATATTGATGAACTCGAAGCGGCGATTACACCAAACACAGCAGCGTTTCTGATTGAACCAATTCAAGGCGAAGCAGGCATCATTATTCCTCCAGCAGGTTACATTAAAGCGGCACGCGACCTTTGCACAAAGCATAATGTGTTGTTTATCGCAGACGAGATACAAGCTGGTCTTGGACGTACAGGTAAAATGTTCGCTTGTGAATGGGAAGGCATCGAGCCAGATATATACGTACTAGGCAAAGCATTGGGCGGCGGAGTATTCCCGATTTCATGCGTTGTCGCAAACGAAGACATCCTCGGCGTATTCAATCCTGGTTCACACGGTTCGACGTTTGGCGGAAATCCAATGGCATGTGCAGTCTCGATTGCTTCATTAGAAGTTCTTGAAGATGAAAATCTTGCAGAAAACGCATTGGCGCTCGGCAACTATTTCATGGATGAATTAAAGAAAATAAACCATCCTGATATTAAAGAAGTAAGAGGGCGTGGATTATTTATTGGCGTAGAATTATCTGTAGACGCTCGTCCATATTGCGAAGAACTAAAAGAACTGGGCTTACTATGTAAAGAAACACATGATACGGTAATCCGTTTTGCACCGCCACTCGTTATCAATAAAGAAGAAATTGATTGGGCATTAGAAAAAATAAAGCAGGTATTTGCTTAAAAAGATTAGTTTCAAGACGTCTAGCAATATGTTATAATATTTGCGAAGTAAAAATTTTAATCAAAGAGGCGAAAAAAACAATTGACTGAAAATATGAAGCTGTTAACGTCCACGCAAGATGTCATTAAAGAAGCTCTGGATAAACTTGGTTACGATGAAGGAATGTACGATCTTCTTAAGGATCCGATTCGTATGGTTGAAGTACGGATACCTATCCGTATGGACGATGGTAAAGTTAAAGTGTTTACAGGTTTCCGTGGCCAGCATAATGATGCGGTTGGTCCGACAAAAGGCGGCGTGCGTTTCCACCCTGATGTAGATTACATTGAAGTGAAAGCACTTGCAATGTGGATGACATTAAAATGCGGAATCGTTAATCTTCCGTATGGTGGAGGTAAAGGTGCAGTTATCTGTGATCCACGTGAAATGTCCATGGGCGAACTTGAGCGTTTAAGCCGCGGTTATGTCCGTGCGTTGAGTCAAGTTATGGGACCAGCAAAAGATATCCCAGCTCCAGATGTTTTTACAAATGCTCAAATTATGGCATGGATGATGGATGAGTATAGTCGAATTGATGAATTTAACTCACCAGGATTTATTACGGGTAAACCAATTGTTCTTGGAGGTTCTCAAGGACGAGACCGCGCGACAGCGGAAGGCGTTACAATCGTAATTGAAGAAGCCGCAAAAAAACGCGGAATCGACATGAAAGGTGCTCGTATCGTTATCCAAGGTTTCGGGAACGCTGGTAGTTTCTTATCTAAATTCCTTCATGATGCAGGTGCTAAAGTAATCGGAATTTCAGATGCTTATGGTGCTCTACATGATCCAAATGGTTTGGATATCGATTATCTACTAGATCGTCGCGACAGCTTCGGTACGGTAACAACACTTTTCGAAGACACAATCACTAACAAAGAACTCTTTGAACTGGACTGCGATATAATTGTACCAGCTGCAATTGCAAATCAAATTACAGAAGAAAATGCACATAATATAAAAGCAAGTATTGTTGTTGAAGCGGCAAATGGTCCGACAACAGCAGAAGCAACACAAATACTTACAGAACGCGGAATATTACTCGTACCGGACGTATTGGCAAGTGCCGGCGGTGTAACTGTTTCATACTTTGAATGGGTACAGAACAATATGGGTTACTATTGGTCTGAAGAAGAAGTTCGTGAAAAGTTAACAAAGAAAATGGTAGAAGCATTTGAAAATGTATATACTACAGCTACAACACGTAATATAGATATGCGCTTAGCGGCTTATATGGTTGGTGTTCGCGCGACTGCGGAAGCATCACGTTTCCGTGGATGGGCGTAAAAATTAAAAAAGACATTTCCCGATATAAAACGGGAGATGTCTTTTTCATATTTCTTCCGGACTTGCGGCATGCACTTTGACAACGTCTCTGTCTCCTCGCCACTCTTCAAAAAGCAATCCAAGATTGAGAAGTCCTGCTACACCAATAATAATATAAATGAGTCGAGCAATCGGTTCAGCGGAACCACCAGCTAATTCTCCAACCACATCAAAACGAAACAACCCAGCAAGGCCCCAGTTTAACGCGCCAATTATGACTAAAGCGAGGGCGATTCTTTGAATAGTTCCCATCTAAAACACCTCCATAATAAGTATGTCCATTTGTTAATAATAAATACCAGGTCTATTAATTTTGCAATCGTTAATCTTGTTCCGGATAATAGAGAAAAATAGGAGGTATTACAAATGAATGATTTTACATTTTATAACCCAGTCAAATTAATTTTCGGCAAAGGACAATTAGAAAAACTTACTGAAGAATTACCGATTTACGGAAAAAAGGTTTTAGTCGTTTATGGCGGCGGCAGTATAAAAAAGAATGGACTTTATGATGAGGTCATGTCAGTACTCGACAAATTAGGCATGGAAGTTCATGAGTTAGCGGGTGTTGAACCAAATCCGCGTATTTCAACAGCCCGTAAAGGGGCAGAAATTTGTAAGGAACAAGGAATCGATGTTTTACTAGCAGTTGGGGGTGGCTCGGTAATTGACTGTACGAAACTTATTGCCTGTGCAGCGAAATACGATGGAGACGCCTGGGATTTTGTAAGTAAGAAAGCATCCCCTAAAGAAGGACTTCCATTCGGCACAGTCCTAACATTAGCAGCAACAGGATCAGAAATGAATGCCGGATCGGTCATTACGAATGAAGAAACAGAAGAGAAATACGGTTGGGGAAGTCCATTTACATTTCCGAAATTCTCGATATTGGACCCTACTTATACAATGTCGGTCCCAAAAGATCAAACGGTATACGGTATCGTTGACATGATGTCCCATATCTTCGAACAGTACTTTAATGAAGCAACTAACACGCCAGTACAAGAAGAAATGTGTGAAGGTGTGTTGCGTGCAATTATTGAGAATGGTCCCAAACTCGTTGATGACCTAGAAAACTATGACTTACGCGAAACAATTTTGATAGCAGGGACTCTAGGATTAAATAACTTCCTACGCTTAGGTTACCAAGGAGACTGGGCATCACATGAAATTGAACATGCAATTTCAGCGGTATACGATATACCGCATGCGGGGGGTCTGGCAATTATATTCCCGCATTGGATGAGACAAAACCTGGATAAAGATCCCGAACGATTCGCAAGATTGGCGGAGAAAGTATTCCAAGTGAATCCGGACGGTAAAACAACTAAAGAAGTTGCTTTAGAAGGCATTGATCGTCTAAGATCGTTCTGGTCCTCGATTGGAGCCCCTGAAACACTTGCAGATTATGGTATAGATAATTCCAAAGTAGGCATTATGGCAGAAAAAGCAACTATCAATGGTAACATCGGTAGGTTTTCAAATATGAATAGAGAAGATGTCGAAAAAGTCCTCGTAGCATCTTTATAATTATTAAAAAACCGTTACGCTTTTAATAATGCGTAACGGTTTCTTCTTATAATAGATGTTAGTCATACTTAATTAAAAATTACTCTGGAAACTTTGTACTGTAATCCTCTATTTTATTATTTTGATTAGAACCCTTCCACTGACGCACTCCGTCATCTTCGTCAAATGAAATCAAAACATCTTGAACCCCTTTTTGATTTAATATAATTTTCATTAGTCGATCACGTATGTCATCGATGTATGCAAGGGTATGGGAAGGATTGACTTCAGCGGTAACTTGCACGTGGAGAAATTCCCCTTCTTTTACTACCTCGATGTGTTGAATATCCTTCACATCAGAATCCATAGCAACGATATGTGCGATATGATTGAGCATTTCTTCGTCAGTTTCTCCGATAGCTCCTCGCGCATTTTCCAGAAATACTTTCCCGACTACGTAAAACATCATTAATCCAATGATAATGGAAGCGAGCCCTTCCGCTACGAGCAATCCAAAGAAATGTGCGAGTAAAACTGCGACAAACGCTAAAATTCCACCGGCAGTCGCAACACAGTCTTCCATAAAGACTAGTTTTGTTGCTGGTTTTGCTTTCTTTAGATTAGTAAAACCCAGTGTTATTGGCGCGAGTCCACCTTTTTCAATACCCGCTTCATGTAAAATTTCCTTTCCGGCCTTATAAAGCACACCAAACTCAAGCATAATCGCAATACCAAGAACAGAGAGATTGATGATGAATCCACCTGATTCAGTTGGATTCATCACGTGATGCCAGCCTTCTTTTACGGCTTCGTATGACATGATTGCAACAATAATAACAGCGCCAAGACAAACTAAATTGACCACTCGACCGAATCCATTGGGGAATCGTGGAGTGGGGGCTTTTCTTGATAAAGCGGAACCAATAAATACAAAGAACTGATTTGCGGCATCGCCTAGTGAATGAAGCGTTTCGGCAAACATGGCGACGTTACCGGTTAGGGAAAATGCGATACCTTTTAATATTGCAATAATCGTATTTACAATTCCGGCCAGCAAGGAAGGTTTGTTTCCTTCTTTTAATAGTTTAAATATATCATTCATCTAGAAATCCTCCTTTAATGATAAAACAACATAATTTAATCTAGGTATTAAAATTGTTCTTATTATGTACCTTCCTATAGACATAGTTAAACTTTGTTATTATTGTAGTAAGACTGTTTCATTTCTTAAGGTATTATACTTCCTTAAGTATGTTCATTGTAAACAGAGGTGATATACTATTAATTTATAATCTCGATTATTTGAAAGTGATGTGTTTTTATGGATAAACCAGGTATCAACCCGTACATTCCAATAATGATTGGTGTTATTTCCGTTGCCTTATCAGCTGTTTTCGTCAAACTAGCGACTGCAGATGCCGGGGTTATCGCATTTTACCGAATGTTTTTTTCCGTTTTATTACTATTACCCGTTTTTCTATATAAGTATAGATGGGAAGTTAAGTTATTAAGTAAGAGAGATTGGATCAATACTACATTCGCCGGAGTTTTCTTAGCGTTTCATTTTATTTTTTGGTTTGAATCGCTCAATTATACTTCCGTGGCAAGTTCAACCGTATTGGTTACGTTGCAACCAATATTTGCATTTGCAGGCACTTACTTTTTCTTTAAGGAGAAGTTAAGCGTTAAAACAATCTTATCGGCGTTAATCGCTATCGCTGGCAGCTTTATCATAAGTTGGGGCGATTTCAAAGTTAGTGGAACAGCATTGTTTGGTGATATGTTGGCCTTGATTGGTTGTGCGTTAATAACGGCCTATTTATTATTTGGCCAAGTAGTTCGTCGACATCTCTCTTTAATTACTTATACATTTATTGTTTACTCTATAAGTACTTTGACGCTATTCTTCTATGTTATTATAAGAGGAGAATCATTTGGTCCGCATCCTAGCATGGATTGGTTTTGGTTTATCTTGCTGGCGCTTATCCCAAATTTACTTGGACATTCATTATTTAACTGGGCGCTTAAGTGGGTTAGTACTAATGTTATTTCCATTGCAATCCTATTTGAACCTGTAGGTGCGTCAATCTTAGCCTATTATATCTTTCATGAAACACTATCAACCGCTCAAATAACCGGCGGGCTTATTGTTATAATGGGTATATTATTGTTTGTTATAGATGGAAAAACAGTAAGAAGAATTTTCTTTTTGAAAAAGGCTTGATTATTTCTGCTTCTTGGGTTATATTATTACTTGTCCTTAAGAAGCAGCACGTAATCAACAAAACATCAAAAAAAGAATTTGAAATAATTGTTGACAAGCATTCTCGTTTTTGTTATATTAGAGAAGTCGCTGTTACAGAAGAGAAATAAGTCGAACTAGATTCTATATTCCTTCTATATTATTAAGGCGATAACAATGAACCTTGAAAACTGAACAGCAAAACGTCAAGATATAACGTTTCGTTAAATCGAAACAAAAACGAATCTTCGGATTCGAAGTCAGCAAAATGAAACTCGAGCTATTCAAGTTTCTCTATTATGGAGAGTTTGATCCTGGCTCAGGACGAACGCTGGCGGCATGCCTAATACATGCAAGTCGAGCGAATGTTTTAAGAAGCTTGCT